>NZ_FNLC01000001.1:729197-1093796 GCF_900104065.1 Natronobacterium texcoconense | reverse complement strand
GCCGCCCAGTCCGGTGCCTCCATGTTGTGTTACGTGACGCCCAAGGAGCACCTCGGCTTGCCCGACGAGGAAGACGTTCGCGACGGCCTGGCAGCCTACCGGATCGCCGCCCACGCGGGTGACGTGGCCAACGAACGGCCCGGCGCTCGAGACTGGGACGACGCACTTTCGGAAGCCCGCTACGAGTTCGACTGGCGCGAGCAGTTCCGGCTGGCGCTCGATCCCGATCGCGCCCGCGAGTATCACGACCAGACGCTCCCCGGAGACAACTACAAGGAGGCGCGATTCTGCTCGATGTGCGGCGTCGAGTTCTGTTCGATGCGGATCGATCAGGACGCTCGAGCGTCTGAAAATAGTCCGCGGCCGGCGGAAACTGACCAGTCTCAGACCGAAGCGATGGCGCGACTCGAGACCGAGACCGACCTCGAGTCCTCTCCCGCTGCGGAGGTGAACCGGCCACCCGTCGGAACGCACGATTCCGACGATCTGCCGCCGATCGACGAGTGGGCGGAGCAACCGATCGATTCGACGGGCGACGACTGAGCGGCCGACGGACGCGTTCGCCAATCCGATTTTCGCCACAGTACTGCGTGATACCGACTCCCACAGGGTTCGGCGAGCGCAAGGTACTTCTTGACTGACTGGTTAGTCAGTAGCGTGTCCGGCCGAACGGAATCCGAGAGAGCGACCGCGCGTCTTCTACCGGAGGAGCGGAATTCGTGAGCCTTCGCGATCACCTCGAGCGGATATTCGACGCTCGAGAGGAGGTCGATCTGACCAGCGGCGGCGTCGCGCGGCCGCTGCTCTATCTCTCCCTGCCGCTGATAATCACGAACGTCCTCCAGACGGCGTACAACGTCGCCGACACGTTCTGGCTCGGCCGGTACGGGACGACGGAGGTGGCGGCGATCAGTTACGCGTTTCCGCTGGTCTTCCTGTTGATCTCGCTTGCGCTGGGACTGTCGGTCGCCGGGAGCGTTCTCGTCGCCCAGTACGTCGGTGCCGACGACGAGTCGAAAGCCGAGTATGCGGCGTCACAGACGGTGTCGTTCTCGATAATCGGTTCACTGATCCTCGGACTCGTGGGCTACGCCATCGTCGACGACCTGCTCGCGCTCTTTGGTGCCGAACCCGAGGTCGTCGCGGCCGCCGCGAGTTACATGCGGATCTACTCGCTGGGGCTCGTGTTCGTCTTCGGCTTCTTCATGTTCGTCTCGTTGATGCGGGGGTACGGCGACACGGTGACGCCGATGCTGATCATGTTCGTCTCGGTGGCGATCAACATCGCGCTCGACCCACTCTTGATCTTCGGCGTGGGTCCGTTCCCCGAACTCGGAATCGCCGGGGCAGCGTACGCGACGATCTTCGCCCGCGCACTCACGCTGGCGCTAGGGCTGTGGATCATGCTTCGGGGCTACCGGGGCGTCCAGATCCACCTCTCTCAGATGGTTCCGGACCCCTCGTACGGCTGGAAGCTGATGCGACTCGGGCTCCCGGCGTCGTTCGAGGGTGCCAGTCGTGCGCTCTCGATCAACCTGCTTCTGGTCATCGTCTCGCTGTTCGCGACGCCAGTAGTCGCGGCCTACGGCATCGGGACGCGAATCCTCTCGGTGATTATCCTGCCGGCGATCGCACTTTCCCAGGGCGTCGAGACGATGACCGGACAGAACGTCGGTGCCGGCTACCCCGACCGGGCGGCGTCGGCAAACAGGATCGCCGCGATCGCGTTGTTCTGTACGCTGACCGCGGCCGGGTTACTGACGATGCTCGTCGCGGAACCCGTCGTCGCCGTCTTCACGACCGATCCGGAGGTCATCGACGCCGGAGCAACTTTCCTCTACTACGTCGCTCCCACGTTCGGCCTCTTCGGCGTCATGTACACCTACATGGGCGGCTTCCGCGGAGCCGGAATGACGTCTACCGCCGCGGGACTCGTACTCCTGGCGTTCGGCATCGTCCAGGTGCCGGTCGCGTGGTGGGCCTCGACGATCCTCGGTCCCGAGGGTATCTGGCTCTCCTTTGCGGTCTCGCACCTGATCGGCGCGGTTGTCGCCGTCGGCTGGTTCAACCGCGGCACGTGGCGAGACGGCGACCTCACCGGCGGTCGCCGCCCCGACGTGGAGACGGCGACCGGGCAGGGCACGTCCGACGATTGATACGGAACTCGAGGGGAAAACCGAATAGCCCTCCGCTGTACCATCCCGTATGGAGACGATCCGGCTCTTCCAGGTCGACGCGTTCACCGACGAACCGCTCGGGGGCAACCCTGCCGGTGTCGTCCCGGACGCGGACGACCTCACCGACGACCAGATGCAAGCGATCGCCGACGAGATGGCCGTCAGCGAGACGGCCTTCCTCCGCTCGAGCGACGACGCCGACCGCCGCGTTCGCTATTTCACTCCCACACAAGAGGTCGACCTCTGTGGCCACGCGACGATCGGCTCGTTCGCCTACCTTCACGACCGTGAGGGGCTCGAGCCCGGAACGACGACCCTCGAGACGAACGTCGGCGTCCTCGAGATCGACCTCGAGGAAGACGGTACGGTCTGGATGACACAGGACACACCGCAGATTCGCGAAGTAGACGTCGGCTACGACCGTGTCGCAGCGGCTCTGGGCGTCGACGAGGCGGCACTCGAGGGCGCCAGCGACGACATTCCGCTCGCGGTCTCCTCGACCGGCCTCCCCTTCCTGATCGTTCCGATCACGTACCTCTCGGACCTCGGCGCAGCCGAACCCGACATGAACGCGATCGAGGGGCTGGCGGAGTCCGTCGACGCCGCGGGCATCTACGTCTTCAGCTTCGACACGCTCGAGGGCGCGTCGTCGCTACACGGACGGATGTTCGCGCCCGGCGCCGGCGTCCCCGAGGATCCGGTAACGGGGACGGCAAGCGGTGCCGTCGGTGCCTACCTCGACCGCTTCGGTGCGTTCGACGACGACTTCCCCGAGGAACTGCGACTCGAGCAAGGACACTACGTCGACCGGCCGGGCATCGTTCGCGTGCGAGTCGACGGCGAGGTACAGGTCGGCGGCCGCGGCGTCGTCGCACTCGAGGGGTCGATGGTCGTTCCGCCGGCCGACGAGGACGAGATTCTCGAGGCCTGATTACGGACTCCCGAGCGGCGAAAATCGCCAGACAACAGAGAAACTCATTCGGTCCCGAGTTTCGAATCGTGGCTACCGTTCGCAACCTTCTTTATTCGGTCTCCTGACCACCTATATAGAGATGGCTGTACTCTGGCTGGACGAAATCAGCGCCGACGACCTCGAGCAGGTCGGCGGAAAAGGTGCCTCCCTGGGAGAACTGACGGGCGCGGGGCTGCCCGTTCCCTCGGGATTCGTGGTCACTGCTGGAACCTACCGATCGTTTATCGAAGAAGCGGAAATCGACGAGGAACTGTTCGAGGCCGTCGACGTCGACGTCGAGGACTCGAGCGCCCTCGCCGAGGCCGCGGATCGGGCCCAGGAGTTGATCACTGAGACGCCGTTCCCCGACGACCTGCGCGAGGAGGTCCTCGAGGCCTACCACGAGGTCGGTGACGGAGAAGCGTTCGTCGCCGTCCGTTCGTCGGCGACGGCCGAGGACCTGCCCGACGCCTCCTTCGCCGGCCAGCAGGAGACGTTCCTGAACGTCACCGAGGAGCGCCTCCTGGAACGAGTCCGTGAGTGCTGGGCCTCGTTGTTTACCCAGCGGGCGATCTACTACCGCCAGGAGCAGGGATTCGACCACTCGTCGGTCAACATCGCCGTCGTCGTCCAGCAGATGGTCGACGCCGACAAGTCCGGCGTGATGTTCACCAGCCACCCTTCGACCGGCGATCCGACGATGATCGTCGAAGCCGCCTGGGGACTCGGCGAAGCCGTCGTCTCCGGCGCGGTCTCGCCGGACAACTACGTCGTCCCCCGCGAGGACGACGACGACGAAGTCGACGTGACCGTCGCCGAGAAGAAGGTGATGCACGTCAAAGACGAGGAGACCGGCGAAACCGTCGAACGGGAAGTCCCCGAGGAAAAGCGCAACCAGCGGGTTCTCGACGGCGACGAGATCGACGCGCTCGTCGAACTCGGCGAACGAGTCGAAGACCACTACGACCAGCCACAGGACGTCGAGTGGGCCATCGTGGATGGAGAGGTCTACATGCTCCAGTCCCGGCCGATCACGACGATCGACGAGGACGACTCCGCCAGTGCGGAGACGGACCTCACCGAAGGGATGGCCGATCCGACGAAAGGCGTCACCGACGGCAGCGGAGCGACGGCGGCCGCCGGCTCCGGAAGCGCCGACTCACAACCCTCCGGCGACGTCATCGTCGACGGTCTCGGCTCGAGTCCCGGGACCGTAAGCGGTGCCGCCAAGATCGTCACGAAACTCGACGACCTCGCGAAGGTCGGCGAAGGGGACATCATCGTCACCGAGATGACGATGCCCGACATGGTGCCTGCGATGAAACGCGCTTCCGGCATCATCACCGACGAGGGCGGGATGACCAGCCACGCGGCGATCGTCTCCCGCGAACTCGGCGTCCCCGCGATCGTCGGCACGACGAACGCCACGACCGTCTTAGAGGACGGCCAGGTCGTCACGTTAGACGGTGAAAAGGGCAACGTCCTCGAGGGCAAGGAGATCGAACCCGACGAGGAGACCGAACCCGTCGAGGAGGTCCGCCCGCAGTCGCCGGTCAAGCCGATGACCGCGACCGAGGTGAAGGTCAACGTCTCGATCCCCGAAGCAGCAGAACGCGCGGCCGCGACGGGAGCCGACGGAGTCGGTCTGTTACGGACCGAGCACATGATCCTCTCGCTGAATCAGACGCCCGAGAAGTTCATCGAGGAAAACGGCAAAGACGAGTACATCAACCAGCTGATCGACGGCATTCGGGGCGTCGCAGACGAGTTCTACCCGCGTCCCGTCCGCGTCCGCACCCTCGACGCCCCGACCGACGAGTTCCGCCAGCTCGAGGGCGGCAGCGACGAACCCGACGAGCACAACCCGATGCTGGGCTATCGTGGCATCCGCCGCTCGCTCGACCGACCCGAGGTCTTCGGGCACGAACTCGAGGCGTTCCGCCGGCTCTACGAGATGGGGTACGACAACGTCGAGATCATGTTCCCGCTGGTCAACGACGCGGAGGACGTCTACGCCGCCAAGGGACTGATGCGTGAGGCCGGCATCGACCCAGACAAGCGCAAGTGGGGTGTGATGATCGAGACGCCCGCCTCGGCGCTGGCCGTCGAGAAGATGGCCGAGGCCGGCATCGACTTCGCCTCCTTCGGCACGAACGACCTGACCCAGTACACGCTCGCGGTCGACCGGAACAACGAGCACGTCGCCGACCGGTTCGACGAACTCCACCCCTCCGTGTTGCGGCTGATCGGCGACGTGATCGAGACCTGCCGCGAACACGACGTCGACACGAGCATCTGCGGGCAGGCCGGCTCCAAGCCCGACATGGTCAACTTCCTCGTCAACGAGGGAATCAGTTCGATCTCCGCGAACATCGACGCCGTCCGTGACGTCCAGCACGAAGTGAAGCGAGTCGAGCAGAAGCTACTGCTCGATTCGGTGCGCTGATCGGCGGCCGAGAACGTCGATTCGTCGTTACTCCTCTTCCTCTTTCGGGGCGATATCGTCCTCTATCTCGGCGTAGAACTCGCGCAGGGCCGCTTTCGTTCCGGAGTAGACTGCTGCCCACAAGATGCCGAACAGGACCACCAGTGCGAGGATCGGCTCGAGCATATTTTCGACTGTGTTAGGATATTGATGAAACTATCGGTCGAGTCGATGCCTCCTCTGCCAACGACGGCTGGCAAAATCCGGCAACTCTCGAGCAGTCGCCCCTGTTCACCTCGCTGCGGGCAAACGCAACGAATATCCGACCGATACTCATCTACCGTAATATGCGCGCCGAGCCACAGTCGTTCGACCGGGTGCTGTCCTCGATGTGCACCGAGCCGCATCCGGCAGCACGCGAGGCCGCCGAACGCTTCCTCGCGACCAATCCCGGCGATCCCGGCACGTACCCGACCGTCGCCACCCTCGAGGACGAGGCCATCGAACTTCTGGGCGAAATCGCTGGTCTCGCGGAGCCGGCGGGGTACGTCGCCAGCGGCGGAACGGAGGCGAACGTCCAGGCCGTCCGGATCGCACGCGAACGTGCCGACGCTCGCCGCCCGACCGTTGTCGTTCCCGAATCGGCACACTTCAGCTTCAACAAGGCAGCCGACCTCCTCGGCGTCGAACTGGCGGTCGTCCCGACGGCCGACGACGGTCGAGTCGACCTCGAGGCCGTCCGTGCCTGCGTCGACGAGGATACCGCCGCGATCGTCGGCGTCGCCGGGTCGACGGAGTACGGCCGGGTCGATCCGATCCCGAAACTGGGCGAAATCGCCGACTCGGTCGACGCGTTGTTACACGTCGACGCCGCCTGGGGTGGGTTCGTCCTCCCCTTTACCGACCACGAGTGGCACTTCGGCCACGCGGCCGTCGATACGATGGCGATCGATCCCCACAAGATGGGGCAGGCTGCGGTTCCGGCGGGCGGGCTGCTCGCCCGTTCCGCCGACCTGCTGGACGAACTCGCCGTCGAGACGCCCTACCTCGAGTCGACCTCGCAGGCGACGCTGACTGGAACCCGGTCGGGTGCGGGCGTCGCGAGCGCCGTCGCCGCGATGGAAGAACTGTGGCCCGACGGCTACCGCGACCAGTACGTCCGCTCGCAGAACAACGCCGAGTGGCTCGCCGCCGAACTCGAGTCCCGGGGGTACGACGTCGTCGACCCGGAACTTCCGCTCGTGGCGGCGTCGATCCCGACGCAACTGTTCGAGGCGTTACGCGGTGAGGGGTGGCGACTCTCCCGGACTGCAGACGACGAACTCCGAGTCGTCTGTATGCCCCACGTCACCCGTAACCAGCTCGAGTCGTTCGTGGCCGACGTGGATCGACTCGAGGACGAGGTTGGGATCGAAGTTCCCGTTTCGGGAGAGTGAATCGACACACGTTTTTCGCCGTAACCGAGAGTACGATCCGATGGATCGGCTGGACGTCGTCGCTGCCGTCGGCTGTCTCGTCCTCGTCGTAGCGACGTGGCTACTCACGCTCGAGGCGGTCGTCGTCGCGGCCGCGTTCGCCGGCTTCTTGCTGTCGCTGTCTGTCTGGCGGCTGTACGACGGGCGACCCTGGGAGGCACTGGGCTGGTTCGTCTGGGTCTGGACCGCTGTCACAATCGTCCTCGAGTTGTCGACGCCGACGTTCGTGGTCGCGTTCGTCGGAACTGGGGTACTGGGTGCGATGCTGTTGCTGGGTGGTCGATCCGGCGTGTTGCTCGACGTCTGGACCGTAGAGAGCGAGTAGGGATTACTGACCGCCGACCCACTCCGCGAACGGTCCGGTCAGGAACTCGTAGTAGTCGAGGATACCGAGCACGAGCGCGACGATCAGGACGACGACGACCGGAATGCGGACCGCCCAGATCCAGGCGGGCCCGAGCGAGCCGAGGTCGCCGATGCCTCGCGAGAGTTCGTCGACCGCGAGTTCTGACAGCGACCAGCTAACGAGGATCATCAGGAGTAGTCCACCGAGCACCAGCAGGATCTGGTCGGCGAAGAGGTCGAACAGGTCGAGCAGGACGAGGTCGTACGCCGACGGAAGCCCGAGCAGGAACAGCGCGATGCCGATTCCGAAGGCCGCGACCTTTCGGTCGACGTTTCGCTCGTCGACGACGTAGGAGACGACGACCTCCATCAGGCTGATCGCACTCGAGAGCGCGGCGATCGCGACGGTCCCGAAGAAGATCGCACCGATGATCCAGCCGAGTGCGAGGTCACCGAACGCTGCGGCCAGTGAGACGAAGATCGCGCCAGCACCGGGATCGGCGGGATCGACGCCCGCGGTAAAGAGGATGGGGAAGACGATGAGGCCCGTGATGAACGCGATCGCGGTGTCGAAGCCGATGACGATCGCGCCGTCTTCGGCGAGATTCCGGTCCTCACCGAGGTAGGAGGCGTAGGTGATCATCACTCCCATTCCCAGCGAGAGGGTAAAGAAGGCCTGTCCCGCTGCGGCGGGGAAGATGCTCTGCCATTCGGCGGCGATCACGCCCCACTCCGGCGAGAGGTAGTAGCTGTAGGCCTCACTCGCGCCCTCGAGGGTGAACGCGTAGATGGCCATTCCGACCGTGATGACGATGATCGCGGGAACCATCACCTTCACGGCGAGTTCGATCCCGCGCTGGATGCCGAAGGCGACGATGACGATCACGACCGCCATGAACAGCGCGTGGAAGAAGATGGCGTCCAGTCCGCTCGCGAGTTCGACGAACTGCCCCTCGGCCTCGCCAGCATCAGCGAGGTAGCCGTCCTGGAGTCCGAGTATCGTGTACCGGATCGTCCAGCCAGCGACGACGCTGTAGTACGAGAGGATGACGAACCCGGTCGCGATGAATATCCAGCCGACGTACGACCAGGCGCCGCCCGCGATCGCTTTCAGCGCGCCGACTGGGTTTCGTTCGGTGTGTCTGCCGACGACGAACTCGACGAGCATCGCCGGGAACCCGATGAGCGCGATAAACAGCAGGTAGATCAGCAGGAACGCGGCTCCGCCTTCCTGTCCGACCTGGAAGGGGAACCGCCAGATGTTCCCGAGGCCGACCGCGCTTCCGACGGCCGCGAGGATGAACCCGGTCCGAGTCGCCCAGGTCTCGCGAGGGATGTCGATCCCAGCCATGGTCGGACCCACGACACTGCCTCCCAAAACTGGCGGCGACTGTCTTCGGTAGTAATACGCGTTTTCGTCGTTGTATCCGCCCCATACTCTCCGAAAGTGGCTATAACTGGATACTACTCGTCGAGGCCGTCGACAGTGAAGCGCATGGCAATAGTTATACACGTCGAAGCGAAACGTATAGCCGAGAATGACGGACTGTTCGGCACCCGTCGACTCGTTCTACTCGATGCGGATGTAGCCGTCTCTGTCTTCGGGGGGAAGCGCCGCTTTCGTGCCCGTTCATACGGGTCCCGGTGACGTCGAAACCCGACACGTTCGATTCGCCACGGAGCGGCATCGCTCGAGCAACCGACCGAAAACCGGCGGGTTTTACGCCCGCCACCCAGAGACTACGCATATGAGCAACGACGAGTTTCCGACGGATCGTCCCGCGGTGGTGACGTGTGGACTGCCCTACGCGAACGGGGACCTCCACATCGGTCACCTCCGGGGGTACATCGGGGCGGACGCCTTCACGCGCGCCCTCGAGACACTCGGCCAGCAGACCGCCTACGTGAGCGGTTCGGATATGCACGGCACCCCGGTCGCCGTCAACGCCGAGCAGGAGGGCGTCGAACCGGACGAGTTCGCCCTGGAGTGGCACGAACAGTACGAGGAGACGTTCCCGCAGTTCAACGTCGACTTCGACAACTACGGTCACACTCACGACGAGACCAACACCGAACTCACCCAGGAGATCGTCCAGACCTTAGACGAGGAAGGCTACGTCTACGAGAAGGAGATTCAGGTCGCCTACGACCCCGACGCAGACCAGTATCTCCCCGACCGCTACGTCGAGGGCACCTGTCCCTACTGTGGCGAGAAGGCTCGCGGCGACGAGTGTGACGAAGGCTGTCAGCGCCACCTCGAGCCGGGCGAGGTCGAGGACCCGAAGAGTACGATCACCGGCAATCCTGCGGAGTACCGCGAGCGAGCGCACAAGTTCTTCGAGGTTTCGGAGTTCGCCGACTTCCTCACCGAGTTCCTCGACGGCCTCGAGGGGACCTCGAACGCCCGGAATCAGCCCCGGCAGTGGATCGAAGAGGGCCTTCAGGACTGGTGTCTCACCCGGGACATGGAGTGGGGGATCGACTACCCCGGCGAGGAGGAACGGGACGTCGTCCTCTACGTCTGGGTCGACGCACCGATCGAGTACGTCGCCTCGACGAAACAGTACAGCGAGCGCGTCGGCGAAGACGAGTACGACTGGGAGCAGGTCTGGAAGGAAGACGGCGAGATCGTCCACGTCATCGGCCGTGACATCATCCAGCACCACACCATCTTCTGGCCCGCGATGCTCGAGGGGGCAGGCTACAACAAGCCCCGCGGCGTCGCCGCGACCGGCTTCATCACGATCAACGGCAAGGGACTCTCGACCAGCCGTAACCGCGCTATCTGGGCGAAAGAGTACCTCGAGGAAGGGTTCCACCCCGACCTGCTGCGGTACTACCTGACGACCACGGGCGGTCTCCAGCAGGACGTCGACTTCTCCTGGGACGCCTTCCAGGAGAAGGTCAACGGCGAACTCGTCGGCACCGTCGGCAACTTCTGGTACCGCTCGCTCCTCTTTGCCTACCGCAACTACGAGGGCACCCCCGAGACCGACGTCTCCGAGGAGGTCCACGAGCGCATTCAGGACGGCATCGAGGGCGTCCGCGAGAGCGTCAACGATTACGACCTTCGGGGCATTGGGCAGTCCGCGGTCCAGCTAGCCCAGTTCGGCAACGAGTACATTCAGCGCCACGAACCCTGGAAACTCACCGACGACGAACCCGAGAAGGCCGCACAGGTCATCCGCGACTGCGTCCAGATCGCCAAGGCCGTCGCCGTCCTGCTCGAGCCAATCGCGCCGGACAAAGCCCAGAAACTGTGGGAGCAACTCGGCGAAGACGGCGAGATCGCCGACACCCACCTCGAGGCCGCCCTCGAGTCCCCGCCACGGAACTTCGCGGAACCGGGCGAACTCTTCGAGAAACTCGAGGACGACCGCGTCGCGGAACTCAACGAGAAACTCGAGGAGCGAGTTGCCGCCGCCGCGGACGACGAAGAAACCGAAAGCGACGACACCACTGGCGACGAAACCGGTGACATGGTAGACGCAGACGACCTCGAGCCGCTCGCGGACGAGCGCATCGAGTTCGAGGACTTCCAGGAACTGGACATCCGCGTCGGCCGCATCGAGTCGGCGGAAGGCATCGAGGGTGCAGACGACCTCGCGCGACTCGAGGTCGACATCGGCTTCGAGACCCGCCAGGTCGTCGCGGGTATCAAGCAACTGCACGACCTCGACGAACTGCCTGGTGAGAAGTGTATCCTGCTCGCGAACATGGCGAAAGCCGAACTGTTCGGTGTCGAGTCCAACGGGATGATCCTCGCGGCGGGCGAGGAGGCGGACCTGTTGACGACCCACGACGACGCTGAACTCGGCGAAAAAGTGCGATAGAGCGGTTCCCTTTTCCGGTTTTCGTCGTTCGATCCCGAGTGCCGTCAGAACGGCAGTCCGAGGACGTTCCAGTAGGCCAGCAGCCAGCAGAAGCCGGCCATCGCGAGAACGACGAGCGTATAGTGGACTCGAGACGGCAGCCCCCACCACTGCTCGCGCCAGGCCTGGACGCCGGCGACTGCAGCCACGACCGTTCCGACCGCGCCGAGGAGTCCGACCAGCGAGACGAGACCGAAGCCGAGCGGCGGATCGCTAAACAGGGTGTAGGGGTTGAACAGGTACGCGATCACGGTCCCGACGACGACTGCGAACAGACAGGTGATCGCACCGCCGGCGATCCAGCGCGCTCGAGCGGGCGAGAGCAACGATTCCAGCGACTCGAGGCGCGTATCCGTATTGGAACCGGTACCGGTTTCGGTTTCTCCACCATCCGATGCAGGCGAAGTCGTATCGTCGCTCGTCCCGTCGGAACCGGGTTTCGAGCCGGTCTCGGAAGGACTGGGCTCCGAATTGGCTCCAGAAGAGCTGGATGCCGAGTCCGTTTCGGCAGTCGACTCCGAACTGGTCTCGCGGATCACCCGCACCCCACGCGCCAGCGGCCAGCCGAGCGCTCCCGAGAGCATCCCGAGGGTCGTCGTGCCTGCGACGCCGCCGTGAAACGCCAGCGTCTCGTGGCTCGAGACGCGCTCGAAGGCCTGGAATCCCAGGAAGAGACGCGTGATCTCGCCGTCGGTTTCGCCGAACGCGAGGGTTGTCTCCCCGTCCCGTTCGTCGAATACCAGCGGTTCGCGTTCGACCCAGCGATCCGGACCGCCGCCGAAGTCGGTGACGAGATAGCCGTCGTCGTCGACGGTGACGTCGACGCTTCCCGCCTGAAGTGTCGAAGGAAGCCGCGCCATCGTCGATTCGGCGATTTGCGTTCCGCGGTACGTGCCCGCGAGGTCGTCGGCCCGTTCCGGCTGTCCGTCGGGTGCCGGGACCTCGGATTCACCGTCATCGTCGTTGGGCAGAAACTCCTCGAGAAACGCCTGGCGAAACGCGGGTGCGGCTTGCTGGCCGCCGTCGGTGTTGTACGCGAGGACGAGCGCGAGGTCTGCCGCGGGCACGACCAGGAAATCCGTATAGAACGAGCCCGGAATGTGCCCGTTGTGCCAGAGCGTCCGGACATCGCCGTAGCTGTCCTCGAAGAGCCCGAACGCGACGCCGTCGAGTGCGTCGTGGTGGGTGAACCATCGGTCGTGAAACTCGTCGACCGTCTCGGCCTCGAGGATCCGTTCGCCGTCGACTTCGCCGCTCTCGAGGTGAGCGCGGGCGAGCTGTGCCACGTCGGTTACGGTCGCCGACAGCGAGCCTGCGGGTGCGAACTCGAGGGCGAGGCCAGGTGCCTCCATCGGCGTTCCCGTGAGGCTGCTGTAGCCGGTCGCGGCGTCGGCGGCGAGGTCGTCGGGGAGTGGCTGTTCGAACGTGGATCGCTCCATGCCCAGTGGGTCGAACAGTTCCGTCTCGACGTACTCCGCGAAGGGCGTTCCCGTCACGTCGGCGACGACCTGTGCGGCAAGCGCCGTCCCGTAGTTCGAGTAGGAGACGACCTCGCCTGGTGGCCGGACGCGGTCGGGTTGCTCTTCCGAGAGTACGGTCGCCAGCGTGCGCATATCGTCGGGGCCGTCGACCCACGTTCCGCGAAACCGCTCCTCGAAGCCGGCGGTGTGGGTCGCCAGGTGCGCCATCGTGATCGGTTCGTCGTACGTGTCGGGGATGGACACCGACTCGAGGTAGGTCGTCACGTCCTCGTGTGGATCGATTCGGCCGTCCTCGATCAGTTGCATCGCGGCGGTCCAGACGAACGGTTTCGAGACCGAGCCGAACCGAAACAGCGTCTCGTCGGCCACGACCGGCGTTTCCGCCCCTGTGTCGGTCTCGCCGTAGCCGTTCGCGAGGACGATTTCGTCGTCGTGGACGACCGCAACGGCGGCACCGACGATACCGTGTTCCTCGAGATGCGTCTCCATTCGGTCGTCGACGAACGATTCCAGTCCCTCGAGGTCGACGTCGACCGACTCGGTGTTCTCTGGCGTTCGCGTCCGGATCGTTTCCCCGGTTCCGTCCTCGGCGCGGACGCTCCGTGACCCGTTGCGGGCGAGCGAGCCGAGTCCGAGGAGGGCGACGCTAGAGCCTGCGAGCAGTCGTCTGCGGGTAAGTCGCGACATCGATGATAGTCGACGGTTCTCGCGACGACGACAAATGTATTTGGAGCAATATTTTACTCCCGGGCGAGAGAGTGAGAGCGATGGCGAACGACCAACGTGGCGTCGAACGGCCGGCGGACCCGTTCAAGGCGCTCGGCAACGAGACGCGCCTCGAGATCATCCGGACGCTGTACGATCGAACCCGGGGATCGACCGGTGGCGACGCGACGCTCCCGTACTCGACGCTTCGTGATGCGGTCGGGATCGAGGACAAGGGGAATTTCAACTACCACCTCCGGCAACTCGACGGAACGTTTCTCGAGGACGACGGCGACGGCTACCGACTCACGTTCGCCGGGTTCGAGATCGCGAAGGTGATCGACGTCGACGCCTGGCGATCGCACGAGGCGTGTGGACCGATAGTGCTCGAGGAAGGCGACGGCGAGAACGAACCGTTGACTGCAGTGTACGAGGACAGCGTCGTGAAGGTTCGACGCGGCGACGACACGCTGTACGCCCACGCGGTCAGGCCCACCGGCGCGGCCGATCGGGAGATGGAACTGCCGCGCCTGCTCGAGGTCGCCGCGACGCTGTGGCGACACACGATCGAACAGCTACTCGAAGGGATCTGTCCGTACTGCCAGACGGCCGTCGAACGGTCGGTCGAGGTCGACGAGGCGGCCGTCTGGACGTACTCGTTCGGCGCGACCTGTCCGGAGTGTGGGCCGCTCGGTGGCTCACACGTCGGTATCGCTGCACTCACCCATCCCGCAGTCGTCTCGTTTTACTGGGAACGCGGCGTCGACCTGACCGACCGACACCCCTGGACGCTCCCGTTCGTCGACGACGAGGCAGTCACCGTCGTCGAGGACGAACCGCTCGAGGTGCGAATCGACGTCGAACTCGAGGGTGATCGGCTCGCGGTGTTCGTCGACGATGAGGCTCGAGTCGTCGACACCGAACTGCACGGATAACACTCAGATTTCGTCGACCAGGTCGGCGAACTCGTCGGTTTCGACGGCCTCCATCGTCTGGCCGTCGAGTCCGTGCCGGCGAAGCGTCAGCGCGGCCTTGAACGCCGATTCGCGGTCACCGGCTTTGAAGACGACCAGGAAGTCGTGTTCGCCGAGAATAGCGTACGAATCCACGAGTTCGGCTTCGTGTTCCTCGAACTCCGTCCTGATTTCGCCCCAGATCGAGACGAGTTCCTGCGTGTTCTGGACGTCTCTATCCGTGAGTTCGATGAGCGACACGTACGTGTTCATGCTCGATGGGGACACGACCACGCGGAAAACGGTTGGCGTGGCACAGGACGGCATCAAAATGGACTCGTGACCGAGTAAACCACCGCCCTTTTTGGCAGTGCTCGGGCTATCTCGAGCCATGAGAAACGCGAAGATCGTCTGTACGCTGGGGCCGGCGTCGAACGACCAGCGGACGATCCGGGAACTCGCCGAGGCCGGGATGTCCGTCGCGCGGCTAAACGCGAGCCACGGCAGCCGCGAGGATCGGGCCGACCTCATCAGTCGCGTTCGGACCGTCGACGGGAATCGCGACGAACCCGTCGCCGTCATGCTCGACATGCAGGGACCGGAGGTCCGAACCGCGCCTCTCCCGGAGGGAGAGACGGTGACGCTCGAGACGGACTCGGAGATTCGATTCGTCGAGGGCGACGAGGCCTCTCCGGAGACGGTCGGACTCTCACTGCCGATCGACCCCGTCGAGCCGGGCGACCGGATTCTGCTGGACGACGGGCTGATCGAGACGACCGTTTTGGCGTGTGAGGACGACGCTATCCGAGCCCGCGTCGACACCGGCGGCGAACTGGGCGGTCGCAAGGGCGTCAACGTTCCCGGCGTCGACCTCGACCTGGACATCGTCACCGAGAGCGACCGGAAGGACCTCGAACTCGCCGCCAGGAAAGACGCCGACTTCGTCGCGGCGAGCTTCGTCCGGGACGCCGAAGACGTCTACGAGGTCAGCGAAGTGCTCGAGGAACTGGACGCGGACATTCCGATCGTCGCGAAGATCGAACGGGCTGGAGCCGTCGAGAACCTAGAAGAGATCGTCGACGCCGCCTACGGCGTGATGGTTGCACGCGGCGACCTCGGCGTCGAGTGTCCGATGGAGGATGTCCCGATGATCCAGAAACGGATCATCCGGACCTGCCGGAACGCCGGTTCGCCGGTCATCACCGCGACCGAAATGCTCGATTCGATGGTAACCGCCCGACGGCCGACGCGAGCGGAGGCTTCCGACGTCGCGAACGCCGTCCTCGACGGCACCGACGCCGTCATGCTCTCGGCCGAGACCGCGGTCGGCGACCACCCTGTCGAGGTAGTCGAAGCGATGGACAGCATCGTCCGCCAGGTCGAAAACTCCGAGGAGTACGAGGAACTGCTCGAGCAGCGCGTTCCGACCGCTGGCGACGCACGGACCGATGCCCTGGCGCGGTCGGCACGCTATCTCGCACGCGACGTCGGTGCGGACGCCGTCGTCGCGGCGACCGAGTCCGGCTACACTGCTCTGAAGACGGCCAAGTACCGGCCGGGCGTTCCGGTCGTCGCTTCGACGTCGAACGACGGCGTGCGCCGCCAACTCGCGCTCTCGTGGGGCGTCACACCGCTGTACGCTCGCGTCTCCGGCCAGGGTGCCGACGCGGTCGTCGAACGGGCTGTTCAAGCCGCACTGGACGCCAGCGTCGCCGACAGCGGCGACACGGTCGTCGTCCTCTGTGGGATGATGACCGACCTCGAGGGGGCGAACACGACCAACATGATGAAGGTCCACGTCGCAGCAGATGCGCTGGCGACGGGCCGGGTCGTCGTCGGCGGACGGGCAACCGGTCCCATCGCCCGCGTGCCCGGTGGCGATCTCTCGGACGTTCCGGAGGGAGCGATCGTCGCGCTCCCGGCGGACTTCGACGACGAGTTCGACGGCGACCTCGCAAAGATCGGCGGGATCATCGACGCCGAACGCGGAATGACCGGGTATCCGGCGCTCGTCGCCCGCGAGATGGACGTCCCGATGATAAGCGACGCCGAGGTGTCGGCAATCGACGAGGGGACCACGGTCACTGTCGACGCCGAACGCGGCGTCGTCTACGCCGGTGAGATAGACGGCCGAACGGACAGGCCCTGAGATCGAAACGGGAACACGCGACGCCTGCGGTACCACGGGTTTTTGACGGCTGGCCTACTACGCACGGACATGGCAGACGAGGCGTCCGATACGAACGAAGCGGGCGATTCCGGCCGGGAGCGATCGTCGGACCCTTCCTGGGGATCGAACGCGGATCCATCCACGTCCGAGGACGAACGGATCCCGATGAACCTCTCCAGGGACGATTCCGCCGACAGTGATCGATCGGCCACCGACGACGAGTCGGAAAGCGACCCCTACGCCCCCGAACCGGGATCCGCGCGTGTCGAAGCCGGCGATCCAGACCTCGAGAACGTCCTGTTCGTCCTGCTGGGCGCGATTGCGATGTTGCTCGCAATTGCTCACGTCGTTTCTCTCCCGCTCTAACAGTACTTCCACGACTACGGTCGTCCGTTCTCGCGCCACCGTAACCCTCGTAACAGCTAAAAGACCGCCGTGTGATGTGTTGGCTATGAGTTCGGTCCAGGGGATCCTCGAGCAGTATGCGTCGGAGACGCCCTACGAGGAACTCGCGCGGGCATTTCTCGAGTATCGTCGCTGGACCGGCGACGATCCGCGACTCCTGCTCGCGGAGGCGGCCGCCTCGACGACTGGCCAGGGTTTCGAGGACGGTATCAAACCCGCCGTCGAACGCTTTCGTGAGGCGTTCGTCGAGACCGACCGGATCGACTCGTTCGAGGACATCGCGGCTCTCGACCTCGAAGACGAGGGCCTCGTCGAGGCCTTCGGCGCGGAGCGAAAACGCCACGTCCTCCTCGAGGCTGCCGACGTACTCGCAGCTCGCGAGGAGGCCGACGACCTCGCGGCGCTTGCGGGATGGGCGGCCGAAGCCGACCACTACCGGTACGACGAGGACCCGATCGGATCGATCGCCGGCGTCGGCCCCTCGACGTTCCAGTATTTGCGACAACTGGCCGGCGTCGACGCCGTGCGGCCGGACCCGGACGTCGTCGAGTTCGTCACCGACGTCGACGCGGATCTCGACTCCTCCCCGCTCGATACCAGTACCGCTCGCGCTACGATCGCCTCCTGTGAGTGGCTCGCGCTGGTCTCGTCGTTCCGGCCGCTCGAGATCGACCGGATCGCCTGGTGGGAGTTCACCGACGAGGACGAGCGAGAGGCCGTCCTCGAGGCGAGCGACCAGCAAACGGACGGGCTACTGTAAGTCATTGGCGGCGCAACCGAGCGCTCCTTGCGGTTGCGCCGGTACACCGTGGCAGAGAACCGTCTCAAACCGTCGACTCCTGTAACTCCTCGAGACCGTTCTCGGCCTCGGCTTTCGTCGTCTCGAGCGGATCCGTGACCTCGCCGGGCAAATTCATCCGATCCGCGAGGGCAAGCAGCGTCTCGAGCCTGGTGATCTCGAGGCGTTCGATCGCCCGACCGAGTTCCATCTCGATCAGATCGCCCAGCACGGGATCCTGCAGATCGCCGACGAGTTCGTCCCGTCTGGCACGGAGGCCATCGAGTGACGCGCTCTCGATCGGCCCCGGTTCGACCTCGACCTCGATCGCGTCGAAGATCGGCTCGAGTCGGCCGATCTGTTCGGTGGTGCGCTCGCTGTGGGCCGTGAAAAAGTCCTCGAGTTCTTCGTCGGTCGCGGCCTCCGCGAGTTCGGCCTGGAGGTCCTCGAGTTCGCGCTCGATGTGGTAGAGTTCCCGCAGCGTCCGGGCGAAGAGGTCGCGTTCGCTTTCGATCATGCCGGTCGGTCTCTCCACAGCCGGATGCAAAGAGGTTCGGCCGTCGATTGAAACGCCCGTGGTCTCGAGTTGTACGGAACCCCACGGCGTGGACGGGCAACGAGTAAATCCGCTTGCCGACGATCAACCGTCCTGAAAGGGAGTATCCGAACGATGTATCGACTCCGAGAGATGTATCGTTCACCGGGTGACCCATTGTCACCCGTTGCGAACCGACCAGTAGATTCCGTTATGTGACTGGCGCTGAAACGCTTATTCGAGGGGGATCGAAATGAAAGTATCCCAAACGTTTCGAAACGGCAGCGGAAAAGAGCTGTACGAGTGTCGAAATTGCGGCAAGAAACTCGCAGAAGACACCGACGAATGTCCCAACTGTAGCTGGACGGGGATCGCTCACTACGAATTTTGAACCAGACTGCCGAGCCGTCGTACTATTCCAGTCGTGCGTCCGTAATCCGTAACTGTCCGCGCGTCCCCTCCCACTCCGTCTCGTACTCCAACGCTATCCGCCGATCCATGTGTGGCCCATCCACAACCAGCGTCTCGAACTCCCCACCTTCGCCGAGAACGTGGACGCCGTACTCGTCGTTGAGTTCCTCGAGTTCGGCCAGCGCCTCGTGGTCGATCGTCCGACCCAGCCACGACTCGTCTAACCCGTGAGCGGCGACCTGGATGATCGCGATTTCGAATCCGGCCTCGAGCATCGCGTCGGCGAGTTCGCGGGGGTCTTCCTGCCAGAGCGGAGCGAATAGCTCACATCCTAGACGGTCGCACATCCCTTCGATTCGGCTCGTCTGATACTCGCTCTCGACGGCACCCGCGGTGACGCCAGCGATGCCGTCCTCGAGTTCGTCGTCGAGTTCCCGCAGGGCCGCCTCGAGGGGCTCGAGTTCGTCGTCGCCCTGTGCGCTCGAGTCGGTGACGGCGTCGGCCTCGAAGTCGTCCGGTTCGACGTCGACGAGGTCGATCCCGACGCTCTCGGCGGCCAGCGTCGCCAGATCCGTCGCGGGGACGTGATACATGTAGGAGTCGCCCGCGGGATGGACGGTAACCAGCCGTCGAACGTCGAGTCCTGCCTCGAGGGCCCGGTACAGCGCCCACGAGGAGTCTTTGCCGCCCGAAAAGAGGCTCACCCACGCACCCTCGGTCTCGTTCATGGTTGTGGGTCGAGTGCCGACAGTAAATGCGTGACGAGTCGTCACTCACCGTCGTCCGAGTCGTCTCGATCGACTTCTGTGTCGGACGCCTCGGTCTCCCGTTTTACGTCCAGTCGCGGATCCGACTCGAGGTCACGGACTGTCTGGCTCTCGCCACCGCCGGAATCCGGGCCGCCGTCGGTGAGTTCCGACTCGGCTCTCGAGTCGCTGTCGTCGGTCAGCGCCAGTTCGTCCCTGCCGCTGAAGATAGCGGCGAACCGTGCGCCGACGAGACTCACTGCGATCGCGGTAACGACGAACAGCGTCAGCCGTCCGCCGGACGTGAACTGGAGTCCGTCGATCACCGGCGGGATGAACTCGCTGCTGGGTACTTCCAGCGGGCCGATTACGTCCTGTTGCTGGAGGAAGTACGCCGCGAAGCCACGGAGCACGAGCGCGACGGCGAGCAGGATAAACGGCAGGTTGAGATAGGAGCGCCTGACGGGGTCCTCGCCGATGATCTCGTCGAGGATGCGGCCAGCACTCGCCGTGATACCGGCCATCGCGAGCCACGGGATGCTGTCGAAGACGAACTGCATTACGGGCACGAACACGCTCTGGGGATCGTCGAGACCCGAGACGCCGAGTGCACCGGCGAACAGGCCGACGAGCGTCAGTCCGGCCGCGACGACGTAGGTGACGACCGACACCTGCCCGGAGTACAGCGACTCGCGGGCTTGATGAGTAACTCCGGTCATGATCTCGTCGGCGTTGAACCCTTTGTACAGGAGGAACAGCCCGATAACAGTCGTGATTGCCGCAGCACCCTGTGCAGCACCGAATCGCATCGCGAGTATCGGAAAGACAAGCAGCGTGATCCCGACCGGAACGAGGATCGTCTGCCGGAGTTCTTCGTCCGCGAGGAACTGCTTGAGCAGGTAGTAGGTCGACTCGATGTCTCTGGCCTGCCGGACGACGACCCGATCGACGGAGTCGACCTGCACGCGGCTCTCGACGATCGGCACCAGCCGTTCGTCCTCGGCGCTGTCGATGACGACGACCGCCGAATCGGGGTCGTGTTCCTCGATGAGTTCGTCCAGCTGGCGCGCAACCGTTCTGTCGGCCGAGACCATCGACTCCCTGTCTCCGGAGACGACCGCCACGACCGTCTCCTCGTTCTCGTCGCGAAGGTCCTGTGCAACCCGCAACGTCTCGAGCAGGGAATTGACTCCCGAATCCTCCGGATCCGCAAGCCCGATATCGGTCACGAGCGCACGAATTGCCTCCCAGCCGACGATCGGGGTCCGTAGCCCGGTCTTGCGACCCACGTCGTCGGTCCGGTCGAGACGAACGACCAGCGTTGTCACGGTTTCCGTTCAGTTCCGTGTGACGATAAAACCACTTACTTATCGAACCGATTCGCACTCGAGTCGAGTGAAAGTAACCGGACCGATCCACGCTCGTTAGCTTCGCAGACGGAACCCACGACCGTCGCCGAGGCCGCTGATACCGGCCCCGAACGCGTACGCGATCGACTGTGCACCCGACCCGATGCGAGCCATCAGCGGCCGCTCGGGTTCGAACTCCTCGACGACCACGTCGTCGGTCTCGAGTCGCTGCTCGAGTTCCTCCTCGATCTCCCGGCGCGTCCCGAGTTCGTCGACCAGTCCGAGTTCGTGTGCCGACTCGCCGAGGTAGATCCGGGCCTCGGTGTCTTTGACGAACTCCGCATCCAGGTCCCGGCCGTCACTGACACGCTCGACGAACGTCTCGTAGTAGTCGTCGATGACGCCCTGCAGGTACTCGCGTTCGTGGTCCTCGAGTTCCTTCAGGGGCGTCCCGGCGTCCTTGTACTCGCCGGCCGCGAACCGTTCGTAGGAGAGGCCAACCTTCTCGGCGAGGTCGCTCGCGTTGACTCGCGAGCCGATGACGCCGATCGAGCCGACGATCGATCCCTCGCGGGCCCAGAGTTCGTCACAGCCGCTTGCGATCCAGTAGCCACCGCTGGCGCAGGTATCCGTCGCGTAAGCGATCGTCGGCCCGTCGAACCGCTCGGCAGCCAGCCGGATGTCGTCGCTCGGGACGACCTCGCCGCCGGGCGTGTTCAGTTTCAGTAGCAACGCGTCGACGCTGTCGTCCGCGTCCGCACGATCGATCTGCTCGACCACGTCGTCGGCCGGCGTCGCGCGCGGCCCCGACGGAAGCGGGCCGCCCCCTCCATCGCGCGTGATCGGACCCGTGACGGCGACCTCGGCGACGTTGTAGCCGGGAAACAGCGAGCTAGCGACGTTGCCCGCGATCTTGATGCCGACGAGTACGACGACGAGCGCCAGCAGGACACCCAGCAGGTCCGTGAGGGTGTCCGGATAGAACACGAACAGGCCGACCCCGACGACGGCAAACAGCGCCGTCGTCACCACGACGATCAGGAGTTGGAAAACACCGTCTTTACTGACCACAGCTGTCACCTCTGTGCATAGCGGCAGTTCCGAGCGCTGCTCCGTTAACCTTGCCGTCGCTACCGGCCTATCCGTACGTCGCTCGAAAACCGCCCGTCGTCCGCACGTCCCCGACGAAGCCGGTACGTTCGACTCCGGAGTCGTGACTCGAGACCGAGAGTGTCGGTCCCCGGTCGAAAAACGAACGTGGGACGAATCGAACTGACGACCCTAGAGTAGACCCGTCTTCTGGAGCTTCATCAGGTCCTCGGTGTCGAGGGTTTCGCCTTCCTTGAACTTCTGATAGATCTCCTCGGCCTCTTCTTTGGCCTCTTCTTTCTTCTTGTCGCGTTCGGTCTTGCGCTCTTCTTCTTCCTGCTTGTCCAGTTCGCGCAGACGCTTCTGGACGCGGACGAAGTCCTCGTGATGACGGTCGGCCGCTTCCTGGGCCTCGACGAACTTCTCGTGCATCTCGTCGGCCTCGTCACGGATGTCGTCGGCCTCGCGGTAGGCCTCGATCATCTGGTTGTGATGTTCCTGGGCCTTGTCCGCCAGTTCCGTCACCTTCTGGTGGTGCTGGGAGGCTTCCGAGCGAACTTCCTCAGCTTCCTCGACGAGTTCTTCGAGATCCTCGTTCTGCTCGAGTTTCCCCTTGCGCTCCTCGTACTCCTCGCGCTTGTTCTCGATTTTCTCGATGAGCTCCTGCTCTTCCTCGCTCGAGAGGACCTCGGTCTGCTGTTTGAACTCGAGCTGTTCGATCTCCTCCTCGAGTTCCTCTAAGTCCTTGCCCTCGTCGAGCTCCATGTCCGACTTGAGCTGTTCGACCTTGTCGAACAGCTCGTTGGCTTCGGCGTTGAGCTCGTTGCGTTTGTCCTTGTGCTCCTGGACCTGTTCGTTGAGCTCGTCGCGCTTTTCGCGGTGCTCCTGGGCTTCGTCGACTTTCTCGCGGGTCTTCGCGTTGAGATCGTCGCGGTTGGAGGCCCGTTCGGAGGCCATCTGGTTGAGCTCGTTTCGCCGGTCTCGGAGCTGTCCGGCCTTCTTGATGAGCTCGCCTTTCGATTTGTTTTCTAGGTCGTCCTCTGTCAGTTCGATGTTCTGCGATTCGTCTACCATGTTATTCAAACCTCTGTGCCATACCCGCACCGGGAAGGCGGCCGAAGACGGCCGTACAAAGCGTACGCTGACGATCTGCGAAACCTCGGTGAATAAGATTCCCTGTCATCGATCGTCGAGCTATACGCGCCCCGGTGGCGTTCTGGTACCGGTAACTACTGGCGCATGTAATTTAAATGTACCGGTCCCTGGGTCCCCGAAAACCGTTAGCAGGGGCCTCGTCCGGTCGTGTTGGTGTCTCACAGGGGTGGTAGACCACCTATAAACGATACTGGTTCGTGAGGGTCCGCTCACCCGCTACAACGGTAAGTTCGACGACATCAGCGTCTGTGGGAACAGTCAGGCTCCCGGCGTCGCTCGCCTCGACGGCATCGGCGAGGATCGTCTCCTGGCCGCTTTCCTCGCCGGCCTCCCACTCGACCGTCGTCTCGAGTGCCTCCGTCGTGTCGTTACAGACCGTAATTCCGATCGTTCGGCCGGGCGCGGGCGGCTCCTCGAGAACGGCCTGGACGGGTTCGAGCGAATCCGCTACTGCCCGGTACGCCGGCTTCGGTTCGCCCTCAACCGTCGTCACGCCCATCCCGCCACCCTGCGCGGCGTCCCGGATCGGCGCGGTGGCGAAGACGCCACACCCTTCCCGACGCAGCGTCTCGATGCCTGTCTTCAGCGTTCGTGCCTGATAGGCCTGGGACGCCTCGGGATCCGTCTCCCGGCGACCGAGCGCGTCCTCGTTCAGGCCGGGGACGTCGGCTGGATCCACGTCGGTCGCGAGCGACCCTGCATCGAGCGCGCCGACGACTTCGGAAAGCGAGGGGTAGGTCTCGAGCAGCCAGGGGAGATCCGTCGCCTCGAGGTACTCCCACCCCGGCGAGAGGTGGGCCGCGTCGGGATCGGTGCCGACCGGACCGGTGATCGGAACGACAGGCGTGTCCTCGGGGAACGCTTCGGCTATCTCCTCGGCTGGCCCGCGGTCGATCGACGTCCGCCACGCGCGATACCGGACGGCGAGTCGTCCGGTAAAGCCGCTCCCGACCGGCTTCGAGAACGGTCTCGCCGGTTCGTCCTGGACGCCGTAGAGTGCGATGCTCGGATGGGGGGCGTACTCCTCGGCGAGCGCCGTCGCAAACTCCCGCCCGCGTTCTATCTCCTCGCTCGCTCTCGTCGCGAACTCGGGGCCGCTCGCGGGGAGATCCTGCCAGACGAGCAGCCCTGCCTCGTCACAGGCCGCGTGGAACGTCGGATCCGGAACGTGTGCGCGTGCGCGAACCAGCGTTGCGTTCGCCTCGAGCGCGCGCTCGACGTCTTCGATCGGATCGCCGCCAGGGAGCCGGGTGAATCCGCGGGCGAGAACTCGCGTCCCGTTAACGACCAGTCCGTCAGAATCGCGTTCGACTCGTCGGAATCCGACGGTTCGTTCGACGGCGTCGTCGCCGAGTTTCGCCCGGACACTGTACCGGTGCTGGTGGCCGTACCCGCGGGGCCACCACAGCGACGGCTCGCGGAGGTCGATCGTCCGCGTGACGGTCGTCCGCTCGCCCGCCTCGGCCGTGACGGGGATCCGTTCCATCGTCGCGCCGCCGCCACGTTCCTCCGGCCGGACCGTGAGCGTGATCGAATCGTCGATCGCAGTTCCCGCATCGACTTCGAGGGTGACGTCGAGGGTGCCGTAGGTCGTCCCCTCTTCGTTCTCCCACAGGCGTGGTCGCGCCTCGAGTCGTCGGATGAACGTCTGTGGACGCGAGTCGACGTCGACGCCCCACCTGATACCGGGCGTCTCGAGCGACGACGGAACCGCGTCGGTGCCACGAACGCCGGTAAACGCGTTCGGCGATTCGCGGACGACGAGCAACTCGCTGGTCGGATCCGGATCGAACGGAAACCGGATCGGCACGAAAGCCGGATCCGACTCGCCTCGCTTTTCGCCGTCGAGCCAGACCGTCGTCCGCCCGTAGCCGCCACGGACCTCGAGCCACGCGCGTTCGTCGTCGCTCGTTCGTGGATCGTCGATCGTCGTCCGGTACGCGACCGACCCCTCGTCGCCGTCCTCGACTGCCAGTCGTCCGTCAGAAATCGGTTGCCAGGACTCGACCCCTGGCGGGCCGTCGCCCCCGCGGTCAGTCACCCGCCCGCCGGTCCACTCGTCTGTCATTGCTGTCGACACTGTACGCGATGTAAAAAGGTGTTCCGACCGCTAAAATAGCCCTTCGATGCGGTCGTCGATCAGGCCGTCCTCGGGATCGCTTCGATCCTCGTCGCTGGACTGTTTCGCGTTCCAGGCTTCCTCTATTAACTCGTCGATGCGGTCCGGCCGGTCGACGTCGCCGAGCAGGACCAGAGCTCCGAGCTGGTCGCTCTCGAGCGGGAAGTCCCCGCCGCGAACTTTCCGGCTACCGATCTCGTCACCGAGCCAGCTTCGAGCCTTCTCGACGCCCTTACGCGAGATGACGTCGGGTTTGCCGGCGGCGACGAGCAACGCGGAGTCGCTGCTGGTCGCGTCCGGGAGGCTCGTCCCCGTGAGCAACGCCTGCCGGGAGACGGTCATCACCGTCCGGATGTTCTCGTCGCTGTCTTCACTCGCGGGCGCGCTCGCGTATCCGAGTGCCGCGATTCCGCCCGACTGGAGCGTGTTGATTACTTCGCTCGAGTCGACGACGCTCGCGCCGACGCCCTCGATAGCCTCGCCGGAGGCGAGCAACAGGCCGACCCGCTGGGCGATGTTGCCGTTGATCGTGTCGTAAGCGCCTTCGACGCTCTCGCCTTGCTGGTGCCAGGCGTCGTTGTCGATCAGCAAGGTCGCGTCGGCCGCGTCGACGAGCGTCTTCAACGCGTTGCCGGCGTTTATCCGGTAGAGTCTGCTCTCGTTGCGGCCGGGAACGACTCCGAGCGCGTAGACCGGAATGTCGTAGATACTCTGGAGGGCGTCGACGAGAACGGGTGCACCACCGCTGCCGGTCCCGCCACCGAGTCCGGCGATCACGAAGATCGATTCGGCATCGGACGTAATTCGTCCCTCGAGTTCGTCTAACACCTGCTGGGTGTTCGATTCCATGAGTTCGCCACCGAGGTCGCGGTCACCGCCGACGCCGTGTCCGTTGACCTGATCTGCACCGATCAGCTGGGTGTCAACGAACTCGATCGACTGGAGGTCTGAGGTTGCGGAGTTGATAGCCAGGGCACCACGAACGGCCTCGAATCCCATCTCAGCATCGAACTGAGCGAGGCGTTCGGTTATCTTCCCACCGGCCTGACCGACTCCGATCAGGGCAGCCTTCATACACCCCTTATGGACGAACGGTATGTTGAACGTTCCGGTGAGAGATTACTGTCACTATCAGTGATAGGTCTCGGCAATGGCAATGCACTTGTGATCGACGGCTGTCTGTTCCGGTATGTTCCACGAACAGCGGACCGGCGTCCCCGATTCGCCCGAGGACCTCCGCGAGGAGTATCGAGCGGAACTCGCCACGATCGTCGACGACTACGGGCTCGAGACCGCCGTCGAGGAGACGACTCTCGAGCGATCGGAACTCGAGACGCTCTCTGACGGCGATATGCCCGATATCTCGCTCGAGGAGGCGGCCGAGATCCTCTCGCTCGAGGAGGGAATTCGCGATCCGGAGACGGTCGTGACGATGGCCTGTGAACACCTGTTGATGGGGATGTCGACGGCCGTCCTCGACGTCGATTCCGTCGAGGGTGAACTCGAGATCGAGATGGACGCAAAGGAGGTCCAGCAGAAGATAGAGCGGCGAGCGACGATGTCTTTCGAGGAGTACGTCCACCTCCAGTACGTGATCGCGGGCAATATCCCCTAGACGACGGTATCGACCCACTCCGCTGTGACGAACTTGTATCGACAGCCTTCACAGAGCGGGATCTCCACCACCTCGTCCGTCGACAGGTGGACGTGGTACCGTCGGGCCGGGACGTTTGCCCTGCAGTTTGCACACGTCTCGAGCATACCTCGTTTCAGGTTCGGTATCGACGTTCATAGCCGTTTAGTCGCGATTCGTGAGTGTCGGCGCGTCGTATACGCTTTCGGTGGTCCGTAGCAGTGAACCTATGTGGCTCCCACCGTGAGTTCGGGTATGCACGTCACTATTTTGGGCTGTGGTTACGTCGGTCTCGAACTGGGCCGCCAGCTTACCGCACGCGGCCACGACGTCGTCGGCGTTCGCCGCTCCGACGCGGGGATCGACGCGATCGAAGCGGCCGGGTTCGACGCCGTCCGCGCCGACGTCACCGACCCCGAGAGCCTCGAGTCCGTTCCGGACGTCGACGCGGTCGTCTTCGCGGCGAGCAGCGGCGGACGTGACGCCGAAGCCGCTCGCGAAGTCTACGCCGAGGGGCTTCGGACCGCGATCGAAACCTTCGGCGAACGCGAAAATACGCCTGATCGACTCGTCTACACTTCCTCGACGGGCGTCTACGGCGACCACGACGGCGACTGGGTCGACGAGCAGACCCAGCTCGAGCCAGCTACCGAGAAGACCGAGGTGCTCGTCGACGCCGAACGGCTCGCTCTCGAACTCCCATCCGAGTACGGGTTCGACGGCACCGTCGCACGGTTCGCCGGGCTCTACGGGCCCGATCGGTACCGTCTCGAGCGCTACCTCGAGGGACCCGTTACCGAGGGCTACCTGAACATGATCCACCGCGACGACGCTGCAGGCACGGTTCGATACCTGCTCGAAGAAGACCGCGCGCGTGGGGAGGTCGTCCTGACCGTCGACGACGAACCTGTCGAGAAGTGGGCGTTCGCGGACTGGCTCGCCGACGAGTGTGACTCTCCGCGCCCCGAAAAGCAGACGGTGGCCGAGCGACTCGAGGCCGACGACCTCTCGCCGACTGCTCGCCAGCGAATCCTGGTGAACAAGCGCTGTTCGAACGAGAAACTACGGGAGCTAGGATACGAGTTCGCCCATCCGACGTTCCGGGACGGATATCGCGACGCGATCGACGCCTATTCCGACGGTCGATAGCGCCAGTGAGTTGTCGCTGCGATTACCTACGACCATAGCCACTCAAGAATATTTCAACATCGATGGATGGAAATATTTGCATCAGTGACGAAAATCAGCGGAAAATTCTTTATGGTCCGATTTGAGTGTCCGGTATGAGCTATCACGACGCCTCGACTACCGCGTTCGTCGAGGCGGACGTGCTTGCCGTCGACACGCTGGTCGACTCGTTGCAGGCACTCGATCCGCTGTTGCTCTCGTTGCTGGTACTCGTCGTCGTCGGCTTCGTTCTCGGCGGCTGGTGGGCCGTTCGCTGGTTCCGCCGGCCGGCAGGCGTTCGACTCCAGCACGTACTCGACGACTACGACGAGATTGCAGTGTTGATGCACCCCAATCCGGATCCCGACGCGATGGCGTGTGCGATGGGCGTCGCGGCGATCGCGGAGTTCGTCGACACCGACGCAACCCTGCAGTTCCCCGGCGAAATCCGCCACCAGGAGAACCGGGCGTTCCGTACCGTCCTCGATCTCGATCTCGAGAACGTCGAGTCCAGTTCGGAACTGGCCGCGGACGCGGTCGTTCTGGTCGACCACAACACGCCGCGTGGGTTCACCGGCGCACAGAACGTCGAACCCGTCGCGGTGGTCGACCACCATCCGGGCAACGGAACCGGGACGCGATTCACCGACGTCCGGACGGACTACGGCGCGGCCTCGACGATCTTCGTGGAGTATCTCAAGGAGATGGGCGCGGTCGCGCTCGAGGACGACGAGGAACTCGAGGAGAACGAACTCGAACTCACTGCCGAACTCGCGACCGGCCTCCTCTACGGTATCCAGTCGGACACCAACCACCTGACCAACGGCTGTTCGCGGGCCGAGTTCGACGCCGCAGCCTACCTCTTCGACAAGATCGACGAAGACCTGCTCGATCGGATTGCCAACCCGCAAGTCAGCGACGACGTGTTACAGATCAAGGCAACTGCGATCACCGAGAAGCGCATCGACGGCCCGTTCGCAGTCTGTGACGTCGGCAACATCTCGAACGTCGACGCCATCCCGCAGGCGGCAGACGAACTCATGCACCTCGAGGGGGTGACGGCTGTCGTCGTCTACGGCGAGAACGACGGAACGCTTCACCTATCGGGTCGGTCACGGGACGATCGGGTCCACATGGGAGAGACGCTTCGACACGCCGTCAGTGACATTCCGATGGCGAACGCGGGCGGCCACGCCCGGATGGGCGGTGGGCAGGTATCGGTCGATCACATGGAGGGGCTCGGACCGTCCGACGGGATCGGTAAAGAGGAGTTCGAGGACCGGCTCTTTTCGTCGATGGCTGGCGAACGCTCGTAAGCGGGAACAGGTACCGTCCGGTCTATCGGGCGAGTTGCGATACTGCTTGTCAGGAGGTCACCGGATTTCTTTCCACTCCTGCTTGCAATCCGGACAGACCCGGACCGTCTTGATCGAGTCCGGATCGTTCTCGGTTTGCAGTGGCTTGTCACACTCTCCACAGACGAGCCGATCGTAGGTGTCTTTGTCGAGTTCGTCGTCGCGGAGTGCCTTCCGGACTGATTTCATGGTTCAACGTTACGAAGGTAGGGAAGAAAAAGACCGGGGCTTCACCAGTACACGTTGCAGTAGCTCGTCCCTAACACCGGATGATTCTGTCCGCGTCAGGGGGCCGACAGGAGACAGTCTCACCGCCGTCCGTATCGCCGGAGTCGTGGCCGTTTTATCGGTTCGGCCGAACACACGACTGATGGAATACGTACAGGAGCGGATCGCGACGCTCCACCAATTCGGTGCCGTCGACGATCCTCCCGGCGACGCGAGCGAGGAGCCAGCGGAGGGTGTACCCGTCGGTGCCGACCTCGTTCCCGAAACCGCGATCGTCGTCCCTATGACCGACCGCGAACTCGGCAATCCCGCCGCCGAACGCGTCCTCTCCGAACTCGAGGCGCTCGATCCCGCTCCTGCCGCCGTCTTCGTTCCCGTTCGCTGCCCGTCGGAGCGTATCGAGCCGTTTCGCGAGTGGCTCGAGTCCTTTTCGCTCCCGATCCGTCCGCTCTGGTGTAACGCACCTGCGGTCGAACGCACCCTCGAGGCGGCCGGACTCGCGAACGGGGCCGGCAAGGGACGGGACGTCTGGCTCGCGCTCGGGCCCGCGGCCGACGCCGGGAAGTACGTCGTCGTCCACGACGCCGACGCGCGAAGCTACGAGGCCGACCACGTCCACCGGCTGCTCGCGCCGCTCGCGATGGAGTTCTCGTTCTCGAAGGGCTACTACGCGCGCGTCGAAGACGGTCGCCTCTACGGGCGGCTCTTCCGGCTGTTCTACCGGCCGCTGATCCGGGCGCTCGCGGACGCTCACGACGCGCCGATCCTCGACTACCTCTCGTCGTTCCGGTACGCGCTGGCCGGCGAGTTCGCGATGACGTCCACGCTGGCCCGACGACTCCGGACGCCGCCCGCGTGGGGACTCGAGGTCGGGACGCTCGGTGCCGCGTTCGACCACGCCGGCTTCGAGGGGACTGCACAGGTCGACCTCGGTCTGCACGTCCACGACCACCGCGCGGTCGCCGGCGAAAGCGGCCTCGAGGGGATGAGCCGCGAGGTCGCAACGGCACTATTGGGCGTCCTCGAGGAGGGTGGCGTCGATCCTGCCTACGAGACGTTGCCCGAACGGTATCGGGCTGCCGGACGGCGACTGACCCAGCAGTACCGGGCCGACGCGCAGTTCAACGGGCTCGAGTACGACCTCGCGAGCGAGCAAGAACAGGTCGACCGGTACGGGGAGTCGATCGCACCACCGGGACCCGACCGGCGGCTGCCACGCTGGACGGACGCGCCCGTCGATCCGGACGCCGTACTCGAGGCGACCCAGCCGTGGGTCGACGCGGGACTCGAGACGAGCGCTAGCGCACAAGACTAATCCGATAACCGCCCGTGTTGCCGCGTATGGACGCGACCGCCGACGAACTTGCTGGCGTGGTCGACCTGTTCGGTGGGTTGACCCGAGCGGAACTCGATCGTGCGCTCTCGGAAGCCGCGTTCCGGGCGGACGGCGGGTCTGTCGACGGGGCGGCGCTGGAGGCGGCCATCGACGACGCGATCGCATCGTTTTCCCTCGTACAGTACGACGGCTGGGACGGTGACGACGAACTTCTCGTTGCCGGGCCGACGGCGTTCCCGACCGTTCCGGACGACGCCGAGGACGTTCCTCACATCCTCGAGATCGAGCGGCGACGACTCGATCGAGCGGCACTCGGCGAGTCGGTTCGCGACCGGTTCGTCGCCGACCTCGAGAGCGCCGTCGAATCGAACGACGACGACCGAATCAGAGAACTAATAGACCTCAGCTACGACGTCGAATCCTGGGCACCGATCGATCTCGCGGCCGAACGGAGTCGGCTGGAAGCGACACTCGAGTAATCTATGCCACGGACGACACTGACCCTCGATCCGATCGCCGCCCACGAACCCCGCGAGATCGACGATCAGGAACACGACGCGGCCGTCCTCGCGCCGATCGTCGACCGCGACGGCGAACAGCACCTCCTGTTTACCCGGCGGGCGGATCATCTCGGGGAACATCCCGGCCAGATGAGTTTCCCCGGCGGCGGGGCCGAACCGGTCGACGAGACGATCCTCGAGACGGCTCTCCGCGAGGCAAACGAGGAGATCGGACTCGAGCCGGCCGAGGCCGAGGTCGTCGGCCGACTCGACGACATCCGGACGGTCACGGAGTACGCCGTGACTCCCTTCGTCGCCCGGGTTCCCGACCGCGAGTACGAACGCGACGACAGCGAGGTCGCCGAGATCGTCCTGCTCCCGCTATCGGGGATTCTCGACCCTGCAAACTACGAGTACGAGCGCCGCGATCACCCCTACTACGGCGACATCGTCATCCACTACTTCCACGTCGACGGCTACACCGTCTGGGGGGCCACCGGCCGCATTCTGGTCCAGTTGCTCGAGCTCGCGACGGAGTTCGAGCCGCCGGAACGGGTCGGCCGATCGGAGTGACCGGCCGTGCCGCCGTCGGAGGGTTTCTTCGATGCATCCGTCCGAGAGTATAAGTCACTTCGACCGCCAGAAGTAGGTATGACGCTGCTTGCCGAACAGACGACGAGCGAGGCCGCAGACGTACTCGAGGCGGCCGACGTCGCGGTGCTCCCGACCGGTAGTACCGAACAGCACGGCCCCGCACTGGCTCTGGGAATGGACCACCTGGCAGCCGAGGCGTTCGCCCGGACAGCGGTCGACCGCGAGGGCGGTGATGCCGTCGTCCTCCCGACGGTTCCCGTCGGCGTCAGCGAACATCACCGCCAGTTCGACGGAACGCTGTACGTCTCCGACCGGACCTTCGAACGCTACGTCACGGAGACGCTCTCGAGCCTCGCCGAACACGGCGTCCGTAAGGCCGTCGTCGTCAACGGCCACGGCGGGAACAGCGCCGCGCTGGGACGCGCCGCACGGACGCTGCGGAACGAGCGGACGGCCTTTGCCCCGCCGTGGAACTGGTGGGACGCCGTCGACGACCTCGCCGACGACCTGTTCGACGAGGAAGGCGGCCACGCCGACGCGATGGAGTCCAGCCTGCTGTGGCACCTCCACGAGGAACTCGTCGACCCCGACGAACTCGAGGCCGCCGAGGACGGCGCCAGCGAGAGCTGGGGGAAGTCCGTCAACGGAGCGAACATCGGGTTCGACACGATCGACTTCTCTGAGAGCGGCGCGGTCGGACGGCCGACGCAAGCGGATCCCGACGCGGGCCGGGAACTGTTCGAGACGGGCCGCGATCGACTCTCCGCGCTGATCGACTGGCTCGCCGAGCGACCGCTCGAGGACTGCTGGCCGCGTGATCACAAATGAGCGGCGACTCGGAACCCGAACTCGCCGTCGGTGCCGACGCCTTCACCGACGAGTCGGTCGACCTCGAGGTCGCTGTCGTCGGCGCTGGCGCGGTCGGCGCGACCGCTGCGTACGACCTCGCTCGTGCGGGTGCGGACGTGACGCTATACGACCGCGACGGCATCGCAAGCGGCGCGAGCGGCCGTGCGGCGGGTGTTTGCTACGACGCCTACGCCGACCGGCTGGACGCCGAAATCGCGAGCGACGCGATCGAGCGGTTCCGTGCGCTCTCGGGCGACGAAACCTTCCCGTTCGTCGAGTGCCCGTACGTCTGGCTCGCCCAGGACGGCGACGAAGAACGCGCCGACCTCGTCCGCGAGCAGGTCACTCGGATGCAGGAAAACGGCGTCGTCGCCCTCGAGATGGACGCCGACGCGCTGGCCGACCGGTTCGACGGGCTCCGAACCGACGACGTCGCAGTCGCCGGCATCGCGGGTGCGGCGGGCTACACCGACCCGGCGAAGTACACGGCTGCGCTCGCGGCAGCGGCCAACGGTGCTGGAGCCGACCTCGAGCCCGAGAACCCCGTCGAAGCTCGGACAGATCCGCCACGCGTCGTCCCCGAAAACGGCGAGGCCCGCGAGGTCGACGCCGTCCTCGTCACTGCGGGCGCTCATACGAAGCAGGTGCTCGCCGACGCGGGCGTACCGATCCCGATGAAGCCCTACCGCGTCCAGGCGCTCGTCGCGAACTGTGATCTCGCGGAGCCGACCTGCTTCGACGCAACCGCTGGATTCTACGTCCGTCCCCACCCGGAAGGGATCCTGGCCGGTGACGGCACCGAACTCTGGGAGGCCGATCCTGACGAGTACGACCGCGAGGCAAACGACGGGTTCGCCGAGGACCTGCTCGAGCGCGTCCGGCATCGGCTCCCCGAGGCAGAGCCAGAACTCGAGCGCGCCTGGGCCGGCCTCTGTACGTCGACACCCGACGGGGACCCGCTGGTCGGCGAGATCGAAGACGGACTGTACGTCGCGACCGGGTTCCAGGGTCACGGGTTCATGCGCGCGCCGGCGATCGGCGAGCGGATCGCGACGGAGATTCTCGGGGGCGACGGGATCGACGCCTTCGATCCGACGCGGTTCGACGGCGACGAGGAGTTCGAGGTGACAGAAGGGATGCAGATTGGCGATAGAGAGTGATCACGCGGCCTCGTCGGGCCCACGACTGGCCATACGGACTACGGTAAATTATTGCCGGCATAACCGCCGGACGGGTCGCGGTTGTGCGTAAACAGTTACTGCAATCCGTCTCAATCGTCGCCTGCAGGAACGTCCGTTTTCTGTTCGTCGTGTAATTCCGTCGCTGGTGATTCGATTTCGTCAGCGGAGGGATCTTTCGGGATTTCGACGTTCAGCGTCCCCGTCTCGGTGATCGTCGCCGTCCCCGCATCGGGATCGACGATCGCGTCGGACGGGAGTTCAGCCTCGCCGCCGAGGGTCATCCCGCGGCCCGGAAACCGCATCTCGTAGCGGTCACGAAACTGGCGGAAGCGGTCGATCTGGATTCTGACGTTCCCCTCGAGGTATCGCACCTGGACGTCGTCGGGTTCTGCGCCGGGTGCGTCGAAGACGACGAGATACGAGGTTTCGTCCTCGAGAATGTCGACGGGGAGCGACCGATGGCTCTGTATTCGGCTGTTCGCGCGTCCGATTCCACGATAGATCGTCTTGCCGATCGACTTGCCGACGCCTTTCAGGTTCACGGCGTCTCACCTCCGACTGCGTCCGGCGTACCCGTCGGGTTCGAGTCGGAGACCGGAGTCGGAGACGACCACAGAGAAACGGCTGGAGTGGCGGCGAGATCGGTAGCGAAGCGGTGACAGTACACCCTGGTCATAACCGGATTGGACCGTACGACGTCACCGTTGTTATCGATTGTGATCCAGTAGCCGAACGAGAAAATATTGTCATACGTTCTGAATATTAGAGTTCGACCGGCTCCAGACACTCCGTTCCGCCACAGACGGGACAGGAGAGTTCGGAGACGTCGAACTCGTCCGGGACGTCGTACGTGTAGTGGTTCTCGAACATATCGAGAAAGCAGTCCTCCGCGGTACACACGATCTCTTCCGTCGGTGGCATACGGTTGCGTAACCGAGTCCCGAACTAATCAACATTTGGCTCTCGTGTCGACTCTCCCGCGTGTAGTCACCGTTTTACCACTCGAGACGCTATCGGTCGGTATGACTGACCCCGAACAGCTGTCGGTGACCATCGTCGACGGCTACGTCGACGAGCCCGCACACTTCGGGGTGCCGCCGTACATCTCGACGTACCCGCGATACACCGCGGGAGCACTCGTCGACGCGGGGGTTCCCCGCGAGCAGATCACCTATCACACGATCGACGGCCTGCGCGACGAAACCAACCGCTGGCGCGACGTCGACGAGGCCGATCTGCTGATCTACCTGGGTGGGATGACCGTCCCCGGGAAGTACGTCGGCGGCACGCCTGCCGAACCCGACGAGGTCCGAAAGCTTGCCTGGACGGCAAGCGGCACGAGCCTGATGGGAGGCCCCGTCAAGTTCGGCGTCGGCGAGGAAAACGCCGGCGCGACCGAAACGGAACGCCAGGACCTGGACTTCGACTTCGTCGCCAAAGGCGACGTCGAGGCCGCCGTCCACGACCTCGTCGAGAGCGGTCTCGAGGGCTTTAACAACCGGATGCGCGATATCGACGAGGTCTCGCGGTGGGCCCAGGACGGCGCGTTCGTCGTCGAGCAACACCCCAACCATCCCGACTACCTGATCGCCGAACTCGAGACCTCGCGTGGCTGTGCATACCGGTGTTCGTTCTGTACGGAACCGCTGTACGGCAATCCAGACTTCCGGCCCGCCCCCACTGTGGTCGGCGAGGTCGACGCACTCTCCGATTACGGCGTGAAACACTTCCGGCTCGGCCGCCAGGCCGACATCCTCGCCTACGGCGGCGACGGCGAAGCGCCGAACCCGGACGCGCTGCGACAGCTCTACAGCGGGATTCGCGAGGTCGCACCCGACCTCGAGACGCTCCACCTCGACAACATGAACCCCATCACGATCGTCGAGTGGCCCGAAAAGTCCCGCGAGGGGATCCGGATCATCGCCGAGCACAACACCCCCGGCGACACGGCCGCGTTCGGTCTCGAGTCTGCCGACCCCGTGGTCCAGGAGGAGAACAACCTCAACGTCACCGCCGAAGAGTGTTTCGAGGCGGTCAAAATCGTCAACGAAGAGGCTGGTTGGCGTCCCGGTGAAGACCGCGAGGACGCACCTACCTTCGGCGACGACGCGCCACGCCGACTTCCCAAACTGCTTCCCGGCATCAACCTCCTGCACGGCCTGAAGGGTGAACGGGAGGAGACCTACGAGCTCAACCGCGAGTTCCTCCAGCGGGTCTACGACGAGGGGTACATGCTCCGGCGGGTCAACATCCGCCAGGTGATGTCGTTCGACGGCACCGAGATGTCCGAGACGGGCGCGCAAATCGCGAAAGAGCACAAGAAGCTGTTCAAACGTTACAAACGGCAGGTCCGCGAGGAGATCGACAACCCGATGCTCGAGCGGGTCGCCCCGCCCGGAACCGTCCTCCCTGACGTCCACCTCGAGTACCATCAGGATGGGAAGACGTTCGGCCGGCAACTCGGTACGTACCCGCTTCTCGTGGGGATTCCGGGTGAACGCGAACTCGGCAAGACGATCGACGTGGCGGTCGTCGACCACGGCTACCGCTCGGTCACCGGCGTTCCGTACCCGCTCGACGTCAACCAGGCGTCGATGGACGAACTCACCGCGATTCCAGGCGTCGGCGACCGGACTGCGGGCGACATCGTCGTCAATCGGCCGTACGATTCCATCACGGATGCGAGTCCGGGGATCGAGGCCGAGACGGAGGCCGGAGTCGACCTCTCACAGTTCGTGACGGCCGGGGCTGTCGAACGGGCCGACGGCGACTGATACCGAGCGTCATTGGTTGCCGTAACCACTGGTTTCACGCCGACTCGAGCGCCGGTCACTGCCGTTCAGCCGGATTCGGAGACAGTCGGTCGGTAGTTCTATTATGCAGGCGGCGTAGAGAGAGTGATGAGGGTCTACCTGTGGAGATATCTGAAAAACTCCTGTGTCTGTTCAGTACCGAAGTATCGGCAGAGGAGGACCGATACGTCATCGAAGTACCACGCCAGGAAGTGGAGACCGGCGACATCGATCCGGAGGAAGTGTACCGCGTCGCACTCATCTCGCGCGACGAGGCAACTGACACCGACGGGGAGTCAGCCTCGACACAGCCACAGAGTGCGCCATCGGAACCACAGCCACCGGTCGACGTCGGCGAAACGCGTTACGTCGAGATCGAAGACATCGGCAAACAGGGCGATGGAATTGCCCGCGTCGAACGCGGCTACGTCATCATCGTTCCCGGTGCCGACGTCGGCGACCGTGTCAAGATCGAAGTCACCGAAGTCAAGTCGAACTTTGCGGTCGGCGAGATCATCGAGGAAACGTTCTAACGGCTTCCACGTTCGGTTCGTGAAGCCAGCCAATCGCTCTCCTCGAGTGTCGCAGTACTCGAGGACCGAAATCTACGCGTAGCGACCGCCGAACCGATTCTTCGGTCGCATTTCTCCGGCCGACCGATCGTCAGGCTGGAATCGTCTCTCGGAACCGGTCTGGATCGTCGTGGAAACAGTCGCCGACGACGATCGCGTCCGCGCCGGCTTTCAGGATCTCCGTTGCCTTCTCGCGACTATCGATCCCGCCGCCGTACAGGAGCGTCGTCTCCGAGAGGTACGTCGAGGCGGCCTCGACGTCCGCCGGCCCGCCGTACGTTCCCGAGTACTCGACGTAGAAGACGGGGAAGCCGTAGAACGACTCGGTTGCAAGCGCCGCGCCTGCGACTTGCTCCGGCGTGTACTGCGTCTCGACTCCGGAGACGTCCGCGGCCGCGGAGTCGAGGTGCTGAACGACGTACCCCTCGCCGATCAACTTTTCCGTGAGCTTCGAGACCGCCTTCTCGCCTTTCGATGCGACGAGGCTACCGACGACCGGTAGACTCGAGCCGAGCAGTTCCTCCGGTTTCTTCCCGACCTCGGTGAAGAGGTCGACGTGCTTGCCGACGAAGTGTTCTCGATCGCCGTTGTAGACCGCAGGAACGGAGACGTAGTCGACGGCCTCGATGGTATCCCTCGAGACGTGATCGGAACTGTACGGCTCCTGCCAGACCGGGAGGCTGGGAAAGGACTCGGTGATCGCACTGACCGCTTCCAGCGTGTTCTCGGCCGTCACGCCGTCCGATCCGCCGACGATGATCAGATCGGTTCCGTCGAGAACCTCGAGGTCGTCCGGGAGTGATTTCGCTGGATCGACCTTCGTAACGTGTGTGATCCGGCTCCAGTCGACGTTCATGGCGGCCGTTCGTATCCCGTTGTGAATTTTGTATCGGTTTCACAGGATGGAGGCCACCGCCGATCGGGTTCGGTATCAGGGGTGATACCATCCGACATTTTCCTCGAGAGTGACGTCGATTCGTTTTTCTCGAGGAGCGACCGGACTCAAATCGAAACGGCGATTCGACCTCGTGAAATCGTGTTCGACCGGCGAATTTTGGAGGTGTAATCTAGAGAACGGATAAATCGATTAGGTTCGGTTCTAAAATTTCTAGCGGATTCTAAGGCCGTTTCATCTGTTCGTAAAACGAGGTGAAACGTGGCGCAAAAACGTATATTCGTGAAAATAGGTGAATCACGTCTAATGATATGTCCTTTATATGGGGTCGGAGGTGCAAGGGAGAAGTGAGAGGTAAACCATGCCGTTGATCTCAGACACGGACACTCACACCGGGCCTGCCGTACGACGCGTCGCCTCCGTCGTGAGCGAGTCCGTCGTCTTCCCGATTCGTGCGATCGCCTTCTGGACGACGATTCTGCTTCCAGTATGCGCACTCGTGATGCTGGCGGTAGGCGTCGCGTCGGTCACACTGCCGACCGCGATCGGTTTCCTCGCCGTGTACAGTGCGTGTGCAATCGCCGGTCACAACCACACCCCCCAGTAATCATGAGTACGAGCGCAACCCCCACGACTCCGCAGCAATCGTCGAAGGCACAGCGATTGATCGAGTACTTCAAAGAGGAACTCGAGCGTCAGTCGGGTGATCTCTACGTCAAAGGCAAATTCATCGCCGACGACGTCGATCTCTCTCCGAAAGAGATCGGCGCGTTGATGGTCCAGCTTCAGGACTCGGCCGACGAACTGGAGATCGAGAAGTGGTCGTACACGTCCGCGACCACCTGGCGCGTCGCGAAAGACACCTGACCGTCGCCATGCTCACTCCCGAAGAGCGGTCTCGAGCCGCCGATCGAGCAGCTAGACAGGTAGCTGCGACGCTCGAGTCGCAATCGACGCGAGACGAGTCCGACGACACAACGCGGTAGTTTTCAGACGGATTCGGGTAACCAGCCGCCGTCGACTTCGACGTTTTCACCGCTTACGTATTCGGTATCGGGATCGAGGAAGAAGTACAGCGGCTGGATCAGGTCTTCGTATCGCGCGGGCCGGTCCTGCGGGAGTTCGTCGGGGAACTCGTCGGAGTTTTCGACCACGTACGGCGAGATGGCGTTGACGGTAATGGCGTCGTCCTGCGTGTCGGCCGCGAGCATCCGCGTGAACATCAGGACGCCGGCTTTCGCGGCGAAGTAGGGGAAGTTCTTCGGACTCACCAGCCCTTTCTCCGACGAAGCGTAGCCGACGTTGACGATCCGTCCGTAGCCGTTCTCTCGCATCGCCGGCAACGCCCGTCTCGAGCAGAGGTAGGTTCCGTCGAGATTCGTCTCGAAGACGCGTTTCCAGTCCTCGAACGCGAGGTCTGCCCAGTGAGTCGGCGCGAAGTCGCCGACGTTGTTGACGAGCACGTCGACGGTACCGAGTTCCGACTCGATCGCGCCGAAAACTCCTTCGACGCTTTCGGGATCAGTCACGTCACCCTGGACCGTCATCACGTTCTCCGCCCCACGCTCGGACGCTTCGTCGGCAACTTCGCGAGCGGCATCGGCACTCGTGTGGTAGTGAACGGCCGTCTTCGCCCCACAGTCGGCCGTCGCCAGCAGGAGTTCGCGGCCGACGCCTCTCGCACTCCCCGTGACGAGGACGGTCTGACTCGAGAGATCGGGTTCGTCCATGTCCGGGTAGTCGACTACGGGGTGGAAAAGTCGCCCGGAAGATTACAGTAGCACGAGGTTTTACGTCGCCGCGCTGTATTACTGGAGGCATGACAGTAGCACTGGAAACGATACTCCTCGCCGTCGGTCCCGGCGATACAGACCGTATCGACGAACTCAGCGACGCCGTCCTCGAGGTCGCCGAACCAGCCAACGCGACCGTCGTCCTCGGGCACGTCTTCACGGACAGCGAGTACGACGAAGTGCTCGACCGACTCGAGTTCGACGAGACTGGCGAAGCGGTCGAACCGGACGTCGTCGCCGGCCGCCACTCGACGATCAGGGACCTCCAGTCGCCGCTCGAAGAGCACGATATCGACTACGAAATTCGCGGCATGGTCGGCGATCACGGACCGTCGATCATCGATCTCGCGGAGGAGGTCGACGCAGACCGCGTCCTCGTGGGCGGGCGTCGGCGGTCGCCGACCGGAAAGGCAGTGTTCGGATCGACGGCACAGGAAGTCCTGCTGTCCTCGCCGTGTCCGGTGACGTTCGTCCGCGGCAGCGACTGAGACGGACCGCTGTAACGATTTATCGATGCGACCGCATACGGGACGCGGTCGCGCCGGAAACGACTTACAGCGGCCCGTCTGATAGCCGGCTATTCGGCCGCTACTTCGCGTTCCTCGAGTTTGAACTTCTGGACCTTCCCGGTCGTCGTTCGCGGCAGTTCCTCGACGAACTCGACCTCACGGGGGTGTTTGTACTCGGCGAGATTCTCGAGACAGTACTCTTTGATCTCCTCGGGCGAAACGTCGGCCTCTGGCGTCGGGACGACGTACGCTTTGACGGTTTCGCCGCGCCGTTCGTCTTCGATTCCGACGACGGCAGCGTCGGCGACGGCGTCGTGTTCGAAGAGCAGTTCCTCGACCTCTCGAGGGTAGACGTTGTAGCCGCCAGTGACGATCACGTGTTTCTCGCGGTCGACGACGTAGAAGAAGCCGTCCTCGTCGTGGTAGCCGACGTCGCCGGTGTGGAACCATCGGGTGCCGTCCGCTTCGGTGAACGCCTCCTCGTTGGCCTCGGGGAGTCTGTAGTAGCCGTTCATCACGTTCGGTCCGGAGACGACGATTTCGCCGGTGATCCCGTCGAGATCGGCCTCGTCTTCATCGATGGGGCCACTCTCGACCGCCGTCACCTCCTCGAAGTTTTCGTCGACGACCTTCGAGTCGACGCCCGGAACCGTCTTGCCGATGCTACCGACGCGTCGTCCGTCGATGGGACTGTTGAAGTGGGTGATGGGGCTGGTTTCGGTCAGGCCGTACCCCTCGTAGATCTCGACGTCGTACAGGTCCTCGAACGTCCGGAGGACTTCGGTCGGAATTCCCGAGCCACCGACGCCACAGAGTCGAAGCGAGGAGAGGTCGAACGACTCGGCGTCGGGCTGGTTGATGACGTCGTTGTACATCGCCGGGACGCCGTGCATGATCGTCAGTTCCTCGTCTTCGATGATCGAGACGGCGTTCTGGGCGTCCCACTCGGGCACCGCGTAGTAGGTGCCGCCGTTGAACAGCGTCGCGTTCATCACCACCGTCATCCCGTAGATGTGAAAGAGCGGGAGGACGCCGAGCTGTTTGTCGTCGGGGCGAATTCCGTCGGGGATGAGTTCGCTCGCCGCCGTCGCGTTCGACGTGAGGTTCTCGTGCGTTAGCTGGACGCCTTTCGGCTGGCCCGTCGTCCCGCTGGTGTAGGGCTGGACCGCGACGTCGTCGTCCGCTCGATCCGTAATTTCGGGATCCGCGTGAACGAGAAACTCCTCGAACGGCGTCGCGCCGTCGGCATCGCCACCGACGCTGACGACGTGTTCGACGTCGGTGTCGTCCCGAACCTCCTCGACGAACGGGACGAGGTCGGCGAGCGTGACGACGACCTTCGCCTCGCTATCCGCGAGGAGATGGCCGATCTCGCGAGCCTTGTACTGTGGATTCATCGGGACGACGACCCCACCGGCCCGGAGCGTCCCGTGGAACGCGATGGGGAACGGCGGGACGTTCGGCAGATAGATTGCAACCCGATCGTCCTCCCCGAGTCCGTGCTCCTCGAGTGCGGCGGCGAACGCACCGCTCTGTGCCCAGAACTCTTCGTAACTCGTCTCCTCGCCCTGGAAGCCGATCGCAGCGTTGTTCCCGTGAGACTCGACCGTCTCCGCGATGTTGGTGACGATGTTCGTCATGCTCCATGCGATGGCCCCACACGAGCCACGAAAAGTGTTTACATCGTTCACAATCCGCTCCGTTGGCGCTATCGGAGTTAACGACCCACGGACGATCCGTGATCGCCGAACGGCAACTCGAGGGTATTTAAGACGACCGTCCCTAGATACTCGTCAATGTACGACGACGTTCTCATTCCGACGGACGGCAGCGACGATACGCGTCGCTCGATCGAACACGGTCTGGCACTCGCAGCGCAGTTCGACGCGACGGTTCACGCGCTGTCGGTCGTCCCGGAGGGGCCGCTTGGCACCCTCGAGAACGAGACGGCGACGCCGGCGGCCCAGCGAGCGGCCGACCACGTCGCGTTCGAAGCCCGGCAGCGAGGCGTCGACGTCGTCACGGCGGTCGAACAGGGCGTTCCACACGAGGTGATCCTCGAGTACACCGACGAGCACGGGATCGACGCGATCGTGATGGGGACGCAGGGACGAACCGGCATCGACCGCGTCCTGGTCGGGAGCGTCACGGAACGGATCGTTCGCATGGCCGAGGTTCCCATCGTGACGGTCCGACTGGCCGACGAGATTCGGATCGACGACGAGGACGAGGCCGAACGCCTCGCTCGCGACGCCCTCGAGGAACGGGGAGACGATCGGGGAGTTCCGCTCGCGGGCGACGTCCACCGAATCAGCGGCACCTGGGTGGTTCCACTCGAGACTGAGGATGGCCCAGTCGACGCCCGCATCGACGGCGTCACGGGAGCGGTCTCGTTCGGGCCCGTCGACGAATAATCGCTTTTCACCGGAAATGGGGAACACGTTCGGGGGGAGCTACTGGACCGTCCGGAGCCTAGGTGAAATCGATATGAATCCGTTCGCGAGAGGCTCCACGGCCGATGGAGACGCCGGTTTCGACGACATCTCCGAGTTCGTCCCCGAACACCTCCCCGATCCCGGATCGTTCCTCGAGGGCCACGAGATCCTCGTCGACGAGGATCACGTCGACTTCCACGAACTCACTCGAGACCTGTTCGAGGAGCGTGGCGTCTACGACGCGACGTTCGGCTACAACCTGGTGAGGCTCAACCTCGACCACCGCCATCCCGAGGCTGGCTACCGCTATGCGGTCGAGGCCGACGATCCGACCGTCCTGCGGGCGGAGTTCACGCCGACCACCGAGTTCTGCCCGCAGGCCGACGCCCTCACGAAAGGATCGTTTCGGGCCTGGAACGGGCTCTCCGACCGCCACGAGTACGACCTCGTCCGCGTTCGCGTCCGGCCGAACCACCACCAGGCCGAGGCAGTCAACGACTCCCTCGAGCGACTCGAGTCCGAGTACGTAGAGACGGGAGAGATTCCCGGCGAGAACGAAAGCAACGGTGAAACAGGGACTCGAACTGAATCGCCGTTCTGATCGATGGGTGCGACTGGTCGTGGCTCGGGATCGGCGACAGTTACTCGCTGGTCGCGCGCACTCGTAGTCGTTGGCGTCGGCTTCTTCGTCGCCTGGCAAGTCGCCGTCCTCGCGGGGTATCCCCGTTCGTCGACGGTCGTCCTCGGAGTGTTCGGGTTCGTCTTTCACGTCGTCTTCGGGAAGGCCTACGGGCTGGTTCCTTCCTACTTCGCTCGCGAACTCGCCGTTCCGTGGGCACCGGCGGTCCACCTCCCGTTCGCTGCACTCGGAACGGTCGGTACTTTCCTTGGAAGAGCAGAGATCGGACTGGCCGCCGCCGAACCCGTGGGACTCGCTCTCTGGACCGCGGGCTGTCTCGTCTTCGTCGGGAGCCTCGGGCTGACCGTCCGGGACAACCTCACCGGCGCGGAGACGGGTACCGGAAACGTCGACGGCCACCGCGAGCGCGTCGACCGCGCTGCCAACGCTGTGGTCCCGCTCGTGATCGCGTACCTGTTAGTGGGTTCGCTGCTCGCGTTTTTCGAGGGGATCGGCCTCGAGTCGCCACTCCTCTCTGCGGGCCCCGCGACGACGCACCTGCTGGCCGCGGGAACGGCAGGATTGCTCGTGTTCGCGATCGGATTCCGGCTCCTCCCCCGATTGCTCGTGGTCGACCCGCGGATACCGCTCGTCGCAGTGGTTCTTCCGGCGGGCGCGATCGGACCGGCACTGCTCGCGATCGACCTCCACGGCGGCTGGCTGTTCCAGGTCGGTGCGTCGCTGCAGGCGATCGCACTCGTCGCGTTCGCCGTCGCCTACGCCGACATGTACCGACGGAGCGAACGGCGTCGCGTCGGCGGCTGGACGATCCTCGCAGGCGTCGGCTTCGGCGCGCTCGCGGCGGTACTCGGACTCTCCTTTGCGGCCGGGCTCGAGATCGGCTCGTCCACCGCGTTCGACGTCCACTACCGACTCGCCGTCGGTGGCTTCCTCGGATTGACGATCGTCGGAGTTACGTACCACTTCTATCCGCCAGCGATCGCCAGCCAGCGATTCGTCGACGACCGAACCGCTGGCGTGGCGGCCGCTGCGCTCGCGGTCGGGCTGGCACTCGAGGCGACGGTGCTCGTCGTGGATGCCTCCGCGCTCGAGGTCGTCGGGCGCACGTTCTCGGTGCTCGGCGCCGTGCTCTACGCCGTCGTCCTGGGGACGATCTTTCTCGAGCGCGGGTTCACGTAGTAGTCGGCCACTGCACCTATTTGACCCACGCCGGTGTCGGGAGGAACCACGATGCAAGTCGCAGTCATCGGCGCAAACGGCGGGATCGGTCGCGAGCTACTCCCACGACTCGAGGACGCCGGCCACGAACCGATCGGAGTCGTCCGCGACGAATCACAGTTCGACGAGATCCGCGACCGTGGCGGTGAACCGCGGCTCGGCGACCTCGAGGGAGAGTTCGAGTCGGCAATCGAAGGGGCCGACGCCCTCGTGTTCACGGCTGGAGCAGGTGGGGACACGGACTGGGGGAAGACGCTGCTGATCGACCTCTGGGGAGCGAAACGGACGATCGACGCCTGCGTCGAACACGGAATCGACCGGTACGTGATGATAAGTTCGCAGGGCACGGACGATCCGATGACCGGACCGGACGCGATGCGGCCGTACTGGTAGCGAAACGATGTGCCGACGACTACCTCGAGCGGTCGCCGCTCGAGGCTACGATTCTTCGGCCGACGGCGCTCACCGACGATGAGGGAACCGGACAGGTTTCGTCGACCTTCGAATCCCGCGGAGAAGACGGAGATGAGATTCCGCGGGCCGACGTCGCCCAGGCGGCCGTCGCCTGCCTGGAGAACGAGGAGACGATCGGCGAAACGATCGGGCTCTTCGGCGGCGAGACGCCCGTCGAGGAGGCGATTCGTTCCGACGGCTAAGCGGCGATCAGGGACCGTCGGCGACCTCACCGACCTCGCTCGCCGGACTCTCGTCGTCTCCGTCGTCGTCCGAGACGAACACGCCGGGGAGGCCGCGAGGCCCGTGCCGATGGATCGTCAGGAGAACGTTCGCGACGAACAGACAGAAGCCGACGGTCGCGACGATTCCGCTGACGGCTGGAACCACCGCTGGAAGGTCGAGCAGCGGGGCCGCCGACATCCCGGCGAAGCCGACCACTGTCAGGGCAAAGTCGGCCCGCTCGAGCCGGTCGTCATAGAGGTCGTCGATCATCGGCACCTGTTCGAAGCCGAGCCGGTCGCTGTACTGCTCGATCCAGATGATGAAGGGGACGATGTGGTACAGCGAGCCGACGACGACGAAGCCGAAGACGCCGAAGACGAGCAGGTTCGTCGCGTCCGGGTGGCCGAACAGCCCGCCGTAGCCGAGCGGGTCGACCCACCAGGCAGGAAGGGTCAAGACGATCCACGTGAGAAGCGAGACGGCGACGACCCAGTACCGGTCGGTCATCGGCGATCGGTCGGCGGTCGCCCCGCCGAGGATACGGACGATAACGACCGTGGCGGCGGCCAGTCCGACGAGCACGGCGACGCCGCCGATCCCTGCAAGCGGTTCGATCCCCAGCCCTCGTCCTGTCGCGAACGCGAGGATACCCGCAGGAAACAGGAGCTGCTCGGCCTCGAGCAGCCGATCGTCCACCTTGTCGAGTTCGTACTGGGCGAACATCTGGCCCAGTTGTACGAGCGCGCCGACGATCGTCGCGAGGACGGCCCCGTACAGCGCAAGCGTCGTGTGGACGAGCAGGACGTCGCCTCTCGCGAACGGCGTCCCGTCGAGCACCGGCGTCGTGAAGTCGACGGCGAGCAGGTAGCCAAGCGGTGCGAGGGCGGCGAAACAGGCGAGTGCGAACGCGAAGTGACGTTCCGTGAACTCGAGCGGGCGCGCTCGCGCGAGAGTGCGCCCGACGTTGTAGACGAACAGCCAGACCCCTGCGAGCAGGGGGAGCGCAGCCAGCGGGAGCCAGGCGAGGTCGCCGACGAGCAAGAGAGGAACGAAGGCGGCCAGCCCGACGACCACGAGCCACAACTGTGCGACCGCGAGGCGTCTCGAGTGGATCGTCACGCCGGACCAGACGGGGACGAACTGCGTCATCGCACCCATGATCGTCAGGCCGATCCAGCCGAGCAGGAGGACGTGAACGTGGGCGATTTCGGCCAACCCGGGCAGCGTTCCGACGGCCATCACGGTGCCACCGCCGACACCGACGACGAGGAAGACAAGCGCCAGCACGAAGTGCCGCAGTGGGATCGCCATCGGTGGCTGCTGGTCGGTCCGGAGCCCACCCGGTATCTGGTTCATACTCGCTCGTTAGCACCCCAGTGCCGTCCCGTTGTGTCCGAACGTGTTCGGAACGGAGCTTTCGCCGCTTGCCGCCGTATCGATGGGTATGTCCACCGAAGCCACCCAGCAAGAGCGATCCGCCGACGGAGAGACCACAGTCGAGGTCCGCTGTACCGGCCACGTCCGCGACGCCGTCGGCACCCACGAACTCGAGTACACGTTCGAGGGCGACCGACTACGAGACTTCCTCGAGGCCTTCTTCGCGGAGTACGACGTCGAGGACATGCTCATCGCCGAGACGGAGGAGGAGGCGACGGCCCACGGCTGGGCGGAGCCACCCGAGGAGTTGCCGGGCACCTGGCGCAAGAACCCCGAGGGAGAGCAGACGCGGCCGTACGCACGGGTCTGTATCAACGGCCGGTTCAACGAACACTACGACGGATTCGAGACCGAACTCGTGGCCGGCGACCGGGTCGCACTGATCTACCCGTTCATGTTCTGCTGCTAGCCGAACGGATTCGTCTCAGTCCTTACCCCATTCGGGCGGGAACTCACGGCCATGAGCGAAGACGTCAGCGACGTCGAGCCGGTGACGCGGCAGACCCACGACTGTTCCTGGTCTGCGAACCTCGAGAAACCGAAACACGCTGCGGATCGCGACCTCGTCGTCGAGCAAGCCAAGGACGCGGTGGTGGCGACTGAGGCGGGCTACCACGTCAACCTGGTCACCCACGGGGAGCACGGCCACCCCGAGACGTACCTCTGGGAGGAACTCGAGGATGTGTTCGGTGAAGGGGTTAGTCTCGAGTACGTCGACCAGTGTGGGTGTGGCGGGCACGTGACTCGAGTACACGTCGATGAGTAGTCGACTCCTTGACCTCGTTACGATTCCCAGTGTTTCAAACCACGAATTCAACTATGTAAGTATTCCAGAATCGATCACAACGGCAGTAAGAAAAACGAGGCCAAGACCCCCGATCCGAATGGTTCCTGCGAGCACTGTTCGATGCTGCGGTACGGATTCAGCGATAGCGATTACACTAAGAATCCATCCTACTGTCACCCAGCCTGAGTAGCCGCGAACGTATGGTATCGTGAAACAAACTCCTGCTAATAAGAAGAACAGAGCATTCTCCGGCCATCCCTCAGGTTCCCTGAAAATCGACACAAATCGGGTTTGGTCGGCCTCCGTTTTCGAAGACATCAGTAACTATTGATCTATCACACGTTCGAATAAACTTGAGGAGATTCATCAGATTCTCCTCCTCGACCTAGCACGTGAGCAGTGTCTGCCGATGGTCGTTGCCCATCTTCACCACCCGCGTCGATTGAGTCTCACCGCCCGGTGCATTCGTGCTTTGTATCACCCTAAATACATCACTTCTTTAGGATTTCAACAGCACCCACTACTTCACTCTCCCGACGAACATGTCACCGTCTTCCCGACCGCTGGGAACGGTAGCGGGCCTTTCCTTCCCGTAATCGGTACTCTCGAGTAATGCATCCCCGCCACCTCGACACCGCGGAGCGACCGTTCGTACTCATCTGGGAACTCTCTCAGGCCTGTGAGCTGGCGTGTGACCACTGCCGGGCCGACGCTCAGTCCCGGCGTCACCCGGACGAACTCACGACCGAGGAAGGGAAGCGGCTGCTCGAGGACGCCGCGGAGTTCGGCGACGGACAGTTAGTCGTCCTCTCGGGTGGCGACCCGCTCGTCCGCGACGACGTCGAGGAACTCGTCGCCTACGGTGACGACCTCGGACTCCGGATGACGATCACGCCCAGCGGCACGCACTCGCTGACCAGAGAACGCATCGAGGGGTTGGCCGACGCCGGCCTCAAACGGATGGCCGTCAGTCTCGACGGTGCGACGCCAGCGAGTCACGACGACTTCCGTGGCGAGGACGGCAGTTTCGCGGAGACGATCCGCGCCGTCGAACAGGCACGGGAGGCCGGCCTCCCCGTCCAGGTGAATACGACTGTCTGCCGCCAGACTATCGGTGATCTCCCCGAAATCCGAGACTTGCTCCGGGAGATCGGTGCCGTGCTGTGGAGCGTCTTCTTCCTCGTGCCCGTCGGTCGCGGGCGCATCCTCGAGCCGATCGACCCCGACGAAGCCGACGCGGTGATGGCCTGGCTCGACGAGGTAAGTAGCGAGGAGCCGTTCGGGGTCAAGACCACCGAAGCGCCCCACTACCGGCGCGTGTCGATCCAGCGGGATCGGGAAAACGCCGACGGTGGGCAGTCAGAGCGTGAGGCGGCCGGCAACGACGGCATCCAGCGTCGGACGGGGATCATCGCCGGCGACGGCTTCGCGTTCGTGAGCCACATCGGTGAGGTCTACCCCTCCGGATTCCTCCCCGAGTCGGCGGGGAACGTCCGCGAACGGCCGGTGTACGACATCTACCGGAACGCTCCACTGTTCCAGTCGCTGCGTGATCGCGACCAGCTAGAGGGGAAGTGCGGGTCCTGTCCGTACCGCCACGTCTGTGGTGGGAGTCGGTCGCGTGCCTATGCTACCACCGGGAACCCACTCGAGAGCGATCCGCTCTGTCCGTACGTTCCGGAGGGGTACGACGGGCCGCTCCCGTGGGACGACGACGAGCTAACGGGCGCTCCTCCAGAGGGCGTTTCACTGGGGGACTGACGACTGATCGGATCGTCGCGGAAAAAGCAATCGGCGACCGGTCTATGGCTGCCCGAACGACTGTTACGTGAGTGACGCGGCCCACTGGAACGACCGATCGCCGGAAGACGACAACCTGATGGGGTACAGACGTCGATGCCCAGCGGCATCGAACGCCCGGATTCGCACGCGGTAAGGGGTACGTGTTTCGAGAGGGTCGAGACCACGCCCGAGACGGATGTGGCTGAGTCCGCGTGCATTCCGGAGTTCGTACTGGACCAGTGTCGAACTTTGGCCGAAGACGTTCGCCTTCCACCGAGAGAGAAACGCAGTCGAACGCTGAGTTCGTTACTCGAGGACGACCAGCACGTCGCCCATGTCGACGCTCTGATCTTCCTCGACGGCGATTTCGGTGACGGTGCCGCCTCTAGAGGCGACGATGTCGTTTTCCATCTTCATCGCCTCGAGGACGACCAGCACGTCGCCGGCCGCGACCTCGTCGCCTTCCTCGACCTCGATGTCCAGGATCGTCCCCTGCATCTCGGCGTCGACGGTCTCGCCGTCACCGGCGACGTCGGCACTACTGTCGCTGTCGCCGCCGGCAGGCTGTGGCGGACTGGCCTGGCCACCGCCGCTCGCGTCGACGTCGCCGGCCGGAATCGCCGGCGCGCCGTGTTCCTCGAGTTCGACTTCGAACCGTTTGCCGTTGACCTCGACGGTGAACTCGCGTTCGACGGTCTCGTCGTCGTCGTCACTGCTGCTTTCGGTGTCGCCGCCCCACTGTTCCTGGGCTTCTTCGATCCGGCTCTGGTCCATCTCCTCGTCTAAGTACTTCGTCGTGTGCGTACTCGCAACGAACTCCTCGTCGGTGAGCATCAGCCGGTGGAACGGGATGATCGTCGGGATGCCTTCGATGTCGTACTCGCGGAGGGCACGCAGCGAGCGCTCGATACACTCGTCGCGGTCCTCGCCCCAGACGACGAGTTTGGCGATCATCGAGTCGTAGTCGGTGACGAGTTCGTCGCCCTGCCGCAGGGCGTCGTCCATCCGGACGCCGATCCCGCCCGGCGGGTCGTACGTCTCGAGGGTGCCACCGGTCGCGGGCGCGAAGTCCTCGGCGGCGTTCTCGGCGTTGATCCGGAACTCCATCGCGTGGCCGTCGAAGGTGACGTCGTCCTGCTCGAAGTCGATCTCTTCGCCCGCCGCAATCTGAATCTGGCGCTTGACGATGTCGTAGCCCGTGATCTCCTCGGTAACGGTGTGTTCGACCTGAATTCGAGTGTTGACCTCGAGGAAGTAGAAGTTCGCGTCCGGACCGAGCGGGCCGTCCCGTCCGGGTTCCTCCTCGACGAGGAACTCGACGGTGCCAGCGTTGGTGTAGTCGGCGGCGGCGACGCCCCGGCGTGCGGCCTCGCCGATCTTCTCGCGGAGTTCGTCCGTCAGTGCGGCCGAGGGGCCTTCCTCGATGACCTTCTGGTGGCGGCGCTGGAGCGAACAGTCCCGCTCCCCGAGGTGGCGGACGTTGCCGTGTTCGTCCGCGACGATCTGCACCTCGATGTGGCGGGGTTGCTCGAGGTAGCGTTCGAGGTAGACCGAGTCGTTGTCGAAGTAGGCTTCGCCCTCGCGTTTGGCGCTCTCGAGTTGGTCTTCGACCTCGTCCTCGGAGCGAACGACCTTCATCCCGCGACCGCCACCGCCGCCTTCGGCCTTGATCGCGATGGGATAGCCGTACTCCTCGCCGAACTCCTTGACCTCCTCGGATTCGGTGACGGGGTCGGTGGTCCCGGGAACGATCGGCACGTCGGCCTCGTCCATGATCGTCCGGGCCTTGGTCTTCTCGCCGAGCGACTCCATCGCCGAACTCGAGGGGCCGATCCAGGTGATGCCGTCGGTTTCTTCGACCTTGCCCGCGAACTCGGCGTTCTCCGCGAGGAAGCCGTAGCCGGGGTGGATCGCGTCGGCGTCGGCCTTGCGCGCGGCCTCGATGACGGCTTCGTGGTCGAGGTACGAATCCGCCGCGCGTGCCGGCCCGACGTTGTACGCTTCGTCGGCGTACCGGACGTGCCCCGAGTTCTTGTCCGCTTCCGAGTATATCGCGACGGTGCTGATGTTCAGCTCTTCACACGCTCGCATCACTCTGACGGCGATCTCTCCGCGATTCGCCACCAAGACCTTCCTGAACATTCCTGTGGGAACCGTCGTCGGGCCACTACCTTACTTTTTCGCAACGTGACGAAGAGATCAGCAATTACCACACAGATACCACCGGAATTCGGTGATCGTCCACTGATGTGTTCTGCTGTACCGATTTCCCGGAGCGACCGCAGGACGGCTCACGGTTGCCCTGACAATGACCTCCAGCAGTCCGTATGAAGCAGTTTCGTACCGGACCGGTGAACCGACCTCAGAACCGGTCCGTCCGTCCCGCGGCTGACCAGGCGTCAGTCGGCGCGTTACGTGGCACACGAATGCTGTGACGTTGCTGGGACCGGATTCGGCCGGCGAAGGCCCAACGTTTGCCGTCCCACGTTTCGTCGCCGTCGGCTGCAGCGGCAGCGACGGCCAGCGCGTGATCGTGGAGGTGCGCACCGATCGCGACCGCGATCGCCGCCGCCTCCTCGTCGTCGGCGTCCTCCGGAAGTTCGAGGGAGACGTCCGACGGAAGGACGGCCTCGAGAGCGGGACTCTCGTCCGACTCTGTCTGTCCTGAACTCATGTTACAGCGGGATGTTGCCGTGTTTCTTGTCCGGGTTCTCCTCGCGTTTCGTCTCGAGCATCTCGAGGTCGTCGATCAGGCGCGGCCGGGTCTCGGTGGGGACGATGACGTCGTCGAGGAAGCCCTTGTCGGTCGCCGTATAGGGGTTTGCGAACTCTTCCCGGTACTCCTCGATGAGTTCGTCTCGCAGGGCGTCGGGGTCGTCGGCCTCTGCGAGTTCCTGGCGGTAGAGGATGTTGACTGCACCCTGTGGTCCCATGACGGCGATTTCGGCGGTCGGCCAGGCGTAGTTGACGTCGGCACCGAGGTTTTTCGAGGCCATGACGCAGTACGCGCCGCCGTAGGCTTTCCGCGTGATGACGGTCAGCAGCGGGACGGTCGCTTCCGCGTACGCGTAGAGGAGTTTCGCCCCGTGGCGGATGATGCCACGGTGTTCCTGATCGGTGCCGGGCATGTAGCCGGGGACGTCGACGAAGGTGACGATAGGGATGTTAAAGGAGTCACAGAAGCGGACGAACCGCGACCCCTTCATCGAGGCGTCGACGGTGAGCGTGCCGGCGTTGACCCGTGGCTGGTTGGCGACGATGCCGACCGAGCGGCCGTCGAGTCGACCGAAGCCGACGACGATGTTCTGGGCGAAGTTCTCGGCTACCTCGAAGAACGAGCCCTCGTCGACGACCGAGTCGATGACGTTTGTCATGTCGTAGGGCTTCTGTGGGCTCGGCGGAACGATGTCTTTGAGCTTTTCGTCGCGCCGGTCCGGATCGTCCCAGGGGTCGACGCGTGGTGGGTCCTCGACGTTGTTCTGTGGGAGATAGGAGAGGAGCCGTTTGATGTCGTCAAGCGCCTGCTCTTCGCTCTCGCAGGCGAACTGGGCGACGCCGGTCTTGTCGGCGTGGGTCATCGCACCGCCGAGTTCCTCGTGGGTGACCTCCTCGCCGGTGACGGTCTCGGTGACACCGGGACCGGTGATGTACATGTGGCTCGTATCCTTCACCATGAAGATGAAGTCCGTGATCGACGGCGAGTAGACCGCACCGCCGGCACACGGACCCATGATCCCGGATATCTGTGGGACGACACCGCTTGCTTCCTGGTTCCGGCGGAAGATTTCAGTGAAACCGGCCAGGCTCTTGACGCCCTCCTGGATACGCGCGCCGGCGGAGTCGTTGAGCCCAACGATGGGAGCGCCGACTTCCATCGCCATGTCCATGACCTTGCAGACCTTCTCGGCGAACACTTCCCCGAGCGAACCGCCGAAGACGGTAAAGTCGTGGGCGAAGACGAAGACCGTTCGACCGTTGACCTCGCCGTATCCGGTGACGACACCGTCGCCGGGAATCTTCTTTTCCTCCATCCCGAACTGACTCGTCTGGTGAGTCCGGAGCTGGTCGAATTCGGTGAAGGTGCCGTCGTCGAGGAAGTAGTCGATCCGCTCCCGGGCGGTCATCTTCCCCTTGTCGTGTTGTTTCTCGATTCGATCCTCTCCCCCGCCGAGACGGGCCTCCTCGCGGAGATCCTCCAGCTCGCCGATTCGCTCCTCCATTGTCATGATCGTTCCCTCACGAATCCGTCCATCGGGCGAAAGAACGATTAGGGGGAGCAAAAACGTTCTGCAATTCAAACCGAAAGCTCACCGCCGTCCGATGGTTCCGTCGGCGGACGATGGTCCTTTCACCTTCTTTTCTGTTACGATTCGCGCAATATTAGACTCGTTTCCCACAATAAACTCTTTATATTGGCGGTTATCATTGTTCCTTGATGGCATACAACGTTAGCAGACGAAGGGTGCTTGCTGGAATAGGAGCTGGGACTGCGCTTTCAGTCGCCGGCTGTCTCGACGAAGAGGACGTCGAAGCTGGCACGGGCGACGAAGACAGCCCAGACGCAATGGTCGGCGTACTACAGCCGGTAACTGGTGACCTCGGCAACCTCGGTGCTCCGATCCGGGACGCTGCGATCCTTCCTGCACAACAACTCGAGGACGAGGGCGTCGACTTCGAGATCGACATTCGCGAGGAAGACACCGAATCCGAGCCCGAACCGGGAATCAGTGGGGCACAGTCGCTGGTCGACGCCGGATATCCGTCGATCACGGGTGCAGCGGCTTCGCCAGTGACGATCGCTGCCGCCGAGGACGTGTTCTTCCCGAACGAGGCCGTCGCCATCTCGCCGGCAAGTACCTCGCCGGATATCACCGACATGGAAGGCGATTACCTGCTCCGGACCTGTCCGACCGACGCCCTGCAGGGGCCGGTCATGGCCGAGATTGCCTTCGAAGAGGAGGGGTACGAGACCGCCTCGACGCTCTACCTGAACCAGGACTACGGCCAGGGGCTGAACGACGCGTTCGTCGAGGAGTTCGAATCACTCGGCGGCGAAGTCCTCGAAGAAGTTGCGTTCGAGCCCGAACAGCCGTCCTACAGCTCCGAACTCGAGTCGACGCTGGCCGACGATCCAGACATTCTGTTGGTCGTCGGCTATCCAGACAGCGGTGAACAGATCTTCCGTGACTTCTACTCGGATACCGACGGCGAAACGCCGATCATCGTCCCGGACGGCCTACAGGACGAGAGCCTGCCCGCCGGTGTCGACAATCCGATGGAAAACGTCTTCGGGACGGCACCGGCAGCCGCCGGCCCTGGCGCCGAGACGTTCACGGACCTGTTCGAGAGCGAGTACGGCAGCGAACCCGGCGTGTTCACCGCTCAGGCCTACGACGCGACGGCGATCCACATTCTCGCACAGCTCCGTGCCGGCGAACTCAGCGGCCCCGCTATCAGTGAACAGGTCCGCGAAGTGACAGACCCTGGCGGCGAACTCGTCACCCCTGAAAACCTCGCAGAAGGGCTCGTGATGGCAGCAGACGGCGACGAGATCGAGTATCAGGGCGCCTCTGGTGAGGTCGTCTTCGACGAAAACGGTGACCTCGAAGCAGCGACGTACGACATCTTCGAGTACCACATGGACGGCTACGACGTCACCGATCAGCACGACTTCTAATCGGTCGCTCGTCCGTTTTTCGCCGAACGACGTTCGAAGCCGTTTTTTGTAGCGTAACTCGTCGTGTCCGTCTTCGAAACAGTGAGTTGGCCGTTCGATCGCGAAGAGAAGCGTTCGGTCTGGCTGCCCTTAGCCGCCGAGGAAGTCCTGGCGGACCTGTTCGTCCGCAAGAAGCGCATCCCCGCTGTCGACGTACCGATTCTGTCCCTGGACGAGGACGTAGCCGCGGTCACAGCGCCGGAGCGCCTCTTTTGCGTTCTGCTCGACGAGCAAAATTGCTGTTCCGTCGTCGTTGATCTCGTCGATCCGGTCGAACATGTCATCGACCAGGTCCGGTGCGAGCCCGGCGCTTGGCTCGTCCAGCATCAGCAGGTCGGGTTCGAGCATCAGCGCACGCCCCATCGCGAGCATCTGCTGTTGTCCGCCGCTCATCGTGCCGGCCTTCTGGTCTTTCCGCTCCTCGAGAATCGGGAACCGATCGAAGATCCGCTGGAGGCGGTCCTCCGGGACTTCTTCGAGAATGTACGCGCCCATCTCGAGGTTCTCGAGGACCGACATCGACGGAAAGACGTTGTCGTTCTGTGGGACGTAGCCGATACCGGTCTGGATGATGTCCTCCGGACGGTAGCCGTGGATCCCCTCGTCGTCGAACGTCACCGAACCGCCCATGTAGTTCGTCAGACCGAAGATCGATTTCATCACAGTCGACTTGCCGGCCCCGTTCGGGCCGACGATGGTGACGTACTCTCCGTCCTCGACGTTCAGGTCGACGTTCTCGAGAATCTGCAGGTCGCCGTACCCCGCGTCGAGATCCGAGACGTCCAGCAGTGCCATCAGACGTCACCTCCGAGGTAGGCCTCGATGACTTCCTCGTTGTCCTTGACCGCTGCCGGTTCCCCTTCCGCGAGTACCTGACCCTGATGCATGACGATAACGTGTTCGCAGTGGTTCATGATGACGTCCATGTCGTGTTCGACCAGCAGGAACGTGTAGCCCTGATCCTGCAGTTCGTGGATGTGAGAAAGCAACTTCTTCTCGAGCGACGGGTTGACGCCGGCCATCGGCTCGTCTAACAGGAGCATCTCGGGATCGGTCAACAGCGCTCGCGCCAACTCGAGCAGTTTGCGCTGGCCACCCGAAAGGTTGCCGGCGTACTCCTCGGCGAGGTGGTCGATCTCGAAGAACTCGAGGGTTTCCCAGGCTCGCTCCCGGAGCTCTCGTTCCTGTTCGACGACCTCCTGGCGGGCGATCGGCATCACCGAGTGCCACATCGACTCACCCAGCTGGTCTTTGGGGGCAAGCATCATGTTCTCGAGAACCGTCATCTCGGGGAGTTCTCGGGCAATCTGGAACGTCCGGACCAGTCCCTGGTTCGCGACCTGGTGTGGGTCTCGGCCCGTGATCTCGGTCCCGTCGAAGACGACCGCACCGTCGTCGGGTTCGTGGACGCCCGTGATGCAGTTGAACGTGGTCGACTTCCCGGCACCGTTCGGACCGATCAGGCCAGTGATCGTTCCGCGTTCGACCTCGAAACTTGCACCGTCGATCGCTGTAATTCCGCCGAACCGCTTGATCATGTTCTCGACTCGCAGGATCGACGTATCGGTTGGGTCGCTACTGGTTGCAGTCGATACGGCCGTTTCGTCCTCGGTCTCGAGATTACTCATCGGTCTCACCTCCGTCGGATCGCACGCTCGAGTCGCCGCCCGTCGTCGGTCGCTGGGAAAGGTCCGTCGCCGCCGCGATTTCTTTCCGGTGGCCGAGCAGACCGTCGGGTCGCCAGATCATCAGCACGATCAGGACGACGCCGACGAGGATGAATCGAATCTCGTCGAGCGTTCCGACGGTGTACCCGACGAGCGCCAGCGGATCGCCGTTGCCGAGCGCGACGAACGCGTCGTAGATCGTCGGTGGTGAACGGGTATCCAGATTTGCACGCACGATTGCCCGAATGAATCGTGGTCCTTCCCAGAGGAACGCGGCGAAAACGAATCCGCCGACGACACTACCGGTGTTCGACCCGGCACCCCCGACGATCAGTGCAACGAAGATGTAGAACGTGATGATCGGCATGAAGCTGCTCGGACTCACCAGGGTTCGGCTTCCCATCCAGAGGATGCCCGCGAGCCCCATTAGCGAACAGCCGACGACGAAAACGATCACCTTCACGCGGTCAGTGTTTTTGCCGAGCGAACGTGCTGCGAGTTCGTCCTCGCGGATCGCCTTCAGGAGTCGTCCGAACGGCGAGTACGCGATTCGCGTCAACAGCAGGTAAAAGAGGACGACGAACGCAAGCAGTATGCCGGTGTAGAGTCCGCTCTCGATAACCGATGGCTGGACGCCGAACAGCCTGCCGAACAGGATAAGTTGCTCTCCCAGCATGCCGAGGACGGGTAGGTCCAGCAACCACGGAACGATGCTGTCGACCGGCGTGTACCGGATGCCACCGCCACCGCCGGTTCCGTACTCGGTGCCGCCGATCTCGACCGATCGAAGCGATCCGGACAACAGCGCGAGCCGGATGATTTCGGAAAGCCCGAGGGTCACGATTGCGAAGTAGTCGGCACGGACGCGCAAGGCCGGTAGTGCGGCGATGAGTCCGACCAGACCGGCAGCGATCATGCCGCCGATGATCCCGACCGGAATCGGAAGTCCCAGACCGGCGGGCGACCCGTCCGGCGACGCGGTCAGAATCGCCATCGTGTAAACACCGACCGCCATGAAGCCGGCAACACCGATATTGAACAGACCGGTGTACCCCCAGTGAAGGTTGAGTGCGAGAGCGACCAGCGCGTAGACGGCCGCGAAGAACGTGACCTGCTGGAGGAAACCGACGATCTCGTTGACCGAAACGCCGGCAAGCAGACCGACAACGGCGAACCCGACGTAGGTTGCGACGACGATCCCGGCAATCAACAGCAGGTCGCTCGCCCACTGTGGCAGGTCGTCGGGTACGATTCCGTCGGCGATGTCGGAGTCGGTCTCGCTCATGCTGTCTCCACCCCTCCGAAGAGGCCCTGCGGCCGGAAAATTAACACGACGATCATCAGCGTGAACGCCGCGATTTCGTTCAGGTCGGCGGGAATCCAGATCAGCGAGAGATTGATCGTAAGCCCGATGATGAGCGATCCCGCCAGCGCACCGTAGATCGAACCGATCCCGCCGAGGATGACCGCGGCGAAGATCAACAGGAGTAGGAACCAGCCGAGGTTGATCGTGATCTGGCCGCGATCGAGGACGATCAGGTAGCCAGCGACGCCTGCGAGTCCGGAGCCGATCACCCAGGTCGCGAAGATCACGCGCTCGGTCGGAATACCCGTGATGAGCGCGAGGTCCTTGTTGTCGGCCATCGCACGCATCGACTTCCCGAGTTTGGTGTACTGCAAGAGCAGGTGAACGCCGAGTATCAGCGTGAGGGCGGAGACGACGAGCGTCGCCTCGTGAAGATCGATCGTCTCGATCGGCAGAACGGGGACCGAGACCTCCGGTGCCGAGGCGACCACACCTCGCGTGTCCGTCGTGTAGAACAGCGCGATGAGATACCGGAGCGCCAGCGCGACGCCGACGCTCGCGATCAACAGCGGAATGCCGCCTGCATCACGCATCCGCCTGTAGACGAGTCGATCGATCGCAAGCGCGACGAGCACCGTGACGACGGCGGCGAAAACGAGGCCGAGCACGATCGCAAGCGGCGACGCGAGGACGTCCATTCCTACGATTCCGGGCGCTGCACCCCCGTCCGCCCGGAGGAGGAGTCGGCTACCCAGATCCGCGAGGCCGAGTCCGCCAACGAGGTAGGCGACCGTCCAACCGGAGAAGGCACCCGTCGTGAGGAGATCCCCGTGCGAGAAGTTCGCGAACCGAAGGATGCTGTAGGTCATCGACAATCCGATCGCAGCCAGGCCGATGTACAGCGAGTCGACGATTCCGTTCCACGTATAGGCCCAGAGCCGTCCGAGCGGCAGTTCCCCAGTTATCACCAGACGTATCAGATCTAGAGCGAGCAGAACGATTCCGAGCAACAGGATCCCACCGACAGCTTCCTGTGGCGAAAGCTCAGAGAGTCGCCCCCTCACGTTACTTGTACTCATACGTCAGAGTGTTACACCGGGGGTTCAAATAGTTCACGACAGCGTAGGGGTCGGCGGATTTTGACTCATTCGAAAACAGTCAGCATAACGGATGTTACTGGGCTTTCGGTACTCCTGACGACGAACTCTGTTTCGTGTTCCCCATTAACAGTGAGGACCGCGTTCGAATGCGAGCAGCCCCGCCACCCTACCGCACCGCTCAGATGGCGTCGTACGGTCCGAGTCGCGTTCCGTCGAGTAGGTAGGCCTCCCCGTCCGAGAGGCCGTCCGGCAGAAACGGTGCGAGAAACGACTGGTCCGGGAGATTCACCCAGGTCCCGCCGACGAGGTCGTTGAACGCCGGCAGTACGATCAGACCGGATGGCGGCCGGCCGTCGCCTGCGACCCCCGGACCCTCACCGTTCGTATCGTAGTGCTCTCGAAACGCCGCCGGATCAGCCCGTCCGCGGAGCCACACCCGTTCGACGCGGCTGCCGCCGACCTCGTCCTCGAGGCGAACGCAGGGGTGTTCGTGTCCCAGACAGATCACTTCGCTCTCGAGCACCTCGCGTGCGGGCCAGGTGTGGCCGTGACAGACGCCGATGCCGTCGATAGCGATCCCGTCGCCTGGAACGACAGTTACGTCGGCGGGGCCGTCGCCGTACTCGCTATCGTCGACGAGCCACGTCTCGATCTTCCCGTCGTGGTTACCCTTCACGACCGTCACCGAAAGCGTCGGAGGGAACGACTCGAACAGCACCTCGAGTTCGCCGCGTTCGGCACCGCCGGGGTCGCCGATCGAGTGCATGAGATCACCGAGGACGACGAGGTGGTCGGGATCAGTGCGCTCGAGCAGCGAGAGCAAGCGTTCGCGGCGGTCCGGGGCGCGACTCGGGACGTCGACGCCGCGTTCGTACCGCAGGCCAGCCTCGTAGCCGGCGTGGTAGTCGGCGACGAGCAGCAGGCGGTCTCCGCCAGCCGTCGCGGTCGCGGCGGGTTCGCCGGGGACCGGTTCGACGCGAATCTCGTCGCTACCGGTCGTATCCTGGGACATTGCAGCGTCTCAGATCGGCTTCAGGGTCTGCTCGTTGGGTTCGTAACACTGGCCACCCATCAGCGCGTCCTGGATCGCGTCCTCGACCTCGCTCTCGTCGACCTCGAGGTCGTCCGTGACGGTATCGACGAGTTCGGCGCGATCGGCCCCGTCGCCGTCGTCGAGTTCAGTCATCGTCTCGACGACGTACGTCTCGAGGTCGACGTCATCGTCAGTGTCGTCCTCGCTGTCGTCGGCGTCGGCCTCCGGTTCGGCGTCATCGTCCTCGGTAGCCGGTTCGGCGTCATCGTCCTCAGTAGCCGGTTCGTCGTCAGCGTCTTCGGTAGCCGGTTCGTTGTCCTCGAGTCCCGACGTCGGTGCGGCGCCAATGTCGTCGTCGGCATCGGCGTCCGATTCTGCTTCGGGGTCGGGTTCCGGAACGTCGATGTCCGCTTCACCCGGGCTTTCGACCTCTGCACCCGTCGAGAATTCGGTTCCGAACTCCTCTTCGATCTGTTGGCGCTCCTCCTCGTCCATCTCGTACATGCCGGCGTCCATGGATTCCGCGTCGACGTCTGCGGGTTCGTCGGCAGGTTCGCCGGACTCGTCGTCCGGTTGGGATGTCGGCTCTTCGGGCGCGTCGTCTTCGTCGACGGGTTCGTCGTCCACTTCTTCGTGTTCAGTGTCAACGTCGTCGGATCCGTCGTCCACTTCTTCGGATTCGGTGTCCACGCCGTCGGTCGCCGTCTCCGCCGACGGCGTTGCCTCGTCGGTCTCCTCGAGTTCGGCTGGTTCGTCCGCTTCAACCTCGGCGTCGTCGCTCGGACTCGAGTCGCTGGCGGTCGCCGTTCCGGTCGCGGACCCGCTGGCGACTGCGTCCGTGGTCGCTTCGGCGTCGTCCTCCCCGGTTGCCGCCGCGATCGGTTCGTCGGACTGTTCGGTATCGGCGGCTCCGACGGGCAACTCGAGATCCGTTCCGAGGTCGGCCAGCGACTCGAAACTCGAATCGGCAGCGCGTGACTCGCCGGGTGCTACCTCGAGCGGTTCGACCTGATCGCGCTCACCAGCGACGCCCTCGACGGCCTCGATTGCACGGTCGCGCAGGGCCGCGAGGTAGGCTGAGGTCGTCCCGTAGTGGTCGCGTGCGAGCGGGACGCCGGCGGCCAGTCCGTTCTCGACGCCGGCCTCGTGGAGCGTCTCGGTCAGTTCGTCGCCGCTTCCGTCCAGATTCGCGGCGGCAGCGTACGTGCCGATCCGCTCGAGCGTCTCCTTGGCGGCGCTGACGACCCAGCGGTCGCGGGTGTCGGCGTCGACGGTCGCGATACTCTCGGGACGGATCGAGGTGTAGACCTGATCCGAGTCGTCTGGCTGGAAGGTCCGTGCCTTGCCAGTGACCGCGACGAACGCCGGGGGCTCGAGGCTCTCTAAGGTCGCGAGTTCGTCGGGCTGGTACTGGCCGGCGTAGACGACGAACGCGCCGGTCGGATCGACGATACGGGCGCGGACCATCTCGTCGTTGACGGCCGTCACCTCGGTGAGCGTCCCGACGACGAACAGGCGGTTGATCCGGGCACCCGTCGGTGAGATGACGTAGTTTGGCGCGCGTTCCTCGTCGCTCTCGGCGTAGGACATCGAGGCGTCGTCGTACTCCGTCGCGAACAGCCGATAGGCGATTTCCCGTCCGGGAATCTCCTCGTCGTTGGCGCTCATGCGTTCACCTCCGTCTCGCGTTCGTCAGCACCACCGGTCCCGAGTGACTCGAGGAACGCTCGTGCGCGTTGTTCGGGGTCGTCGTCGCTCTCCTCGAACGTCTCGGCATCGAGATTCGCGCCGTACTCGTCGACCGAGAGATGTCCGCGGACGCGGTACTCGCGGCCGACGATCCGCTCGCGGATCCGGTCGGCGACGACCTCCTGGTCCATCGCCTCGCGAGCTTGTTCGAGGGCGTCCTCGAGGCTGCCGCCGTAGACATCTTCGGTCAACTCGTCGTCGAGGACGGCGGTCAGCGTCCCGGTGCCGTCGTCGACGATCGCTTTCACGCGGAGGTCGTCGATCCCGTCGACGTCGCCGTGGGTCCGGCACTGCCCCTTCTGGATGACGCGGTAGCACTCGGGGCAGCGCTGGATGAGCCCCGAGCCGTCCCGCACCGCGATGACGTTTCCGACTACCTCGACGTCGTAGATGCCGCCGGTTCGGACGGCTTCACCGACGTCCATCGTCGTCGTATCGGCCCCGACGTCTATCTCGCGCTCGAGGTCGGTCACGGTCGAGAACTCCGAGACGTTGACCTCGGGGACGCCGCGGAACTCCTGAACGTAGGCGTTCTCGATGCGGACCGCGTTTCCTTCCTCGATCTCCGGAGCGGGATCCCAGTTCGTAAACGGCAGGCGGCCGCTCTCGTCGCCGAAGACGCCACTCAGAATCTCGGTCTCGCCGTCACGTCCGTCGATCGTCCGGCGCTCACACTCGAGGACGGTCACCTCGACGTCGGCCGCACGGTCACCGGTCTGGAGGTCGGCGAGGTCGGATTCGCCACCGATCTCGTAGGGAGTCTCGAGCGATTCCTCCTCGAAGGAAAGCGACGTGCTCTCGCCGAGATTGAGTTCGGGTTCGCCGTCCCACTCTCGGACGGAGGCGTTGCCCGCGGTGATCGTATCGCCCGGCGAGAGGCCGAAGTCCTCCCAGGACGTGTAGTCGATGACGCCGGTGTCGTCGGCCAGTCGGCCTTCGACGATGACGTGATCGTCTCCCTGGTACCGAATCGAGCGTTTGCCGGCGGTGAGGACGACGCCGGTAACGGTGACGTTGCTGTCTTCGGGCGCGATGTCGGCGATGTCCTTCGACGAGGGCGCACTGCTACCGCCGCTCGAGCCGTCGCCGTACTTCCGGCGGAGGCTCTGTTTGGCTTCGTCGATGGGAACGCTGTACTCTATCAGGTTCTGCAGGTCGGCTTTGACCTCCTCTTTGTCGACACCGAGGTCGGAGGCGAGATCCTCGGCATGATTGTCGAGTTCCATTCGTTCTCCACTTTGCGAGGGAAATTTAAAAGCGTTCCTCGCCACCGGTGAAAAGGAGCCGGCAACTGCAGGCTCACTGACGACGTTCAGGGAACGTCGTACGTTCCGATCTCGACGAGGTTGTCGTCCGGATCCCGGACGTACACCGACCTGATTGGGCCGACCGCGCCCGTGCGATCGATCGGCCCCATGACGACGTCGACGTCGTGTTCCTCGAGCTGGCGCTGGACCGCCTCGAGCGACGTCGTCGTCAGGAGACAGACGTCTCCAGCGCCGGGTGTCGGGTCCGCAGCGACGGGTTCGACGTCGTTGTCGACCGGGTGGAGGTTGATCTTCTGGTCGCCGAAGCGGATCGCCTTCCGATCGTCGCCGAACGTTACGATTTCGGCTCCGAGTTTCTCGTAGAACGCACAGCTGGCCGCCACGTCGGAGACGGTGAGGACGAAGTGGTCGATGCCGGTGAACTTCATCGGTGGCTCCCTCGAGTCGTCGACTGGTCTCTCGGTTCCATAGACGCCGTTCGTGGACGCAGTACAAAGCGTTGGCTCGAGACGACGGAGTCGGGTCAGTCGAGCTCTACGGCGGACGGTGGCTCGACGCCGCGTCGTGCCGGCTCGAGGCCGTCCTGAAACGGCGACAGCAACCACAGCGAGTAGACGACGAGGACCGTTCCACCGGCGACGAGACACGGCAACAGTATCGACGGTCTGCGGAGTACGTATTCGCCGAGTCCCGCAATCCCGCTACCGAACAGGAGAAACGGCGTCAACCAGGAGTAGTCGGTCGAGACGTACCGAAGGACGTACTCGCGGACGTGGATGGCATAGAGGTACCCCCCGAAGAGGCCGAGCGTGGCTACGATCCACTGGGCCGTTCCCTGTGGCCACCCGAAGTCGAAGCGCAGGTGAGCGTACGCGCCGACGACAGGGAGGAAGACGAGAAGAACGAGCAACTCACCTTCCCGGCCGTCCGGGACGGTCCAGTCGCCGTCCTCGTCGCGGAACCACTCGAGGAGGTGGAGAGTCATCGATTACCGATACTAGTTGTTGGCTGTTCAATATTACTGACGATCGCTTACACGTCCGCTACGCCATCGACGTAGGACGGCCGCTCGGCGTACTCGATCGGATCGCAGACGCCGAGTCGCTGGAACGCCTGCAGCCGGAACGCACAGGCGTCACAGGTGCCACAGGCCGGTTCGTTCTCGCGGTAACAGCTCCAGGTGTGTTCGTAGGGCACCTCGAGTTCCACTCCGCGCTCGGCGATGTCGGTCTTCGACCAGTCGACGAACGGCGCTTCGATCCCGATCTCGGTTTCGGGTTTCGTACCGACGTCGACCACCTGTTCGAAGGCCTCGAAGAACTCTGGTCGGCAGTCGGGATACCCCGAGAAGTCCTCACTGTGAGCGCCGATGAAGACGGCCTCGCAGTCGTTGGCCTCCGCGTAGGAGACGGCCATCGAGAGCAGGTTGGCGTTGCGGAAGGGAACGTAGGAGGTCGGAATTTCGTCGCTTTCCGTGTCCGCGTCCGCGACTTCCAGTTCGTCGTCGGTGAGACTCGAGGCACCGATCGACGCGAGGTGGCCGGTCTCGACCCACAGGAAATCTGCAGCGCCGACTTCCTCGGCGACGCGGCGGGCACACTCGAGTTCGCGGTCCGCGGTCTGCTGGCCGTAGGAGGTGTGCAGGGCGTAGATTTCGTACCCCCTGTCGCGGGCTTCGTATGCGGCCGTGGCGCTGTCCATGCCGCCGGACAGCAAGACGACGGCGCGTTTTTCGTCGGTCGATTCGGCTTCGTCGTTCCGATCGGAAGTGTCGTCAGTCATGATCTACGTCTCGGGTGCGTCGTTCCAGAGGTCAACGTGCAATCGCGGCGTGTACCGGAATCCGTACTCCATCGCGAGGTTGGCGACCCGTTCGCGAGTCTCGGCGAGGCGGTCGCGGGTGGCTCCTTCGGGCATCAACAGGACGTCCTCGTCGCGAACGGGGATGTCGGCGACCTCGCGAAGGTCGGCGAGTAACTCGAGGATCTCGGGCATGTCTCCCTCGTCCGTGACGACGAACTTCAACTGGAATTCGTAGGTCTCGACGAGAGCTGCGAGCGCCTCCATGTCGATGCGCTCGCTCTCGTGTCGTTCGGCCCACTCGCCGTCTTCCCGGTTCATGGCTCCCGACGATCGTCGTTCATCGTCTCGAGATTCTTCCGGCATCTCGCCGCTCGGATCGCGCTCGGGCGTCGGCGTACTGCTCGCGAGTTTCGGGCTGATCGACGCAAGGTCGATCGGCGCCTCGCGGTGGATCGTCCCGTTGGTCTCGACGGTCGTGTGATAGCCACGCGCGTCGAGTGCCTCGAGCAGGTCGACGCTCTCCTCGTGGAGCAGGGGTTCGCCACCCGTGAGGACGACGTGGTCGGCGTCGTGGCCTTCGATTTCGGCGATAATCTCTTCGAGACTCATCCACGCGTGAGTCGGCTCCCAGGAGGTGTGATAGGAGTCACAGAACCAGCACCGGAGGTTACAGCCGCTCGTCCGGACGAAGACGGAGGGGACGCCGGCCAGCGTGCCCTCGCCCTGCAGGGAGTAGAACAGTTCGTTGATCGGTAGCGAAGGGCCGGCAGTCGCGTCCGAATCCGGCCGTTCGTCGATCGAATCGGAAACCGGCATCTCAGAACCCGCTTCCCGCACAGAGTTCGCTCGTCTCGTTGACCCGGACCGCCACGTCGGAGACGGTATCGGGGAGGGCTTCCTCGAGTTTCCCCTCCAGAAGCACGCTCATCACCTCGGCCGTCGGCGGGTGCTCGAGCACCACGAGAGCGTCGTCGTCGCCGGCGGCTTCGAAGGCCTCGACGAGCGGGTCGCCTTCCTCCACGAGGAACATGTGGTCCCACTCCTCGATAACCGCAGTGACGTCGCCCTTGTCGGCGACCCATCCCTCCTCGGTGAGTTCGCCTTCGATCGTGACGGCGACCTCGTAGTTGTGGCCGTGCGGCCGCGAACACTTCCCGTCGTGGTGCAGGAGTCGGTGACCGGCGCTGATCCTGATCGGGCGGTCGTGACCGACCTCGAGCGTTCGGCTGGTGCCGACGATGGACTCGTCGTTCGCTGCCGTCTGCTCGAGCGATCCTGTTCCAGTGGTCATACTCCAGTATTCTCTCGAGAATACTTAAGGATGATCGTACGGCGCGACACGCTCTCCGATCCCGTCCTGAATCGGGTGAGTCGAGTTCGAGAACCAGCCTGAATCGTAGCTGCGAACACAGTAGTGTCAACTCGAAACTAGTAAAAGAGTGTCGACAGGAGTTCGAGACCGGTCGGTCGGAAGTCAGTCGCCGAGCTGGTCCTGCAGTCTGTTTTTGGCTTCGGTGCGGCGTTTGCGCGAGAAGTCGGGCGTCTCGTCCGAGAAGTCGACCTCGATCTCGTCCAGGGTTCGCCGGTAGATGTTCGTCCGCCGGCCGTTGTCCGAGAGCTGTCGCCCCTCACAGGTCAGCAGGCCTGCATCGACGAGTTCTTCGATCCGTCGGTAGCAGGTGGCGATCGGTATCTCGACGTCCTCGCTCAGTGCCTGTGCCGACTTCGGTGTGTCCGCGGCACAGAGAATTTCGGCGCTGTACTTGTTGCCGAGTGCCGACAGCACCGCGGTCGAGTCGCCGTCGTTTCTATCCGTCCGACTACGTGACATTGTCTATTCGTAGCCAATTATCAAGATTGAATCTTGTGGTACGTGATATGATTTTGTCATTCTTCGATTGCGAGTTAGCGACGAGACGCATTTGGCCCCCCAGCCCGAACCTCCCGGTATGAACGTCGCGGTCGTCACGGTCGGAGACGAACTGCTCGCCGGGCAGACGACGAACACGAACGCTACCTGGCTCTGTGAACGCCTCGCCGAGCGCGGCGTCGACGTCGAACGCGTCACGACGGTCCCGGACCGGATCGGAGACATCGCCCGCGTCGTCAACGAGTACCGCGCCGAGTACGACGCAGTGATCGTCACGGGCGGCGTCGGGCCGACGCACGACGACGTCACCATGGACGGCGTGGCTGCCGCGCTCGGCCGCTCGCTCGAGGAACACGAGACTGCCCTGGCCTGGCTCGAGGAGGAAGGCTACTCACGATCGGATCTAACGGAGGGGACGGCGGACCTGCCGGCGGGTGCACGGCCGCTTCACAACGAGGTTGGCGTCGCGCCGGGCGCAGCACTCGAGGGTGTCTACGTTCTGCCCGGCGTTCCCGCGGAGATGCGTGCGATGTTCGCGTCGATCGAACCGGAGTTTTCGGGGACCGAGACGTATCGCGAGGTCGTCGTCGCCGACGAACCCGAGAGCGCATTGCTCGATCGAATCGCGGCGCTACGCGAGCAGTTCGACGTGTCCGTCGGGAGCTACCCCGGAGACTCCGTCCGCATCGCTCTCGAGAGCACCGACGAGACGACAGTAACGGAGGCTGCGTCCTGGCTTCGAGAGCGCGTCGAGACGCCCGCGAACTAGTTAGCGGTACAGGTAGGCCAGCCAGACGATCGTAACGAGGAGACCGAGGATCAGGGTCCCCCAGCCGACGAGTTCGATCGGAAGCGGTGATTCCGCTGCGAGAATTCCGTAGGGTAGTTCGGTCATAGTCGGCGATCCGTACCGATCCCTCTTAATCTTTCAGAAACGGGGCGAGGGGGCGGTCGAAACTCTTCAATGACTCGCGCCCGACAGTAGCCACGTATGGAGTCTCTCGGCGTCGTAGTCAACCCGATCGCGGGCATGGGCGGTCGCGTCGGGCTGAAGGGTACCGATGGGAAACTCGAGGAAGCACGCCAGCGTGGTGCAGAGCCACGAGCACCGGATCGCGCTCGCAAGGCCCTCCGATCGCTGTACGACCGTGACCCGGACTGTACTGTCTATACGGCCGCAGACGTCATGGGCGAGCACGCGACTCGAGACGCGGGATTCGATCCGGTCGTCGTGTACGAGCCAGCGACGGACGACGGTCGAACTGACGACCCCGCCGACGCGGAAACGACCGCAGACGACACGCGACGGGCGGTCCGGGCGTTTCTCGAGGAGGGCGTCGATCTCGTCCTGTTCGTCGGCGGCGACGGGACGGCCGTCGACGTGGCGGAAGTCCTCGAGGACGAAGGCGAAGCATCGCCAGAAGACGCCGAACCGACGCCGATGCTCGGCGTTCCGGCGGGCGTCAAGGTCTACTCGTCGGTGTTCGCCGTGACACCGAGGGATGCGGGCCGGATCGCCGCCGAGTTCGACCGAATCGAGTCCCGCGAGGTCAACGATATCGACGAAGAGGCCTACCGCGAGGGCGAGGTGCGGGCCGAACTCCGCGCGATCGTTCCGGTTCCGGTCGCTCCCGATCTGCAGTCGAGCAAGCAACTCGCGAGCGGGAGCGTCGACGCGCTCGCGTCCGGCTTCGCCCGCGAAGTCGAGTCCGGCCGCACGTACGTCTTCGGTCCCGGAAGCACCGTCGGTACGATCGAGGAAGAACTGGGCATCGACCCCTCCCCGCTTGGCGTCGACGCCTGGCGGGCCGGTCCCGACACTGACGAGCCAGCGGCAGGCGGTGACCTCCTCGCCCGTGACGCCGCCGAAGAGGGCATCCTCGAGGTCCTCGAGGAGCCGACGACGATCGTCGTCTCGCCGATCGGCGGCCAGGGCTTTATCTTCGGCCGGGGCAACCACCAGATCTCGCCCGCCGTCATCGAGCGCGCCGACGAGATCGACGTCGTCGCCTCGGAGGAGAAACTCGACGGCCTCGACTCGCTGCGGGTCGACACCGACGACGACACGGTCGACGAGGAGCTCCGTGGCTGGCTCAGGGTCCGGACGGGCCGGTTCACGACGCGGCTGGTCAAGGTCGTCTAAGGACGGTACTCGTCGACCTCCGACGAGTCATGATATAATTTCCACCTCAGATATAAGGCATGTATAGTCAAGATTAAGGTCACAGCCATCTGTACAAGTGTGTATGGAAACGCGGAAAGTGCAACGGCTCGGGCCGTCGACGCTGGCGATGACCCTCCCCGCAGAGTGGGCCTCCGAACACGACGTCGAGAAAGGCGACGAGGTGTCGCTTCGAACCAGCGGAAAGGGCACGCTGACGGTAATGCCCGAATCGGCCAGTTCCGAGGAGACGGAAGCGATCATCCACGCCGACGACCTCACCGCCGCCGCGGTCGAACGCGCAATCGTCGCCCAGTACGTCCTCGGCCGACGCGTCATCCGCATCGAACGCGAGGACGGCGCTCTCGAGTCCGATCACATCAACGCCGTCTACCAGGCCGAAACCCAGCTAATGGGACTCGGTGTCATCGAGGAGACCCCCGAGAGCATCTCCATTCGCTGTTCGGTCGACCCGGAGGACTTTACGCTCGATAACCTGCTCGAGCGCCTGGAGCGAACCGGCCAGACGATGCGTGGCGAGGCGATCAAGGCGCTCGCCCACGGCAACCCCGACCTGGCACAGCGGGCCCTGAACCGGGAGCGCCAGGCGAACAAAATCTTCGTCCTCCTCCTGCGATTGATCTTCACTGCCTACCAGAACCCGAACCTCGCGCGTGCGGTCGGACTCAACAGCGGCTTCCCGCTGATCGGCTACCGATCGATCGCGAAGAACCTCGAACTCACTGCGGACAACGCCGAGGACATCGCCGACATCGTCATGGAGACGGAAGGGCACTCGCTGGACGTCGACAGTTCGGTCATGCGCGACATCCGCGAACTGAACGATCTCGTCGGCGATATCACCTCCCTCGCGGTCGAGGCGGCGGTCGAACGCGATTACGACATGTCCAACGAGGTCCGAACGCTGTTTCACGACATCGCCGACCGCGAAGACGAAATCCTCGAGGAACTCCCCGAGATGTCCAACGAGGAACTGCTGCGGGTGCGTGAAGTACTCGTTAGCCTCCAGCAAACCGCCGAGTACGCGATGCGAAACGCCGAAATCGCCGCGAACCTCGCGCTGAACGAGGAGTCAGAGCACACGACCATCAACTGACCGTCGGTCGTCACCGACGCCACTCGAGACCGGAATCGACGGTCAGTATCGTCGCGCGTGGCACTCGTTCACGCCGCCGGAAACAAGTGCAATTAAGAGACCCCACTCACAACCCTCGAGCATGGCTACGGAAACGGAGTCGTCGACGGACAAAGGCCTTGGAATAGCGCTTGCACTCGGTGCGCTCGCGACCATCGGTGCGCTCGTGATGTTTACCGGTGCACCCGATATCGAGGCAGCGTGGGGCTTTGCTGCTGCAGTTCTCTTCGCCTCGCTCGCAGTCGTCGGCATCCACGTCTGGGAGTAGACTCGAGTCACCCGCTCGAGATTGACTTGTGTGACGCCGGCGCTGGCTGTTAAGAGTTAAGGCCGACGCCGGCCTAGTATCGGTACGGACGATGACCGACTACTCCGACGAAGAGCAGCGGATCCTCTCGTATCTCCGCGAGAGCGCCGCCCGAGGTGAGCAGTACTTTCGGGCAAAGAACATCGCGGATGCGATCGGCCTCTCGTCGAAACAGGTAGGTGCACGACTACCCCATCTCGCCGAGAAGTCCGACGAAGTCGACATCGAAAAGTGGGGACGCGCCCGCTCGACCACCTGGAAAGTCACCCTTAGCTGATCCAGTCGAACCGAGCCGTCATACGGATTGCTGTACCGATGTACCGGCGCAACCGCGACCCGTGCGGCGGTTGCGCCCGAAATGACTTACAGTAAACCGTATCAGTCGACCGCCGATACTCGATCGGCAGAACCTGCCGTCGACTGCCCCACTCCACTGTCTTTTTACCCGAGAACCGCTCACGTGGAGGCATGACTGTACGGATCGAGCGGGCGTTCGAGCTGTCGGCGTCGCCCGAACAGGTATGGGAGTTCATCGCTGACCCCGAGAACCGCGCCCGGGCGATCAGCGTCGTGCGCGAGTACACCGCCGACGATCCGAGCGGTCGCGAGGTGACCTGGCACGTCGAGTTGCCGATCCCGCTCGTGCGGCGAACGGTCGCCGTCGAGACCGAGGATCTCACCCGTCGTCCCCCCGAGTACGTCGAGTTCGTCGGCAAATCCAAGGTGATGAAAGTCACCGGCGAGCACCACATTGTCGAGACCGACGAGGGCACTCGCCTCGAGAACCGGTTCGTCGTCGACGGCAAACTCCCCGGCGTCGAGAAGTTCTTCAGGCGAAACCTCGACGGTGAGATCGAAAACCTGCGACGCGCACTCGAGCGCTGGCTCGCGACGGAGACCTGATACCCATGAACGCCGATACCCACGACCCCGACCGTCCACTGACGATCGAACTCGCACAGATCCAGGTCGAGGCAGGCGCGATCGACCGGAACGTCGACCGTGCGCTCGAGGCGATCGAGGACGCCGCCGATCGCGGCGCGGACCTCGTCGCCCTGCCGGAGCTGTTCAACGTCGGCTACTTCGCGTTCGATCTCTACGACCGCTACGCCGAATCCGTCGAGGGCGAGACGTTCTCCCGACTGCGCGAGGCCGCGGCCGACCACGAGGTTGCCGTCCTCGCGGGAACGATCGTCGAGGACCTCGCAGAGACCGAGAGCGTCCCGACGCCGGCCGACGAGGGACTGGCCAACACCGCCGCGCTGTTCGACGCCGAGGGCGACCTGCAACTGATCTACCGGAAACACCACCTCTTCGGCTACGAATCCGCCGAATCCGAACTGCTCGTCCCCGGCGAGCGACTCGAGACGGCGACCATCGGCGGCGTCACCGTCGGCGTGACGACCTGTTACGACCTCCGGTTTCCCGAACTCTACCGGGAACTGGTCGATGCGGGAACGGAACTCCTGCTCGCCCCGAGCGCGTGGCCTTACCCTCGGATCGAACACTGGGAGACGCTCTCGCGGGCGCGAGCGATCGAGAATCAGTGTTACGTCGCAACGATCAACGGCTCCGGGTCGTTCGACACCGGCGACGGCGAGGCCACGCTGCTCGGCCGATCGACCGTCTACGACCCGTGGGGCGTCACCGTCGCCTCGAGCGGCGACGCGCCGACGACGGTCAGAGCCGACGTCGATCCCGAAACGATCGCGACCGTTCGCGACGAGTTCCCGGCGCTTCGCGATCGGCGACTCTGAGGACCGAGAGTGCCAGACGTGTGTACGAATAGCACGTTCTGACCGCTGACTTTTTGTCTCCCCGCACCCTTAGTCGGAGTGCCGGTACAGGCGCTTTTCACGTCTACCCGGCAAGCGCGTCGCTCCGGCCCGTCGCACGCTCGTTCCCGGGAACGAGCATCCACGTCCGCGTCCGGCACCTCACCTCGGCCTCGTCCACTCCTTTCGCCCCTTTCACTTTCCGACGCTCGACCGCTCACCGTCGTCGATCCGCTCGAGAGCTCGATCGTGCCACGAGCGTAGCAGACGCCCGAACGGTGAGCGTCATCAGAGCAGTGGGAGAACCGTTACAGTTTGAGGGTGACATACGAACAGTAGCGATTCGAACGGCTACAGTACTCGTCAGAGAGACAGGTGAAACTGGACCGGACGAACGCTATCCGAGAAAAAACAGCTCTGAAACGGTCGGCCGAGAGATCAAATCAGGGGACTGCTTAGTCGTCTCGAGTCACGATGTCCGCCGACAGCCCCTGTGCCATCTCGATTTCCTTCGAGTTGTTCATCGTCCAGGCGGTGCGTTCGGTGACGGCCTCGATCGCTTCGCGGGCGCTCGGGTAGCCGTTGCCGGACTTCTTGACGCCGCCGAACGGGAGCTGGACCTCGGCACCGATACACGGCAGGTTCGCGTACGCGAGGCCGATGTCGGCGTGGTCGCGGAAGTAGTTGATCTGGCGGTAGTCCTCGGAGATGACCGCGCCAGCGAGTCCGTAGGGCGTGTCGTTGTGGATTTCGACGGCGTCCTCGATGTCACCCGAGTACTCGAGCAGGGCGACGTGCGGACCGAAACACTCCTCTTTGAGACAGCGCAGGTCGGTGTCGTAGTCGATCTCGTAGACGAACGGGCCGACCCAGTGGCCGTCGTCGTGGCCGTCGGGAATCTCGTCGTCTGCGAGTTCGAAGCGGTCGACCAGCACGTTCGCACCCTCCTTCCGGGCGAGTTCGTTGTGTTTGCGGATCTTCTCGACGTGGTCGGCCTCGATGGCCGGCCCCATGAACGTGTCCTCCTCGAGCGGGTCACCGACGGCGATGTCTTCCGCGATGTCGACGAACCGTTCCTTGAACTCGTCGTAGAGGTCCTCGTGGACGATCAGGCGCTCGCTCGAGACACAGCGCTGGCCGGTCGTCTTGAAACTCGACATGATCGCCGAGTGGACGGCGATGTCGAGGTCGGCTTCTTCGGTGATGACGATGCCGTTCTTGCCACCCATCTCGCAGGCCGCGAGCTTGCCGGGTTCGCCACCGACCTTGCTTGCGATCTCGTGGCCGACCTCGGCGGAGCCCGTAAAGAGGACGGTGTCGACGCGGCTGTCGTCGCTGATCGCGGCACCGGCGTCGCCGAAGCCCTGAATCATGTTGAAGACGCCGTCCGGAATCCCGGCGTCTTCCATCATCTCGGCGATGATCTGGCCACACCACGGCGTCTGCTCGGCGGGCTTCCAGACGACCGTGTTCCCCTCGACCAGCGCGATGGCCATGTGCCAGAACGGGATGGCGACCGGGAAGTTCCACGGCGTGATACAACCGATGACGCCCCGTGGCTTGCGGCGCATGTAGGCGTCCTTGCTGCCGACCTCGCTCGGGACCACGTCGCCGTGGGGATGGCGGGCGTTGCCTGCGGCCCACTCGACCATGTGCCAGGCCTCGGTGACGTCGGCTTTCCCTTCGCTGATCTCCTTGCCACACTCCTTGGAGACGATCTCGCCGAGTTCCTCGTGTCGCTCCCGGAGTTCGTGGTAGATGTCCCACAGGTACTCCGCACGGTCGATGTAGGACAGTTCGCGCCACTCCTCGAAGGCGTCTTCCGCGGCCTCGAGCGCGGCGTCTACGTCGTCCTCTGTTCCCCGGTGGAACTCCGCGAGCGTCTCGCCCGTCGCGGGGTTCTCACTGGTGAACGTCTCGGAGCCACTGCCCTCGGTCCACTCGCCGGCGATGTAGTGTTTGTTCGTTTGCGTCCCGGTTTGTTGCGACATAGTCGATAGTTACTCGCTGGTTCCATGTAAGCACCACCGGTCATGGTCGCCCCCTGAATTTATTTCGTAACGTTCGGAACCTAACGCATTGGTCGGGTGGTGGCTTATGGTCTCCGTCTCGAGGAATACGAACGAATGATCCCCCCTATCGCGAGCAAATTCGTCGCGGGTGAGACGTCCGCCGAAGCCCTCGAACACGCTCGGACGCTCAACGATCGCGACGTCACAGCTATTCTGAACCTGCTGGGTGAGCACTACGACGATCCCGCCGGCGCAGCGGCGGATACCGACGCCTACCTCGCGTTGATCGACGACATCGGCGGCTCCGACGTCGACGCCTGTATCTCCGTGAAGCCGTCACAGATCGGTCTCGACGTCGGCGAGGACGTCTTCGAGGACAACCTCACCGAAATCGCCGACCGCGGGGCAGAGCAGGACGTGTTCGTCTGGGTCGACATGGAAGATTACACGACGACCGACGCTACCCTCGACGCCTACGAGGACCTCGTCCGACGCCACGAAGGCGGGATGGGCGTCTGTCTCCAGGCGAACCTGAAACGCACACGCGAGGACCTCGAGCGGCTTGCGGACGCTCCAGGGAAAGTCCGGATCGTTAAGGGAGCGTACGACGAACCCGAATCGGTCGCCTACACCGACAAGGAACGCGTCGACGAGGTCTACCGGGAACTCATCGAGTACATGTTCGAGTCGTTCGACGACGGCGTCGCGGTCGGCAGCCACGATCCGGAGTTCGTCTCGCTCGCTCGCGAGTTACACGAAGAACACGGCACGCCCTACGAAATCCAGATGCTGATGGGGGTCCGGACCGATGCCCAGTACGAACTGGCCGCCGACGGCGTGGACGTCTACCAGTACATTCCCTACGGCGGCAAGTGGTTCTCCTACTTCTATCGGCGGGTCCGAGAACGAAAGGAGAACGCGCTGTTCGCGCTACGGGCGATCCTGAACTGACCGGGGTGGAAACGAAATCGGAATCGATCCTGTCCCGTTTTGCGGATTGTCTCCGCGTTCGTAGTTGGTGATTGTGATGACGAGGCACAGACACAGCGCGAGGAATACTTTTCAAGGCTCCTCGAGCAGCGAGCGAGCCCGCTGCACGTAGCTGTTTGCGTTCCAGCTGCGGGCGTCGCTGATCTCGTCGAGGAGTATCTGAGCGTCGGCAGCTGACAGCTGTTCGGTCCGAACGAGGACTGAGAGTACAGTCGGGGTCGTCACGAGCCGAGTATCAGCGAGCGACGCGTGAATCAGGCCGAGCTGGTTGAACTCATCACAGAGAAACAGTGCGGCATCGAGTTCGTTTGCGAGGGTGACGGCAGCGTTCTCGCCGTCATCGAGTGGAAACTCGGCGTCGAGGTCGACCGACTGGATCTCGAGCGTATCAGTTCGGTCGAGCACGGTGGTTGCGGCACGACCGTGCGCGTCGTCGTACGAGCCGATCTCCTGGAGTTCTCCGATGACCGCTGCTGGGACGGCGACCTCGTATTGGGACAGACAGATCGAGAGTGGACTAGGATCGTCGTCAGCAACGATCCCGAGGCTAACGAGGGCGGAGGAGTCTGCGACGAGCCGCGACATCTATGCGTCGGCGACCTCGTCGATGAAGTCCTCATCCAGTTGCTGTTTCAACACCCGGAGGTTCGCTGCCTCTTCAGCGCGGACGAGTGCTTTGAGTTGCTCGAAGGTTATCTCGTCGTCGTAGTAGGCGGCCGCGATTTCTTGAGTAAGCGCGTCATCGTGAGCGGCCTCCTGGAGGTATTCCCGGAGCGCAGTTACGAGGATGTCCGTTCGATCCTCTCCGAGAACGTCAGCGAGGGCATCGGTACGGTCGATGAGCCGATACGGTGCTCGAAACTGGACGCGCTTCTTGTCGCTACTCATTATGTGTACAATGTGAGCCAGCTTACTTAGCCCTTATCGTGTGGACGCTTTGAGTGGTCTCGGACTGGAGTATCCGTATCCGTGCAGTGGCGAGCGAAGCTATAGCTGGTACTGACCTCCTCCCACGACTGAAGTCGTGGGGTTCCCGTCACGGACGGGGGTCCCACAAGTTGGGGAGGTTCGCAAGTCCGTTCGAGTCCTCGAACGACTTGCGTTCTGGGTCGGGTCAGTACGACCCCCGGTCGAGATAGCGGGCTTCATCTACCCCGTATGGGTGCGTATCCTTACCTCGACCTCGGCACGTGGTAGTATTGTACAAAGTCTGGTTAAAGCTTACGTGCTTCATCCCACGAGTAAACTCGTGGGCTTTCGCGCTGTTACCGTGTAACGACATGTAGCATACAGAGCGTACAGTCAGCCACTATTGATGACTGCGACAAGTGCGTCGTCAACCGATTACCGACCTAGTTTGCGACTGTCTGCAAAACAAGAACGATTCAGGGGTCGAGCAGTTTCGACTCCGCTCGTCGCAAGTGCTCGAGCAGCGTCGACTTCGCGAGGTCCATGTCGGCGGCCAGTTCGCGAGTCGTGATCTCTCTTGGCCACTCGTAGTAGCCGGCTTCGCGGGCGTGTTCGAACACCTCTCGCTGGGCCGTCGTCAGCGTATCGAGCCGTTCGTCGCGGGTCGAACGCTCGGGCGTATCCGACGTCGTGATCGACGTCACCGTCACTTCGGCACCGCTCTGTTCGCGAACCTCGTCTAACGACTCCTCGATCTCGGAGCGATCGCCGGCGAAACAGAGGTTCCACTCCTCGCTGCCGTCCTCGATCCGGACCGGTGCGCTGTGGACGAACCCGTTTTTCAGCAAGGTCGGACAGACCATCTCGTTCGGATCGTACTCGAGGAAGAACTCGCGGACGACGTTGCCCGGTGCGTTGCGAGCGCGGCCGAACCGTTCCTGCAGTTCGAACACTTCGCCCGAGTGCTCGGACTCCCGGATCGCGTCGAGGAGTTGTTCGACTTCGTCCGACGTGTCGCCGAACGCCGTAAACAGCCCCCGGACCGTCTCCGGGCTTTCGTCGGTCATCGGCGAGTTGTACACCGCGTGAGCAAGCACGCCGCCGCCCGTTCGATCGGTCGACTCGATCGCCCAGCAGTTCGGGTGCCACAGATCGAGGGTCAGCCGAACGCTCGATACCTCTCCCTTCAGACTCATGTGTATACCTGTCTCGAGGGACGCTTTCTATGTTGTGTTTTCGGAACGGATGTCCGGAAAATACTATGATCAGTGGTTATTCGTACAGCGAACGGCCGAGGACGTGACACCTCGAGTACCGTTCGGCGCGTCGATCAAACGATCAGACTCTCGAGGTCTCGTGGATAGTACGTCAGCGTCTCCGTCCCTTCCTCGGTCACGAGCACCGTGTCGGAGTGTCTGAATCCGCCCAGGCCGGGAACGTAGAAGCCGGGTTCGACGGTGAACAGTTCGCCCGGTCGGATTTCGCCGTCCTGGTCGACGTCGAGGAACGGCCGCTCGTGGCCCTCCAGACCGATATTGTGGCCGACGTGGTGTTGGGTGTACTCCGCGACGCCCTGTTCCTCGTAGTAGTCGACGACGACCTCCTCGACAGTGGCGTACTCGACCCCGGGTTCGATCGCTTCGATCGCGATGTCCTGGGATTCTTTCATGATCTCGAAGTAATCCCGCTTCTCGTCGGAGACCTCGCCGACGAACATCGTCCGCTCGAGTTCGGTCGTGTAGCCGCCGACGTTCGGCTTGACGATGGTGACGATGTTGTCGCCGCGTTCGATCCGCGTCGTCTGGTCCATGCTGTGGGGGAGTCCGGTCACGTCACCGGTCGTGAACAGACACTGCATCGGATTGGCCCACGAGCGCATCTCGTAGCGGTCGCCGAGCGTGTCGAGCATCGACTTGACTGCTTCGGCCTCGACCTCCGCACGAACCTCGATCGGGCGGCGGCCGACCTCGATCCGTTCCTGCAGGAGCCGGTGACCGAGGTTCGCCCAGACGCTTGCCTCCCGGATGAGTTCGATCTCGGCGTCGCTTTTCGTCTCACGCATGTCGGTGATGTAGTCTTCGACGCCGACGTCGCCGGAGAGTAGGTCAGAGAGCGAAGGGCCTGTGTAGCCGTTGCGGGCGGGACTCCCATCGGAGTCGACCGCGATCGAGCCGTTCGCCAGTCCGAGGCGCTCGCACATCTCCGCAACCTGTTCCATCGGATCGTCCTGTGGGTATTCGAAGTAGGTCGTCACCTCGTCGATCAGGAAGTCGTCTCGCGAGGCGTGTTCCTGCTCGAGTCGCGGGACGACTGCCTCGACCCGCTCGTCGGTGATTCCCAGCGCGACCGGCCGCTCCGTCGGGAGGTGATACATCCCGCTGACGTAGTGGATGTTCAACGATCCGAACAGGACGACGCCATCGTACCCGTCCTCGGCGGCGTATTCGAGTAACTCTCGTTTCCGTTCGCGGTGTTCCGCTCGAGAAATCGTGAGGTCTGTCATCGGGTGACACCAGACGACTGTCGGTATTAAAACCGGACCCGACCAACGGTCGGCTAGTTTCGTCCTGTTTACTACGTATAACTATCTGTGAGTAACTTTCGGTCGGGGGTGTTTTTAAGTGGTGTGTCTTGCATTCCCACGACATGGCAGTCGAATCCGACGTAACGTTACTGTACATCGTCGCCGGGTATCTGGTCGTCATGCTCGGCGTCGGTGTCTGGGCGTACGGAAAGACGAACACAGCGGAGGACTTCATGGTCGCCGGCCGGAGTCTCGGCGCGGTGATCATCGCCGGGACGCTGATGGCCACCTGGATGGGGTCGGGAACGGTTACCGGCGGCGCGAACTCGATCGCGTACGATAACGGGTTCTGGCCGGCGTTGCTGTTCGGGACGGCTGCGCTCATCGGTATCGGCGTTCTGTTCCTGCTCGCGCCACGAATCCGTGCGTTCGATAAACTGACCATCCCCGAGATGATCGAGGAGGAACTGGGGAAGGAAGGCAAGGTCATCAGCCTGCTCGTCATCGCCTTCGCTTACGTGGGAATCGTCTCCTACCAGTTCATCGGACTCGGGTTCGTGCTGAACGTCACTACCGGTATCTCGGTCACCCAGGGGACGCTGATCGGAACCGGTATCATCATCGCGCTCGCGGCGATGGGCGGACTCATGTCCGTCGCGTACACGGACGCGATCAGCGCGTTCCTGATGCTCATCGGTCTCATCGTCGCCGTCCCGTTCGTGATTCTCAACGCCGGCGGCATGGAAGGAATCGCCGCCAACGTCCCCGAAACCCACTTCGACGCGCTCGGGGACCTCACCTTCCTGCAGTTCTTCGCGCTGTGGGCACCGCCGCTGCTCCTGATCCTCGCGGACCAGAACATGTACCAGCGAATCATCGCCGGTGAAACCGACGAGGGAACCAATACGGGACTGATCGCCTGGTTCGTCGGCGTCGCGGCGGCGATGACGCTCGTCCCCGTGATCGCCTTCGCCTCCCGTGCGATGTTCCCCGAACTCGACCCCGGGATGGCGCTGATCGCGACGACGACGGAGATTCCGGTCTGGATCGGCGGTATCTTGCTCGCCGCCGCCGCAGCGTTCATCATCACGACCGGTAGCTCCTACCTGCTGTCGGCCTGTACCAACATCTCCCAGGACCTCTACAAGGGGCTGATCAACCCCGACGCCTCCGACCGACAGGTCTTCTGGCTGACTCGAATTTGCGTGATCGTCCTCGGGGTCTTCGCGTTCGTCCTCGGACAGTACTTCCCGACGATCCTCGAGGTCCAGATGTACTCCTACACCGCCTACGGTGCGGCGATCACGCCGCCACTGCTGGCGATCTTCCTGATGCGTGACCGCCTGACGAAGGTCGGCGGCCTCACCGGGATGATCGCCGGTGCCGTGCTCGCGATCACGTGGGACACGGTACTCGCCAGCCCGTACGGGCTCGACGCGGTGATCGTCGCAGCGCCGGTTGCCGCGGTGCTCATCGTCGTCGTTAGCTACCTCACGAGCGATTCGGCGACGCCGACGCCGACCAGCGCCTGATCGGACGTCGCGTTCGACTTTTTTTCTCGCTCGAGACGATCAGTATCGGCTCAGTTCCGCTGCTTTCTCGAGTTCGCTGCGCAGTTGCGTCGAGTCGAACTCGTGATCCGGACGCAGTCGGACGAAATCCAGAAACCGGCGGGCTGCGAGCAGGTCGTCAGGGTCGTAGATGCTCGCTGCCGCCTCGACCGACCGTCGCGCACCGATTCGGGGCTCGAGGACGGCGAGTGCACAGGCGAGGTCGTAGGCCGTCGTCTCCGCGACGCGGTCCTCGTGGACGTTCGTGGCGTCGATGAAGTAGAGGTTTCCGTCACAGATGAGGATGTTTTCGGCCCGAAGATCGCCGTGGGCGAGGCCGTGATCGTGTAACGTCGCGAGCATCTCGAACAGCTCCGGTGCGCGTTCGGCGACGACCTCGTTCGAGACCGTTCCCAGCGATTCGAAGTCGGGGAGATACTCGAGGACGAGCACTCCCAGGCCGTTCACTTCGAACGCCTCGATCGGTCGAGGGGCGTTGATGCCGATTTCTCGCATCCGCTGGGTCGCCTCGTGTTCGTGTTCGACCATCTCGCGAGGCGTATCGAACCGGTCGAAGAAGCCACCGGTGCCCGCGGAGACGGCGCCAACGTTTCGCCCGGTCGTGAGGACAGCGTGGACGAGTGCGTTCTGTCGCGAAACGATCTTGACGAACCACTCGTCGTCGATGACACAGGGCGTCGACAGCCAGTTGTCGGCCTCGAGAAACTCGACGCGAACGATTTCGCGGTCGTGTCGGTCCGCCAGCGTGTGGATGACGCGCTCGATGCGGTCCCACTCGACGCTGCCGCGGACGAGCTGGCGGATATCCATACGGAAGACACTGGGGCTTCCAAGTTAAATGCGTCCCGAAGTATCGCCAACCGGATGTGTCACCGGAGCGGCTACCCTGATCGATCGGCAGATCGGCGCTCGAGCCGACCGAGAACGTCAGAACAGTATTATTTTCACTGATGGGACGCTACTGGCGTGCAAATGGACGCTATCGACGACCTCGGAGATGCGATCGATACCACGCGGAATCTCCTGTTGCCGATCCGGGCCGGACTGTGGCTCAAACTCGCTATCGTCGTTCTCTTCGTCGGCGGAATGGGGCTGGGCGGCGGTGTCGTTACGCCGGGCGAGATCGAACCGCTGCTAGAGGAACCGGAAATCGACGACCCTGCCGTCGACGAGCCGGCCGTCGAGGAACCGGTCGCTGACGAGTTGCCCGAGGGGGTCGACCCCGGTGACCTGCTCGCGATAGCGGCGCTCGTGCTGGTCGTCTTGCTCTTCCTGTGGCTACTCTTTGCCGTGATCAGCGCGATCATGGAGTTCGTCTTCGTCGAGTCGCTGCGATCGAAGGAGGTGCGCATTCTGCGATTCGGGTGGCAGAACCTCGTCCGTGGCCTCCAGCTGGTCCTGTTCCGACTCTTCACGTTACTTCTCGTCGGTGGGCTCGGAATCGCGCTGTTTCTGACGGTCGGTGGCCCGATCCTCGAGGACTTCTCGTCCACCGCAGCAGCGTTCCTCCTCTTCGTACTGGCTGTCGCCCTCTACGCTCCCTACGCCATCGTGATGCGCTTTACGTCCGAGTTCGTCGCACCGATCATGCTCCTCGAGGGGCGAAATATCCTCTCCGGCTGGAGTCGCTTCTGGGGAACAGTTACGTCGGACCTCGCCGAGTACGGCGTCTACCTGATCCTCGTCTGGATTCTCCAGCTCGTCGTCAGCATCGCCGTCTCCTTCCTGCTGGCGATTGCCGGGCTGGTGGTCGCGATCCCGTTCGTGATTCTCGTGGTCGTGCTCTTCTTCCTCGGCGAGATCGGCGCGTTGCTCGCGATACCCGTCGCGATCCTCGGCGTGCTCGCGTTCCTGCTGGTGGTCGGGCTCGTCCAGATGCCGTTCCGTACTTACTTCCAGTACTACGCGCTGTTGTTGCTCGGCGACACCAACCCCGACCTCGACCTGATTCCTGACCAGCGAGCGGCTGTCCGTGAGGATCGTGACGAACCTGTCGAACCGACCGACCGGGACGAAGGCCCCTCCGCACCCGACGGGCGCTGGGGTGCTGACGGCCGCGACGAGGAGGAGACCGGCGAGTCCTCGCTCTGGGACGAAACCACCGAGCGAGACGACGAGGACGAAGACGACGGCCGCGGCTGGTAACCTCTTGCGACGCGGTTGGTGTTGTCAACCGTGTCGATCGGTGTCGGTGCGTTTATTCATTACCCCGGCAAGTATTGCGTATGGACTTCGACGTGTCCGACGAACACCGGATGATCCAGGAGACCGTCCGGGACTTCTGTGAAAACGAGATCGAACCGATCGCCCAGGAGATCGAAGAGGAACACCGATTCCCCGAGGAGATCTTCGACCAGCTCGCGGAGCTGGATATGATGGGCGTCCCCATCTCCGAGGAGTACGGCGGGCTCGGCGGTGACACGTTGATGTACTCGCTGGTCGCCGAGGAACTCGGTCGCGTCTCCGGATCGATCGGGCTCTCCTACGTGGCACACACGTCGCTCGCGTCGAAGCCGATCGAACTGTTCGGCACCGACGAACAGAAAGAACGCTGGCTGCGTCCGCTCGCGGAAGGCGAGTACCTCGGCGGCTGGGCACTGACCGAACCGGGCAGCGGCTCCGACGCCTCCGACATGAACACCACCGCGGAGAAGGACGGCGACGAGTGGGTGATCAACGGCACCAAGCAGTTCATCACGAACGCGAGCGAGGCAGGTTCCGTGCTCGTCAAAGCCGTCACCGAACCCGGTGCCGGCTACGACGGCATCTCGACGTTCATCGTCGACCCCGAGGAAGACGACGGCTTCGAGGTGACGACGGTCTGGGACAAGATGGGGCTGAACGCTTCGCCGACCTGCGAGATTCAACTCGAGAACGTCCGCGTCTCCGAAGACCGTCTGCTCGGTGAGGAAGGCGACGGGTGGGAGCAGACGAAAAAGACTCTGGATGGCGGCCGAATCTCGATCGCCGCCCTCTCGACGGGCCTGGCCCAGGGTGCCTACGAGCATGCAAAGGCCTACAGCCAGGAACGCGAGCAGTTCGGCCAGCCGATCTCGGAGTTCGACGCGATCCGGGACAAGATCGTCGACATGCACCGGAAGACCGAACGCGCACGCCTGCTGACGCACAAGGCCGCGACGACCTACGACGACGGCGAACCCGTGACGCGAGAGTCGGCACTCGCAAAGCTCGATGCGAGCGAGGCCGCACGCGAGGTCGCGGAGGACGCCGTCCAGGTGCTGGGCGGCTACGGGTACACGACGGACTTCGCCCCACAGCGGTTCTACCGCGACGCCAAACTGATGGAGATCGGCGAGGGGACGAGCGAGATCCAGCACCTCGTCATCGGCCGAGAGCTCGGCCTGTAAGCCGTGTTCGCGGTCGTCGCCGGCCTCGTCCTGATCGCACTCGGGATCGGCGGCGTCCGCTACGCGCCGGCGATCGTCGACGCCCAGCGCCGACAGGGGATGACGCCGCTCGAGGACGAGACCATCGAATACGACGACCGAATCGCGGTGACGAAAGCGACGGGTGCCGTCATCACACTCGTCGGTATCGGTATCCTCGCATACGGAACGATGATATAGAGCCCAATCGCGGGAAGCGTTTTCGTCGTCTACTCCTCGATACTCGCCGTCACGTTCTCCATGAGCGCGTGGACGTTCTCTTCCTCTTGTGCCCGGACTTCCTGCGGATAGACGCCGATCGTGACGACCAGGTCGTCGTCGGTCTCGACAGCTTCGCTGACGTGAAGGTCGACCTCGAGATCGAATCCACTGAACACGGCGTCGGCACTGAACCGCGAGACGGTCGTCGACTGCTCGAGGATGGTGATCGACGACTCCTCCTCGAGCGAGACGTTGCTGATGTCGTCGTAATCGTCCTCGAGCAGGTCGACGAGTTCGGACGCCGACATCTCCTCGACCGGATTGAACTGCTGGCCAGCCAGTCCGATCTGGGGTGTCGAGAGCACCACGAAGACGGCTGCTTCCTGCTCGAGCGGTCCGACGCCGACTGCTTTCTCGTGTTCGGTCAGGTGGTTGATGACGACGACCTCCTCCGAGAGGGCGTCGGTGCCGACCGTCTCTTCGACGACGACTTCGTCGACGTTGGTCTGCTCGTAGCCTGTCTCCTCGCGGGCGGTGGCGGCGACGCCGGCAGGCGTCGAGGTGTGTTCGTCCATCCCGATCACTCCCAGACATCCAGACAGAGCCATCAGTCCACTTACACTTGCCCCGGCGACGAATGTACGACGTTTCATCGGATGGCAATCGAAATTCGGTTCACAAGTGTTTGTTCATTTCTCGAGATTGGGATGACAGTCTCGAGAGCAGCACTCATCGCCGGAAGCGGTCCCAAAGTCTCGAGTCCGACCCTCCGAAGAAAAACCCCGGCCGCTGTCGGTGGACGCGAGTCAGGTGCAACAGGATGAGATAGCCCATCCCGGAGAGGGCGAGTGCCACGAGGAGGTTGCCGACGAGCAGCTGTTCGACCGCGACGCGGGCCGTTTCGGGCGAAACCTCGCTCGAGCGCAGCGGCCGCGTTCCGAGTACGGTGCCGCCGACCTGGAAGCTCGCGACGTAGACGACTGGCTTGACGAAGGGGTTGAGGACGGCGACGGACGCGAAAATCGCCGGTTTGCTGATCCACGACCACATCGAGACGAAGACGAAAAACAGGCCGATTCCGAGCCCACCCGTGGGTAGGGCCGTGATGAAGACGCCGATCGCAAAGCTGCTCGCGACCTGATGTTCGGTGTGTCTCTCCCGAAACGCCGCTAGCAGTTCGCGACGAGCCCGGTCACGATACGTCCGCAGCCGTTCCCGAAGCATTCGACTCTATCCGTCGGTGCGCTCCAAACGAGAAAAAGATATCGAGACGAGAGAACATACGTCAAACAAGTATAACGTCGCGTCCCGCGATTACGGGAACGTTCCGGCTTCCTCGAACGCGTCCGCGACGCGCTGGATCGCCACCACGTACGCGGCAGTTCGTGGATTATCGAGGTCGTACTCCTCGAGTGTGTCGACGAGCGAGTCGAACGCCTCTACGATGAGCGCCTCGAGTTCCTGATTGACCTTCTCCTCGGTCCAGTAGAACCGCTGGCGGTTCTGGACCCACTCGAAGTACGAGACCGTGACCCCGCCGGCGTTGGCGAGGATGTCCGGGATGACGAAGACGTCTTCGTCCTCGAGGACGGCGTCGGCTTCCGGCGTCAGCGGGCCGTTCGCGGCCTCGGAGATGACGTCTGCCTGGACCTCCTCGGCGAGGTCGCCGTCGATGGCGTTCTCGAGTGCGGCGGGAATGAGGAGGTCGACGTCCATCGTGAGCACGTCCTCGTTGGTGATCTCATCGTCGGCCTCCTCGTAGCCGACGATGCTGCCGGTCTCGGTCTTGTGGTCTTTCGCCGCGACCGGATCGAAGCCGTCGGGGTTGTAGATGCCGCCACTCGAGTCGGTAGCCGCGACGACGGTCGCGCCCATCTCGTCGATGAGTTTCGCGGCGATCCAGCCGGCGTTGCCGTAGCCCTGGACGGCGACGGTCGCACCCTCGAGGTCCTTGTCGAGGTAGTCGAACGCCTCGCGTGCGGCGATCACGGTCGATCGACCGGTCGCCTCGACGCGACCCTTACTGCCGCCGCTGGCGATGTTTTTGCCGGTGATGACGCCGGGCTCTGTGGTATTCTCGAGGGTCTCGTAGGTGTCTTTGATCCAGTTCATCTCCCGCTGGCCGGTGTTGACGTCCGGTGCGGGAATGTCGCGGTCCTCGCCGATCAAGGGTCGGAGCTCCTTCGCGAACGCACGGGTGAGTCGTTCGATCTCGCTTTCGGAGTAGTCGGATGGATCGACGACGATACCACCTTTGCCGCCGCCGTAGGGGATGTCGACGGTCGCACACTTGTAGACCATCCACCCCGACAGCGCCTTGACCTCGTCGCGGGTGACGCCAGGATGGTACCTGATCCCTCCCTTGTAGGGGCCGCGGTCACCGTTGAACTGCGATCGAAACGCCTTGAACCGCTCGAGACCCCCGTCGTCGAGTTCGACCGTGAGATTCGTCTCGAGGACCCGTTCCGGGTGTTTGAGCCGTTCGATCACGTCGTCGCTGACGTCGAGATGCGCTGCGGCATCGTCGATCTGCGACTGGAGTGTTTCGAACGGGTTCGCTCGTTCGGACATTGAACGTAAATTCAGAGGTTAGCAAAATAAGCATGGCGGAACCCCACCATAGTAAATAAAATACAATATTAGGAATTCGAATATGATTATATTTTTCGCAAGCGCCTATCGCTCCACCGGCCGCGGTCAGCGGTCGCCGGCACGCTCGAGGAGTCGTTCCGCCTGGGCGATCAGCGGCGCGTCGATCATCTCTCCGTCGACCTCGAAGACGCCACGACCCTCGGCGTCGGCCTCTCGCTTGCCCTCGAGAACGCGCTGGGCCCAGTCGAGTTCCTCGTCGCTCGGGGTGAACGCCTCGTTTATCGGATCGACCTGTGCGGGGTGGATGGCGAGTTTTCCGTCGTAGCCGAGTCGAACGGACCGCGCGGCGTCCTCTCGGAGTTGCTCGTCGTCCTCGAAGTCGGTGACGAGCGTATCGATCGCCGTACAGTCGTGGGCCGCAGCAGCGAGGACGACACGCTGACGTGCGTAGGCGAGTTCCGAGCCGTCCGCGGAGACGGTCGCACCGACGTCGGCCGAGAGGTCCTCAGCACCGAAGGCCAGCGCATCGGTTTCGGGGACAGCAGCAATCTCCGGCGCCGCGAGAACGCCCGCGCCGCTCTCGATCAGTGCGATCACCGGCAGAGAGACGTCGTGGGACTCGAGCGTCGAGACGAGGTCGCGAACGTCGCTCGGCGACCCGGCCTTGGGGAGCATCAGACTGTCGAGGCGGAGATTCGTTCCCTCGGCGAACAGTCCCTCGAGGTCGGCGTCGATCCGGTCGGCGTCGGCGTTGACCCTGACACAGACCTCGGAGTCGGGGTCGAACTCGGGCTCCGTGAGGACCGCTCGGACTGCCTCGCGGGCCTCGTCCTTCCGGGCGAGCGAGACGGCATCCTCGAGGTCGAATACGATCACGTCGGCCCCCGAACCGGGAGCCTTCCGCATCATTTCTGGACGGTCACCTGGCGTAAACAGGACGCTTCTGCGAACCATACGTCGTGTGAACGGGCCACCACCAAGAAATACACGTCGACGGGCGGCCGCCGGACGGTCGACGGTGAAGAAAAGACGGCCGTCGAGTAGACTACGGCCAGAGTCCGCGGGCGTCGTGGGCCTCCGCGATCCGCGAGAGCGCGACGATGTAGGTCGCGTCACGCCAGGTGACGTCGCGGTTCTCGTACTCTTTCCGGACTGCGTTCCAGGCCCGGAGCATCTCCGTCTGGAGTTCCTCGTTGACCCGCTCGAGACGCCACGAGCGCCGGTTGATGTCCTGGAGCCACTCGAAGTAGGAGACGGTGACTCCGCCGGCGTTCGCGAGGATGTCGGGGATGACGGGAATGTCGCGTTCCTCGAAGATCTGGTCGGCCGTCGAGGTCGTCGGACCGTTCGCACCCTCGACGATCATGTCGGCCTGAACGTCACGGGCGTTCTCGCCGGTGAGGACGTTCCCGATAGCGGCCGGGATGAGCACGTCGACGTCGACCTCGAGCAGTTCGTCGTTCGACAGCGTCTCGGGTGCGTCGTAGCCCGAGACCATCCCGGGCGTCTCGTCGTGGTCTTCGACGTCGTTGGTGTCGAACCCGTCGGGGTCGTAGATCGCGCCGTCGACGTCCGAAACTGCGACGATCGAGGCGCCGCGGTCGTCGAGGTAGCGGGCTGCGTTGGCACCGACGCTCCCGAATCCCTGGACGGCGACGGTCGTCTCCTCGACGTCCCAGTCGTAGTAGTCGAGTGCTTCCATCGTGATGATCCCGACGCTGCGACCCGGTGCTCCTTCACGGCCGTAGGAACCCCCGACGACCGGCGGTTTGCCGGTGACGACGCCGGGTTCCGTCTGGCCTTCCTGCATCGAGTAGGCGTCCATGAACCACGCCATCGTCTCGGGGTCCGTTCCCATGTCCGGCGCGGGGATGTCCTTCATCGGGCCGATGACGGGTCGAAGCTCCTCGGCGAACCGGCGGGTGAGCCGCTCCTTTTCGTCGTCGCTGAGCTCTTTGGGGTTGACGACGACGCCACCTTTCGCGCCGCCGAAGGGGAGGTCCATCACGGCACACTTCCAGGTCATCCACATCGCGAGGCCGACGCACTCGTCTTCGTTGACGTCGGGGTGGTATCGAAGGCCGCCCTTGAACGGACCACGAACGCTGTCGTGGTGGGCGCGATAGCCCGTGAAGATTTCCGTCGTTCCGTCGTCTCGCTCGACCGGGATCGTCACCCGGTAGACGTCTTTCGGGTGTCGCAGCCGTTCGACGGTCCCCTCGTCGACGTCTAGATGTGCAGCGGCCCGCTCGAGTTGACGACGGGCTGTTTCGACGGCGCTTTCCTCTGCAGTCGGCTCGGAAGACGTATTGGATTCAGTCATGGTGAGTTCCGGGTTCGTTTCGAAGCGACGCGACTGTCGGAACGTGCCCCGACGTCGCCAAACTGGTACCCTGTTGCTGGAGGTTTCCGACGCCCCGTCTTAACCCTTGTCAATGCGCCCAGGTACATGCAATATTTGCACCCGCGATCGGTCAGTAATCGTGGACGATCGTCGACGGACACAGACGTCACGTTTTTGTAACGATCGGCCGATTTTGAACGTATGACTGGACTTTACTACGAAGAGTTCGAGGTCGGTGAAACGATCGAGCACGAACGGAGTCGAACGATAAGCGAGAGCGACAACCAGCGGTTCTGTGACATGACGATGAACCAGCAGCCGCTACATCTGGACGAGGAGTTCGCGGGCGAGACGCAGTTCGACGAGCGACTCGTCAACGGCCTCTACACGATGTCGCTTGCGGTCGGCATCTCGATCCCCGAGACGACCGACGGAACGATCGTCGCGAACCTCTCGTACGACAACGTCGAACACCCTCAGCCCGTGTTTCACGGCGATACGATCAGCGTCCAGTCGACGGTCACGGACAAACGGGAGACCAGCGATGGCGAACGCGGCATCGTCACCATGCACGTCGAGGTCTTCAACCAGGACGGCGAACTGGTCTGCGAGTTCGATCGAACGGTGCTGTCGTTGAAACGCGAACACGCGGCGTAACGCGAGCCGTTTTTCGACGTCTCACGGTGGAGCCGAATCGCGGCCAGTAACGCCAGTTCCACGACCGTTCACTGCTCCGATCGTAATATTCGTGGAAATATTGAATAAATTCGTAGTGAACTCCTGGCTGTTTGGAAACTCCTTTATAACAGTTCGTTGCACGAAATCCAATGACAGTGGAAGACGTGCAGACCGGCAAGTCGGTACTAACGGCCGAGTCAGGACGTCGAACCGAAACGATGTGGGAACAAAACGCAGAGGACACGCCAGTGTACACCGTCGTATCGGCAGTCGCAGATGCGACCGGCGAGGATCCGTGCGAGCTACCGCCGCTCGCTCGAGAGATCGATCCCGACGCGTTGAACGCGCTGTTCACGTCGAATTCGGTGACGGAAGAAACGACGGTACAGTTCCAGTATTCCGGTTACACCGTCGCCGTCCGGGGCAACGGCGAGGTCGAACTCCACGCATCCGGATAGTAGGTCGCGTCCGAACGTTGGCTGATTCGAAACTCGGTCGTGCCACAGCTCGAGGCAGCCACAACTGGCGACCGATTTTGTCCGGGGGTGTCAAACGACCGTCGAGATCAGGACGAGATTGCTGAGCGTCGCGATCGTCCACGGGAGCGCGAGCCCTGCAGGGATGACCACGCGGTACGGTCGCGGGAGTAACGGCCGACAGGCGACCCCGAGTGCCACCGCAACGGCCTTCAGTGCGAGCATTCCAGCGAGGCCGTATCCCGAAATCGCACTGCGTGCGACCGGGTTCGACTCCGCGAGACCGAGGTGGAGGCCGGCGAACGTCGTGACGACGTCGCCGACGAGCGAGAGAGCGACCACGATCCAGAGCAGTCGCTCGAGGCGTACGGGATCGACGTCGATCGCGTGGCGCAGATAGACGTCCGCGCCTTCGGAACTCATAGAGTCCCCGCCGGAGTCGAACCGGAGCAAGACGGGCGTTTACGTTGTTCACGCTGCGTCTTGCAGGATTCGAGCCAGCCCTGTTCTTCGCTCGCTTCGGTCGCTCATCGCAGGGCTGGCTCGAACCGACGGACCATCCGCCATCGGGAGCGTGCGGGAGACCGCACGCGGCGATTCCAGCGGATTCGGTATTGTTATGGAAAGCGTAGCGTTCGCTAACCGACGACTACTCCGCGGTAAGGACTGTAAAACGGGCGACTCTCGAGCGGCGTTCGGACGGACTGCTGTACGTCATCGACGGTGCAATCGCGAACCGCCTTGCGGTTGCACCGGTAAATCGGTACAGCAGACCGTATCAGAGGATCGTGCCGTGTTTCTTGTCGGGGACGGACTTCTCGAGGTCCTCGTAGAAGGCAAAGCGGGCGGCCAGTTCCTCACGGAGCGTGCTCGGCGGAACGATTTCGTCGATGACGACTTCGCTGGCCATCCGGTGGACGTCGATGTCCTCGCGGTACTCCTCGCGGAGTTCCTGTTCCTTGCGTTCGCGTTCCTCGGGATCGTCGATTTCGGAGAGTTTGCGCGCGTAGACGGCGTTGATCGCCGCTTCGGGACCCATAATCGCGATTTCCCCGCTGGGGAGGCCGAGGACGCTCTCGGGGTCGTAGGCCGGGCCGCCCATCGCGTAGATCCCCGCGCCGTAGGCCTTGCGGACGACGACGGTTTGCTGGGGGACCGTCGCCGCCGAGGTCGCGTAGATGAACTTCTTGCCCTGCTCGAGAATGCCTTCCTTCTCGACCTGCGAACCGGCCATGAAGCCGGGCGTATCACAGAGATAGAGGATCGGGATGTTGAACGCGTCGGACTTCCAGATGAACTCGGCGGCTTTCTCGGCTGCGTCGGGGAAGATCGCGCCGGCACGATGGGCGGGCTGGTTCGCGACGATACCGACCGGACGGCCGCCGATCCGTGCGTAGGCCGTGATGATCTCCTTCCCGTAGTCGGGACGGAGTTCGAAGAACGAGCCCTCGTCGACCAGTCGGTCGATGAGGTCTTTCATGTCGTACACTTCGTTGGGGTGTTCGGGAACGACGGAATCGATTCCCGCGGGCGAACGGACCGGCGAGCGCGTCTCTTTCTGGGGTGGCTTCTCGTCGGCGTTGTCCGGCAGGTACGTGATCAGTTGAGCAACGAGTTCGCGGGCGTGTTCCTCGTCTCTCGCGACGAGGTCGGCCGACCCGGACTCTCGCGTGTGGACTTTCGGCCCGCCGAGTTCCTCGAGGTCGATCTCCTCACCGGTAACCATCTGGACCATCCGCGGGGAGGCGATCGCCATCGACGAGACGCCCTCGACCATAATCGTGAAGTCGGCGAAGACCGGCGTGTAGGCTGCACCCGCGATACAGGGGCCGTAGAGTACGCAGATCTGGGGAACGCGGCCGGAGAGCATCGAGTGGTTGTAGTAGTACTTCCCGATCCCCTCGCGGTTGGCGAAGAAGCCGGTCTGCTGGTCGATCCGGCCGCCCGAGGAGTCCATCAGGTACAGCACTGGCTGGCCCGTCTTCAGGGCTCGCTGTTGCATCCGCAGGAACTTCTCGACGCCTTTCGCGGCCATACTCCCGCGCTTGACGGTGTAGTCGTTGGCCATGAAGTGGACGTCACGGCCCTCGAACTCGGCAGCGCCAGTGATCATCCCGTCGGCCGGCAGGCGGTCGTCGGTCTCCTCGCCGACGCCGCTCTCGTGCCAGTCGTCGAACGCCGCGAACTTGCCGTCCTCGAAGAGGAAGTCGTTGCCCTCGCCGCCGAACCAGAGTTCGAGCCGATCCCGGACGAACAGTTTGTCCTCGAGGCCCTCGCGGTACTTTTCGGGACCACCCTCGAGGATGTCCCCGATCTCCTCGCGCAGTTTCCGTTCGCGCTCGGTTGGACCGAGGTCGTCCTGGGCTGCGCCGTCGGCGGCTGCCACGGGAGCGGGCGCGCCCCGCCCGGAGCCGGCGGCGCTTGCGAGTTCGTGGACGGCTTTCGGCTCGTCGTCGTCTCCGACGTACACTTCGACGGTGTCTCCGACGTGTTCGGCCATCGCGGTCGCGATCGCCGAGGCTTCCTCGTCGGTCGCCCCTGGCGCGATACGGACTTTCATGTCGACGTCTGTGCGGGGATATCTAAAAAATCCAGCGTATTTTTCGTGATCGATCGTATCGGTGGCCGGTTCCCGAACGAACTGCCCGCCCGAGTAACCGAATTCTACACCTCGACTCCCGACGCTCGAGTGGGGGGTCGAAGAGAGGAGAGAGGATGCGCGGTCAGCGCACCGCTGCCGCTTCCGTTCGTCGGGGGACGAACGAGGGAGTTGCGTCGGGGAGTCAACGCGAATCGCCAGGTGTGTTGGTGTGGTCGTCTCCGCGGTCACCAGCACGGAGACAATTGTTGGTATCTGGGGTGGAACCACGAACGCTTGCGTTCATCCATCCACCTATTAAAACAGGGTAGGACACTCACTCGGCGCATCTGCAGGCACAATCGCTATTCCCCATTTCGTCCTACGGTTTGGGTACGGACGAATCGCCCCGTGTACGTGAACATTAGCTTTGCCCGAACGGGGTGGACGAGTGAACGCTATCGGTATCGACGACATGTACGACGAACGTAGTGACCGATCCGGTCGGCGTCCTGCGACGCTGCGCGATCGGATCGAAACGGGGATCGATCGTCGCGAGTTCCTTCGAACCCTCGCCGGCGGCGGCTACGCCGTCGGGGTGGCTCACTACCTCGGCGTCGAGGACTTCCTCGGTGCCGACGACGACGAGGTCCCCGTCGTCACCGCGTTGGTCCGTTCGGATCCGAACGATCCGTTCTCTCTCGAGGAGCGAATTCGATACGTCCCAGCCGACTGGTACGCCGCCGTCGAGAAGGCCTTCGAGTTAAACGAGTTGCTGGCCAGATACGCCTTCACCGGCTACCTTGGCAGCGCGGTCGTCCCGGGCGACTACGAGAGCGGCACCGCGTCGGTCTCGATCGGCGTCTCGAGCGAGGCGTCGACGGTTCCGGAGGCGATCAGGGAGTTCGCGGACGGCATCTCGATCAGCACCGAGACGATTCTCGAAATCGACGGCGGGAGCGAGGAGTTCGAGTTCGCCGAACCACGGATTCTCGAGACGATGCCGGGGGGACGGGCACCGAGCGGTATCGCCTGTGAAACGCCCTCGAGTCTGGCGACGCTCGGGCCGGCGCTGTACGATCCCGAGACGGAGCAGTCGTTTTTCGTCACGGCAGAACACGCCTTCGAGGGAGCGGACGATGCGATCGGGGAGACGCTGACGCTGCCGCTCCAGGCCGCGGAACGGGCGACGCTTGGAACGGTCGCCCGGGCCCATCCCATCGAAGACGTCGCCGCCATCGAACCGGAAGCGACGGTCGCCCCCTCGAACTGGATCGACGCGCCAGAGCCGGTTCGGGTGCGCGGACAGCTCACCAGGTTCGGCCTGGCGGATCTCGTCGCTCGCGGCGAGGAACTCGAGAAGGTCGGCGCGCTGACGGGTCACACCAGCGGCCGGGTACAGGGCGTCGATGCGGTCACCTGCTTCACCGACGACTTCTGTCGGCGCGGCCAGATCCGCTGGGGCGGTGAGATGGACCTGACCGACGGCGACAGCGGATCGGTGAGCTACTACCCCGATTCGGACGGCGAGGACGAGGACGTCCTCGTCGCGGGGTTCAACAACGCCCGGACGTGGTGGCCCGGACAGAGCTACGTCTGGGGAGTCAGCGCCTACGAACTGACGGCGAGACACGGCTATCACTTCTGATGACCGACGAACAGACACGACCGACGACCGACGACGAACGAACGCAGCGAGGGCGACTCGGTGCCGCTACGAGCACGGGTGTCCGCGTCCTCGCCGACCTGGTGATCCTCACGCTGTGGGTCCTGTTGCTCACGCTCACGTTCCTCGCGTTCGCCTGGCCACGATGGGCGTTTTACGCCCTGCTTCTCGGCGGCGTCGGCGTCTACGTCTCTATTACGGCCGGCTGGTGGAACGCGACGGCCGCCGGCGACGAGGTGAGCAACCCAGGACGCCACAACTAGGACTGTTGCCGTTCGTCCGGAATCCGGCTATAGGCCCCGATCAGTGCACGCTCGAGGTCGAACCCGCTGATGCTGGCTCCGTCGTCGACGATCGATCCCCGCACCGTCGTCGACTCGAGGTCGACGTCAGGGAAGATCACCGACCGTTCGACGGCGGCGTCGACGAGGGTCGCGCCCGGCATCACGAGGGTACTGTCATCGACGGTCGTGTCCCGAACGATCGCCGATTCCGCGACGTGCGACTCGCCGTCGAGGTACCAGGAGACTGCGTCGAGGTAACTCTCCCTGGTGCCGATGTCGAACCACACGCCCTCGAACGGATAGGCGTAGGTCGGTTCGCGGTCCTGAAGCCACTGGACGAACCAGCCGGGCTCGTCCGGGTTGTTCCCTTCCTCGAGGTACGAGGTGAAAAGCGACAGCGTCTCTCCGGGGAACGCGTAGCAGCCGATCGAGACGAGTGAAGTCTCCGGTTCGTCCGGTTTTTCCTGGAAATCGACGACGCGCTCGTCGTCCAGTTCGACCACGCCGTAGGACGTGGCCTTCTCTCGGTCGCCGACGTCGTAGGCGGCGATCACCGGCCCCTCGCGTCGGTCGAAGTACTCGAGAAAGTCGCTGACGGCGAAATCGAAGAGGTTGTCGCCAGCGATCACCAGCAGATCGTCGTCGAGTCCTTCGCGATCGAGTAGCTGGGCGAGTGCGCCGACGACGCCGAGTTTCTCGTCTTCGTGCTCGGTCTCCTCGACGGAGAGCCGGGGTTTCTCGTAGGGGCTTTCCTCGAGGTGGGCCTCGAAGTCGGGCGCGAACCGTTCGTTCGTACTCACGTAGACCTCGTCGATCCGGTCGATGGACTCGAGTTCCGCGTAGATTCGCTCGATGACGGTCGTCTCCCCGAGCGGGAGAAACATCTTGGGGCGGTGCCTCGTGATCGGCCACAGTCGGGTCGCGTAGCCGCCGGCCAGAACGACGGCTGTGGTGCCAGTCATTTCAGACTCCCCTCTTCGAGTACCTCGACGCCGACGAGCGAGTCGCCGGTGAGGGCGCGAACGTACGCACCGCCGGCGACCGTGACGCGTGAAAAGTCGTCGTCGTCGAAATCGTACAGTTCGACGACGCGGGCGGTGTCACCGCCGCCGACGACCGTAAAGCAGTCGGAGTCGGCCATCGCCGAGACGACCGCGACGGTCCCCTTGGCGAACCGTTCGTCCTCGAAGACGCCGAGCGAACCCTTGACGAACGCCGCCGCGGAGTCCTCGACGACGTCGACGTAGCGGTCGGCCGTCTCGGAGCCGACGTCGAGAAACGGTCGATCCTTCTCGAGCCCCTCGACCACAACCTCCGCGCGCTCGCCGTCGTCGTCCTCGTAGGCGAGATCCGACGGGAGACGTAACCGGTCGCGGTACGCGTTGAGACTACGCTCGAGGCGGTCCCGGTGGTCGTCCCACTGATGGTCGAAAAGCGACGTCTCGCCGACGTCGTACCCGACATCGTGGCCGTCGGCCCGCAAGAAGAGTTCGCCGACGACGCCACCGAGACAGAACCGATCGACGACGTCGTCGAGTCGCTCGATGATCGGGATGACGTCCTCGGCTTTCGTCCCGCCGAGAATCATCGTGACCGGCCCGTCGAACTCTCGGTCCCTGACGGCCGTGATCGCCGTGTACTCCCGTTCCATCACTCGGCCCGCGCAGGCATCCATGACGCGCGGAAAGCCGACGATCGAGGCGTGAGAGCGATGCGCGGCCGAGTACGCGTCCCCGACGTAGGCATCGAACGCCGGGGCGAGCGTCCGGACGAGGTCCGTCTCGGCTTTCGCGTCCGGTGGTTCCTCGGGGAGTTCCTCGTCGCACATCCGGACGTTCTCGAGCAGGAGCACGTCGCCCGACTCGAGGTCGTCGATGGCCGCGAGCGCGTCCTCGCCGTACGTGTCGGCGACGAATTCGACGGGGTGATCGAGGTGGTCGGCGAGGATGTCGGCGTGTTGCTCGAGCGAGACGAACGTGTCCCGGCCCGGCCGACCCTGATGGGCAAGCAGGGCGACCGCGTGATCGTCCGCGAGCAGTTCCCGGATAGTTTCGGCGTGACGGGCGAACCGCCGACTATCCTTGACGGTCCCGTCCTCGACGGCGGCGTTGACGTCGATCCGGACGAGCAGTCGCTGGCCAGGCTCGAGGTCGTCGATCGTTCGAAACGTAGTCATGGTGGGGGTGGTCTTGTCAGTGGGCAACGGTCCGTCCGGCGTCGATGCTCTCTGACTCGTTCGCGACGTGTTTTGCGAGTTTGATCAGCTGATTCGAGAAGCCGTACTCGTTGTCGTACCAGGCGAGTACTTTCACCGTGTCGTTGGCTGCGACCATCATGGACTCGAGATCGACGTACGAGGCGAACGGTAGCCCGACGATGTCCCGGGAGACGATCTTGTCGTCGGTGTAGCCGAGGACGCCAGCCATCCTGTCGTCGGCCGCGGTCCGGATCGCGTCGGTCACTTCCTCGCGTTCGATGTCTTCCTCGATGTTGACAGTGATGTCGGTGACCGACCCGTTCGGGACCGGTACCCGCATCGCCATCCCCTCGAGTTTGCCCTCGAACTCGGGGAGTACTTCGCTGGTCGAATCGGCCGCACCGGTCGTCGTCGGAACGATGTTCTCGGCGGCGGCGCGGCCGCGGCGTCGTTTCTCCATGGGGCCGTCTACGAGCGCCTGACTGCCGGTGTACGCGTGGACGGTCGTCAGGAGCCCAGAGACAACCTCGAACTCCTCGTCGAGAGCCTGCAGGACTGGCGCAACCGAGTTCGTCGTACAGGAGGCATTCGAGAGGACGTCGTCACCCTCGTACTCCTCGTGGTTGACGCCGTAGACGAACATCGGCACCTCAGTTTCGCCTTTCGGCGGCGCCGAGATGATCACCTTGTCCGCACCGGCCTCGAGGTGCTGGGCAGCCTCGTCGTGGGTCCGGAACAGCCCCGTCGCTTCGAAGGCAATGTCGACGTCCAGTTCGTCCCACGGGAGGTCCGACGGCTCGCGCTCCGAGAGCAACTGGAACTCCTGGTCGTCAACGAAGAGAGTGTCTCCGTCGCGGGAAATCCCGTCGAGTCGGCCGTGAACCGAATCGTACGTGAGCAGGTACTCCATATCGTCGTCGTCCATCACGTCGTTGATCGCCACGATATCGACGTCGTCGTGAGTCAGCGACGCACGGAGGAGACAGCGTCCGACCCGCCCAAAGCCGTTGAGTCCGATACGAAGCGTTTCGTCGGTTCCGGAGCCGTCGTTCGTGTCCTCGTTCATGGCAGGGACTGCACCTCCGGCAAGTAAATTTGTTGGCCCGATCCGTCGTATATCTGGATATACAGACCGTCTAATCCGTTTTCCTGGGTGACTGACCCCAACTGATACGAGCGTCGTGGTGGTGGTGGCGCGTAGACGATGCATCCCCCCTCACTCCCGGACAGATCGATCGAGGCCTACGCTCCCGTCATCGAGAGCGATCGCCTCGAGCGACTTCGCGAACTCGCCGAGGCGCTTGCGGACGTCCGGATCCTCCACGTCAACTCGACTGCCACGGGAGGTGGGGTTGCGGAGCTGCTTCGGTCGATCGTACCGGTCTGTAACGACCTCGGCATCGACACCGACTGGCTCGTCATGGACGCCGACGACGACTTCTTCGAGGTTACGAAGGCAGTCCACAACGGACTTCAGGGGGACAGCGAACCGCTGACCGACGAGATGAAAGCGACGTATCGCGAGGTGACCAAGCAGAACGCTACCGAGATCGAAGACGAGTACGACCTCGTGCTGCTCACGATCCACAGCCGCTCGGCATGCTCGAGCGACTCGACGAACGATTCCCGGACGCATCGATCGTCTGGCGGTGTCACGTCGATCTCACCGACCCGGTCGAGGAGTATCTCGCGTTCGTCTCCGCGTACACCGATCCGATCGATCACGCGATTTTCAGTCGCTCGGCGTACGCAGCAATCGACGCTCCGGCAACGAGCATCGTCTACCCCTCGATCGATCCGGTGACGGAGAAGAACCGATCGCTCGAGGACGACGAACTGGCGGCCGAACGCGACCACCTGGACCCACTCTCGTTCGACGCACCCGTGATGACGCAGGTCTCCCGCTTCGACCCGTGGAAAGACCAGTTCGGGACGCTCGAGGCGTATCGAACCGCCAAAGCGGAGGTGGCAGAGCTCCAGCTGGTGCTGGCCGGTGGGATGGCCGGCGACGATCCGGAGGGACTGGAGCTGTACGAACAGGTCGCCGACGAAGCGGTCGACGATCCGGACGTCCACGTCCTGACCGACCTCCCGGACGCGACGATAAACGCCCTCCAGCAGCTGTCGGACGTCGTCGTCCAGAAGTCCCTGCGTGAGGGGTTCGGCCTCGTCGTCGCGGAGGCACTCTGGAAGCGTACGCCGGTCGTCGGCTCGACGGTCGGCGGGATTCCACTCCAGGTCGAGGACGGTCGGAACGGGTATCTCGTCGAGCCGGACGACGTCGTGGGTGCCGGCGACCGAGTCGTGGATCTTCTCGAGGACGACGACCGTCGGCGATCCTTCGGCGACAACGCCCGGGAACACGTCCGAGAACAGTTCTTGCTTCCCCGACAGCTCGTGGACCTCCTCGAAATTTTCGTCGACTCGCTGGGACTCGATACCTGACGGCGACGACAGCCACCCCCACACAGTTATCCACCGAGGCGGTGAAGCAATCCAGGACCGCTCCCATGAGCCGGTTTATCGAATCGATACTGATACCGACCGACGGCAGCGACGGGGCACTCGCAGGAGCCAGACGCGGGATCGCGCTCGCGTCTCGGATCGACGCGGACGTCCACGTCCTGTCGATCGTCGAATCCCGGTTCCAGGCGGCGGACTTCGACGAACGGGATATTCAGTCGTTCGAAGAGAACGCCGAGGAAGCAGTCGAGGAAATCGCACGGCTGGCCACGGACCACGACGAGGAGAGAGACGTTACGACCGCGGTCAGAAAGGGCACTCCGTTCCAGTCGATCAGAGAGTACGCCAGTCGACGCGAGATCGACGTCATCGTCATGGGAACGAAAGGCCGAACGGGACTCGACAGGGTTCTCCTCGGCAGCGTGACCGAAAACGTCCTTCGAACGGCACGGACTCCCGTACTCGCGGTTCCACCGAACGCCGACGAACCCGCAATCGCCGACGTCCCGTTCGAGCGACTCCTCCTTCCGACGGACGGCAGCGACGGTGCGACGATCGCGACCGAGTGGGGAATCGAACTCGCGAGTCGGCTCGAGTCATCACTGCATGCGCTCTACTCGATCGACACGAGTCCGTTCGACGCCGATAGAGCGAGTGACGATCTCCTCGAGGTGCTCGAGAACAGGGGCGAAGCGGCACTCGACGCGGTCCGGGAACACGGTGAAGACGCCGGAGTGGACGTCTCGGGATCGACCGTGACCGGCTCTCCGGTGAGGGAGGTTCCCACGTACGCGACCGAGAACGACGTCGACCTGATCGTCATGGGAACGCACGGCCGGACGGGGATCGGACAGTGGTTTCTCGGAAGCGTCACCGAAAACGTCGTCCGCCAGGCCGAGGTGCCGGTGTTTTGCGTGCCGGTCAGTGCCGAGCATCCGTGACGACACTCGCCGATACCGTGCTCCCGCTTACTGATCGTTGGCTACCGCGAGTTCCAGGACGAAACTCGAGGAGGAGACGATGTCGCCGATGCCGACCGTCCCAGCCGGCTCGTCGACGACGCGATTGGGGCAGGCAGCGACCGAGGGCGTGGCGAGGACGCCATCCTCGGCCGACTCGCCGAGGTGATCGGCCAGCAGTTCGATCGCTTCTCGCCCCATCTCCGAGGGCTCGTACTCCAGCCCGGTCTCGAGGTCCCCGGGCTCGGAGATGTGTCCCAGCGCCGCCTTCGTCGCGGCGTTGACGGCGGAGAACTCGAGGCCCCGTCGAAGCGCCTCCGGCGAGTGGTACGACTCCATCACGGCGAGGTGATACTCCATGGCGTGTAACTGCAGACAGTCGACGCCGAGTTCCTCGCGGACCGCCTCGAGCATCCGGTAGTGGTCGAGGATCTCCCCGGGTTCGAACGGAGTCGCCTCCGACGGTGGCTCCTCGACGGCGTCGATACCCGCGTCGTCGTGCAACATCGTCAGCTCGTGCGTATCCGCCCCCACGACGTTCGCCTCCGGCAGAATCCACTCGTACATGCTGTCTCTGAGATCGTCGTCGTGGGTGACGGCGTACTCGACGTGGACGTCGACGTCGCTTTCCGACCGGAGTCGACGGAGAACGTCGCGTGCGTGTTTGTGAGTCTCCTCGTACCCCTCCTCGACGTGGTCGGGCGTGAGGTTGTGATACCCTGCGAGGAGGGCTCCGTCGACGGCTTCGCCCACCTGATCGATCGCCTCGTCGAGTTCCCCCGCAGAGAGGTCGAACTCCGGCGGCCTCGAGGCCGCGATGAACCGAGTGTCTTCGGGTGCGGTCACGCCGAAGAACTCGTCGCCTTCTCTGAACTCGAATACCCAGTTGATCTTCGTCCGATCCGTGTTGACCGCTTCGGGGAGGGGCACGTAGCTCACCTGACCGTCCTCGACGGTCGGATACCGCACCTCGCCGGGGTGGTCGAACATCGAGAGCTGTCGCTCCGAAACCAGGTACGTGTACGTGATCGGTGCGGTTCCCAGTGCGGTGAGCAGGTTCGTCATGATCCCCGCCTGGCCGCCCATCTGCTGGCTATCGGGCGCCAGTTCGGACTCGAGTGTCGCGGCGAACTCGTCGGCCATCGCGATCTCGTCGCCCCGGCCGGCGGCCATCGTGTGTGCGATCGCCGCCGCGAGTTCCCGTTTCGACTCCAGCGGACTCGACGGCAGTTCGGAGCCGGGATCGGAAGGCCGCTCGAGGAACGACTCGAGTTCCCCGTCGACCCGAACGATCGCGTCGACGTTCGCGTTGTAGGCGACGAACACCGGCAGGTCCTCGAGTTCGGCGATGTCCGCCTCCAGTTGGGCGTGGGCGTCCTGCATGGCAGGGCTCCCTCCCAGACGCAGTGGGATAATCCTGGGGTTTCCGTGTATAGTAGCCACTGCAAGTCATTGCATACCTGATCGCACGACAGCGTGCGATCAGTGTGTGAATAGTTGCAGGAGTTACTATAGCCCGTCGTCTGAGACAGACCAACGTCTCGAGATGCGTTCGTCCGGTGACCAGCGGGTCGACGGCGACACGGACGCCGCTGAAGAAGTCGGTGGCGGTCCCGGGGCGGACGCCGCCTCAGTTTTGGTCTCGCCGACGGTCGGAGACGCCCCGACAGTGGGGAATCCCTAGGCGAGCGCGTCCTCGAGGCGCTCGATCAGCTCAGTATTGCCGACGTGCAGCGGAACCCGGTCGTGGAGGTCGTTCGGTTCCACCTCGAGGATCGACTGGGTCCCGTCGGAGGAGCGGCCGCCGGCGGCCTCGACGAGGTACGCGATCGGGTTCCCCTCGAACTGCAGACGGAGCTTTCCGCGGGGGCTGTCCTCGAGGGCGGGGTAGGCGAAGATCCCGCCGTAGGTCAGCACCTGGTTGACGTCGCCGATCATCGCGCCGCCGTAGCGGAGTTTGTTGCTCGGGTCGGACTCGATCTCGCGGGCGTACTCCCTGAACTCGTCGAGCCAGTGGGGGACGCGGCCGCCGAAGCCGTAGACGAGCGGATCGTCAGGTAGGGTGACGTCGCGCTCGACGACGGTCCGTTCGCCACCGGTGAGTTCGTACTTCGTGACCGTTCCGTCGCGAGCACACGCCATGGTCGTGATCGGGCCGTAGAGGATCCAGCCGGAGGCGACCAGCGCGGATCCGGGAGCAGGAAGCGGCTCCTCGTAGATGCCAAACACCGTCCCCATCGTGTTGTTCGACTTCAGGTTCGACGAGCCATCGAGCGGGTCGACGGCGACGTACACCTTCTCGTCTCCGCCGTCGATGATCTCCGAGCGCTCCTCGCTCGCGTACTGACCGACGCCGTCGATCGACGTCAACCGGTCGGCGAGCAACTCGTCTGCCCACACGTCCGCCTCGGCCTGGGTTTCGCCGCTCGGATTCTCCTCGTCGGCTTTCCCTCGGCGGCCGACCAGCCCCTGGCGTACCTCTGCTGCGGAGCGGGCGATCGTGGCGACGACTTCGTCGACTGGATCGGACACGGTCATCTACTCGGTAGCCTCGAGTGCGGCGTCTGCGGTCTCTTCCTCGTAGATTACTTTCTCGAGGGCGTCCAGAATGCGAGTCGGATCCTCGCGCTGCCAGACGTTGCGGCCGACGGCCAGTCCTTTCGCGCCGGCGCTGACGGCGGCTTCGACGGTCGAGAGGAACTCGTAGTCCGACGTCTTCGAGCCGCCGCTCATGACGACCTTCATGTCACCGGCGCACTTGCAGGCGTGTTCCATCGCTTCGGGGCTGCCGGGGTACTTGACCTTCGCGATGTCGGCACCCAGCTCGAGGCCGAGCCGGGTCGCGTAGGAGATAACCTCCGGCTTGGTGTCGTTCTTGAGTCCCTGGCCGCGGGGGTACGACCACATGACGACGGGGAGGTCGTGCTCGCGGGCGTCTTCCTGGACGTCGCGGAACTCCTCTGCCATCTCGACCTCGTGGTTCGAGCCACCGTAGAGCGTAAAGCCAACGGCGTCGGCACCGATTTCGGCCGCGTAGTCGACCGAACAGTTGACCGCCGAATCGTACTCGCCCATCCAGAGGTTCGAGGTGCCGTTTATCTTCAACAGGAGGTTGACGTCGTCCTCGTAGCTGGGGTAGTACCCCTCGGCGATCCCCTTCTGGACCGCCATACAGGTGACGGCGTCGTGGGTCGCCGTCTCGAACACCGTCGATGGGTCCAGCTTTTCCGGTACCTCCTCGAAGTCGACCGGACCGTGCTCGAGGCCGTGGTCCATCGCGAGAATCAGTGACTTGCCATCGCGGACGATCGGAGAGTCGTCGATCGGAATCATCTGGTAGATGGTCCTACAGTGCGGTATATATCTCTGATGGTCCTAATTATCTAAATTACGTACTTCTGTAGTAATTGGCGGCCGATTACGGTCAGTTAGGGGAGCAGTTCCCGCGCGTTGTGGCGCCACGTCCGAACGTGGAGAACGTCCAGATCGAGCGCGCTGGCGACCTCGAACGCGTTGACAGTCGCCAGCCGTTCGGCCGAGAGTATTCCAGCTTCGGCCAACTTCTCCGCGTCGTCGGGACCGACACCAGTCACGGCCGTCACGGGTGTCGGCTTCGGGTACGGTCGTTCGTCCGGCTTCTCCCGTGGGACGACGTCGACGTCCTCGGTCTCGTAGTCGAACGATTGCCAGTCCTCGTCCCCGCTGACGGCGATCCACTCCCGTTCGCTATCGGCGAGACCGCGTACCTCGCTCGAGCGTCGATCGAGGTCGCCGTCGCTCTCGTACGACCAGGGAAGCGAGAACCGACGCCGGAGCTCGTCCGCGAGAGACTCGTCGATGTCCTCGTCCAGCAGCGCCCGGTAGGAGTACTGTTTCTCCGGCACGCCCTCGGGATCGAGGTCCGCGGCCTCGAGTGCGTCCCGTTCCTCGTCGGTGAGGCTCTCCCCTTCCGCCACGTCGTCGACGTATTCCTCTTCCACGCGATTCACCAGTCATCAGTAGCTCACACTGTTTGGCCTTGAATTTTACCCCAGCACAGCCGACATCTTCCACCGTCGTGAGTGGCTCTTCTCGAGTCTGACGACGGCGTTCAGGGCGTTCTACGGACCGATCACCGCTCGAGTTGTAGACGTACATTTATTTACCTTCCAACAGTTGGGCGAGACGTGCCCTGTACCTCCTCTCCACGCCGACAGTTCAACCGTCCCCGGAAGTTCGTCATTTTTGGCCTCCTCTCGCTCGTGGCAGTCGTTGCGGTCGTCGCCGCGAGTTCCGGACTCGTCGTCGCCGCCCATCCCCCGCTGTCGATCTGTGGCGTCTGTGATTCGGTCGACGGCGCGACCGATCCCGGAACGCTCGACGTCCACGTCGACGAGGACGGCGACTCCCGCTGGGTTGCCCGCGTCCCCGTCAACGAAAGCACCGCCGAACGCTACGGGAGCGATTCCGCCGCACTCGAGGCCGCCGTCGACGACGGCTGGTATCGACATGACGTCGCGATCGACGACGCACGAAATATCGAGTCCTCGATCGACGACGGCGTCGTCACCGTCGAGTACGACGTCCCCGAGGTCGCCGACTCCGCCGTCGGCGACGGCCGGGTTCTCGACTACTTCTACGCCGGCGGAACCCAGTACCGGTACGACGTTCGGGCCGAACGCGTCACGATCCACCTTCCCGAGGAAATGCAGGTAGCGAACGACCCTCCGAACGCCGACCAGGAGGACGGTTCCCTCACGTGGACGGCCGACGATGGGTTCTCGTCCCGGACGTACGTCGCCTACGGCCCGGACGGAATCGCCGGTTCGCTGGCTTCGTGGGCCTCCGTGGGAGTCGTCTTCGGTCCGCTCCTGCTGTCACACGGGGTCGTCGCGGGTCTCGTCCCGGCCGCCACCATCGGTGTCGCAGCCATCGTAGTCGGCCGGTTCGATCGACAGAGCACTCGCAGGCGAGCTATCGGCGAACGCGGCGAAAACGTCCTCGAGCGTGTCTGTTCCCGGTCCGGCTTGCCGCTCGAACGCCGCACGCTCCTCGGCATCGTCGTCGGAATGTCGATCCTGCTCGGGGTCGGTGGCTGGCTCCTCTTCGGCACGGGGCCTGCGATCCTGTTGGGGACGTTTGGCGTCGCCGGGACGTCGTTTCTCCTGCTGGGTCACGGACTCGAGTCGGGTAGTTCGACGTGGCCGGTCGGCCTCCTGGCCGTGACCGTACCGTTCGTCGCGACGACTGCCTTCGCGCCATACTACGTACTCGGATTCGGCCCACTCGTCGCCGGCCTCCTCTTCGTGCCGTGGGCGGTCGGTGCCTGCCTCGGCGGATACGTTCTCTCGCTGGTCGGTCGACGCGTCGGGAGAACTGTCGCCCAACACGACACTTGATGCCAAACAACTATTGGGCTGTCTCTCCCAGAAGAAACGATGGAGCGTCAGAACCGACTGCTACCCCTCGTCGGCGGGAGAGACACAGTCGTTGCTCTCGGTGCTCTCTATCTTGCTCTCGGTTTTGGAACGGCGCTCGTGCCAACCTCTCACAACGAGTCGCTCATCACCGTTCTCGTCGTCCTGAGCTTTATCAGTGGCTCCGGGCTCGTACTCCTGATCGGCGGTTATCGGCTTCCTCACACGGACATCGACTCCCAGTTCCACCCCGTTATCTCGGTGTGGTGTCTCACCGGAATCGCGGCGATGCTCGTCATTCTCGGGCTCTATCACCTCCAGCCGGACACCGGTCTTTCTGAACCGGTGCGTTCGATCGCGATCCTCACCGGATTCAGTTCGGTCGCCGGCTTCGGCGTCGGCGTCTACGACGCACAGGCGAAAACCCACGCCCACCGGCTGGAACGACAGAACGAACTGCTCGAGCGAACCCAGCGACAACTCGAGGAGTCGAACGAACGACTCGAGCAGTTCGCCTCCGCTGCCTCCCACGACCTCCAGGAGCCGTTACGGATGGTCTCGAGTTACCTCCAGCTGATCGACCAGGAGTACGGCGACGACTTCGACGAGGACGGCGAGGAGTTCCTCGAGTACGCGATCGACGGCGCCGAACGGATGAAAGCGATGATCGACGCACTGCTCGAGTACTCTCGCGTCGAAACACAGGGAGACCAGTTCGAAGCCGTCGACCTCGAGTGTGTTCTCGACGACGTCCGGAAGAACCTCGAAATTCGGATCGAGGAAACGGACACCGAACTCGAGGTCGGCGACCTGCCACGCGTCGAGGGTGATCCGAACCAGCTCCGACAGCTGTTCCAGAACCTCGTCTCGAACGCGGTCGAGTACAGCGGCGACGAACCGGCACGAATCGCGGTCTCGGCCGAACGGGACGGCACGGAGTGGGTGATCTCGGTCGAGGACGAGGGGATCGGTATCGACCCCGACCAGCAGGAACGGATCTTCGAGGTGTTCCGGCGGCTACACAGCCACGAAGAGCGGCCAGGGACTGGAATTGGGCTCGCACTCTGTGATCGGATCGCCGAACGTCACGGCGGCGAGATATGGGTCGACTCCGATCCCGGCGAGGGGTCGACGTTTTCGGTCTCGTTGCCGGCCGCGAGTGACGATTCGCTCGCTCGGACGGGCCGAATCGGGCCGCCGGCAGAGTGAGTATAGAAGAGAGATTACCGGTGAAGCGGCTCTTCGGCCATCTTCTGGCGGAGATCCTCCAGCCGGGAGCGCGAGATGTCGTCCTCGAACTGCTGGATCAGCGCGTACACTTCCGCACGGGGCACCTTCACGTCGCCCTCCTGGACGACGTCTTCGGGCCGTTCCCGCAGTTCGCGCATCGTTCCGACCGCGAGCAGGTACGGGATCGCCCACGCCGAAAGCCGGTTCCCGTGTCGTTCCGGGACGACCTCGAGATAGCGGTGTGCGTCGTCGACGTAGGTCTCGGCACGGCTGGTGACCCGCTGGATGACGTTCGTGACGGCGCCGTGGTTTTCCTCGTCGGTGACCGCATCGACGGGGACGTTTTCCTCCTCGAGCCACTCGGCGGGCAGGTAGACGTTGTTCTCCTCGTGGTAATCGTTCTCGACGTCCTTGGCGATGTTGACCAGTTGCAACAGGAGCGCGAACGATCGGGCGTTGTCCCGCATCTCCCGCGCTCGCTCCTCCGAAGCACCGCGTGCGACCAGCCCGGTGATGAGAGTGCCGACCGTTCCGGCAGCGTACCAGCAGTACTCCTCGAGTTCCTCGAGGGTCTGCAGTCGAAGGCCGCCTTCGTCGGCGTACCGGTCGGTGAACATGGCCATCCCGTCGACGAGTTCCCGGACGGGTTCGCGCATGATCTCGCGGGGTTCTTCGTCCAGAGATTCGAACGTTCGCAACACGCGAGGCGTCTCAGCGACGACCTTCCAGTCGTCGTTAGGGTCGTCGGGGATCCAGGGTTCGACCTCGTCCATGAACGCCGAGACCGACGCGTCGGTCTCCGGATCGAGCAGTCGATCGTACTCGACGAGTAACTCGGTCTGGGTCTCCGGCGGGATATGTCCCGCATCTTCGATCGTGTCTGCGACCCTACAGAGTAAGTAACCGAGACAGATGTGTCTCGCCATCGGTTCCTCGAGTCGATCGATAGTGATCGAAAAAGTCCGCGAAACGCCGTGTACCGCGTCGTAACACCACTCTAGATCGGCGTCAGTTTCGTATTCGGGCTGGCCGGAGGTCATCTACTCGGAGTAGTTTTGAGCGCATCCCGGAAAAACGCCGCGGTCCCGGCCGGTTTCGGACCGGCAGTGACACACCCTTCTCTCACAGACTCTCGGAACACCTTCCGACCAGACATACTGGTATCGAAAATAACCACTCTCTCGCCGTAACAGGCGCCACAGAATAGAGTCAAAAATCCATAATAAGTTCAGATATGAAACAGAAATATAGTAGCAGGAAACCAGGATTGTAACGACAGAAAAAGGTTACGTGAAGCTATACGTAGGCCAAAACTGCTATTTCGTGTTCGTCTGTACGGGCACCTAACGGATAATGGGAGCCCAGAAATCTAGATTTGCTGATTCGACTGTGCCCGAAGGCGAGACGGATCACGCTGCGTTCTGGCGGGAGTCGTTTGCCGCCTTCATCGAACTGTTTCCGGAGCCAGCGTTCGCCGTCGACGTCGACGGCACGGTCACGCTGTGGAACGAGGGCGCCGAAGCGCTTACCGGCTACGAACGCAGTTCGGCCGTCGGCACGCCAGCGTACGAAATTTTCCAGACCGAAGGCGAGTCGGAGACGCTCGTCGAGACGTCGATCCGGACCGGCGAGGTCATTCGCGAGGAGTCGATCCGGACGGCGGCCAACGCGGACGGCGAGACGATCCACGCCCGGGCGATGGCCGTCCCGATCACCGATCGAGACGGCGACGTCGCCGGTGGGGTCGAAATCCTCGTCTCGGTTACCGAACTCGTCGAACAGCGCGAGGCGATCCGGAACCTCCAACAGCAGATGTCCGAAGACGTCGAGAGCGCAGTCGAAGACCTCCGGACGACGACCGCAGACGTCGCCGACCGCTCGAGTACGATCAGCGATTACGCCCAGGACCAGACCGACAGCGTCAGCGAGATCCAGTCGGAGGTATCGTCGTTCAGCGCGACGATCGAGGAGATCGCCTCGAGTGCCGACGAGATCAGCAACCGGAGCCAGGAAGCCGAGCGACTGGCCGAACGCTCCCGCGAGTCCGGGAAGGAACTCTACGAGATCATGGACGAGGTCGCAACTGCTGGGCGGACGGTCGGCGAACGCAGCGAGGAACTGCGCGATCACGTCGACGAGATCGAGGAGGTCGTCGACGTGATAAACGACGTCGCCGACCAGACGAACCTGCTCGCGCTGAACGCCTCGATCGAGGCCGCACGTGCCGGCGGTGACGGCGAGGGGTTCGCAGTCGTGGCCAGCGAAGTCAAATCGCTCGCCGAGCGAGCCCAGAACGAAGTCGCGGAGATCGAAGCGATCGTCGACCAGCTCCTCGACAACGTCGACGATACGGCCGATGCCGTCGAAACCGCGAACGACCGGACGAAAGCCGCCGTCGACCGCGTCGAGACCGTCGTCGACGATCAGGAAGCGATCGCGGCAGCAACCGCCGACGTCTCGAGCGGCATCGACGAAATCGCGAGTGCGACCGACGATCAGGCCTCGAGCGCCGAAGAGATCGCGAGCACGGTCGACGCGATCGTCGACCAGAGCGAAGAGGTGTCGGAATCAGTCGCCGACGTCGCCGCTGCAGCCGAGGAACAGTCCTCGAAAGTCGAGACGATCGACGACCGGATCGAAGAACTCGAGCGAGATATTTCGGCCGTTCTCGAGGACTGAAACGTCTCAGACGCCTACTCCGCCGAATCACCACCCTCACAACACTCGCTAACCCACTCGTAGTGCTCGCGAACTCGCCGCCGTCCGCCCTCGGTCAGCGCGTAGACGTCGTGTATCCCTTCGGTCCGTTTCTCGACGAACCCCGCCTCGACCAGCGCCGACAGCGAGCCGTAGAACGCCTTCGGCTCGAGGCGCTCGTCGTAGTGTGACTCGAGGCGAGACTTGAGTTGCTGGCCGCGTAGGTGACCGTCTTCGCCCTCGGCAGCGAGGAGGAAGCAGACGTCGCGGCGGCGGCCGCTCTGTAACCACTTGCTCATGCGTCGGTTTCGGGCGGGCGGTCGCTCGAACGTTACGGTTCGAGCGTCCCGCGGACGCGCTGCAGACCAGCCCAGAGGACGCCGCCAGCCATCGACAGCACGAGCACGAGCGTGGCCCCGAGCTCGAGGTGGACGCTGCCGTCGGACTGTCGCTCGTGACGGAAGAGCAACCAGCTCCCCTCACCGACGAAAACCGTTCCGGAACCAAACGCGAGCGAACCGAGGACGCCGACGAGCAGTCCGCTCGCGAGCAGCGCGAACGTCCCGACTGTGCCGACGACGACGCTCGAAAGGACTGGCTGTCCGGGACGCTCCACTCGAGGTGTCTCGCTCGTCGCTGGTCCGTAGACCGCAAACCCCTGGGCGGCCTCGTCCGGGAGGCCGGCCACGCGGACGTCTCGCGGATACTGCAACAGCGCCGCGGCCATCCAGAGGTCGCCGATCGACCCTGCGGCGTTCGCAGCCAGTGCCACGACGAGTATCGGCGACGGGTAGACTGCAAGCAAAACCAGCCCTCCCGACGTGATCCCGACGAAGGGGGCAAGCAGGACGACCAGCATCTCGGTACGGGTGTAGCTCGTCACCTCGGTTTCGGCGTAGGCGTACGGAAAGAGGAAGTACGAACTGCCGACGCCGAACGTCGGCGAACCGCCGTATCGGGCCATGAAGAGCCCGTGAAGCCACTCGTGGGCGACGACGACCAGTGCGACCAGTGCCAGCGAGACGAGACCCCACGCGGCTGCGGCCGGTGGCGGCGACGGGCCCAGGACGATCGGCTCGAGCGGGACGCCCCGGAACGCCGCGAGTACGTGCCCGAAGGCGTAGGCGAACGCGAAGAAGCCGACGACGGCGACGACGATCCAGGCGAGTGCGACCTGCCGAGTCAGTCGGAACGTCGCGAGCGGCCGACGCGACGTCGTTGCCGTCGTCTCGGTCACGACACCTACTCCCGACCGAGGTGAAAAATCGGTATCGGTTCGCGACAGGTCGCCGACCGGAACCGATAGTTTCCCGGTCGTCGCGCCGGGAGTGTCTCCCATGACCGAGGGTGACGAACGCACGGCGACGACGGACGACGTCGTCGCGACCTACGACGAAACCGAGAGCGAACGGCTGCTCACGTTCGAGCGCGCGGACGGACACGGCGGAACCGCCACCATCGCCCAGAACCGCGAGGGATACGCAATGTTGAAGGTTCGGTCGACACCGGAGGGCGACGAACTCGAGCGTTACTACGGGTTCGACATGGCGCTGGATCACGCCGGGGAACTGCTGGGCGTCTCGCCGACCGCGCTTCCGGTGCCGTCGGCCGCCGACGATATGGGAATGTGAACCGTATCGTTCGCCGACGCTAACGGGAAAAAGCGGGAATCATAAATACGCGGAGTCGAAGGTTCAGACGAGAATAGCCGTGGTGACAGCAACCGAATCCGGGGCCTTTCCTCGCCCGATCGGAACCAGACGACGCTTTTCGGCACTGCTCGCAGCGACCGCGCTCGGCGTCTACCTCCTGCTTATCGTCGGCGCGACGACGTCGCTGACGGACGCGGCCGCAGCGTGTTCGACGTGGCCGGGCTGTCACGCACCGACGGATCCGCTGAGTCAGACCGAACTGGTGATCGCCTGGGGCCACCGCATCGCCGCCGTCCTCGTCGGCCTACTGGTCGCTGCGACCACAGTCGCCGCCGTCCTCGGTGAACTGCCGGGACGCGTTCGAGCGACGCTCCTCGTCGCCGCTGCCCTTTACCTCGTTCAGGTCGGCGTCGGCGCAGCCGTCGCGACGCTCGGATCCGCTGCGATCGTGCCGGGACTGCACCTCGCGCTCGGCGTCCTCGTCTTCTCGACGATCGTCCTCGCACTGGCCTGGGATCTCGAGGCCGCGACGGGCACCGACGACGACACCATCGAGGCACCCGAACCCGCACCGGAACCGGCGGAGCCGACCGCTGGAGTCGAACGGACGCTCCCCTCGAGTCGGCTCGCTCGCGTACGGCTCACCGCCTTCGCCTACTTCAAGATGATGAAGCCACGCCTGATGTGGCTGCTCTGTCTCGTCGCCGCCGCGGGGATGGCACTGGCTGCCGGCCCCGCACTCGACGCCTACACGATCGTCGCCACGCTCGGCGGCGGCGTCCTCGCGATCGGTGCCTCCGGAACGTTCAACCACGTCTTAGAGCGCGACGTCGACCGGCGGATGTCCCGGACGTCCGACCGACCGCTTGCGACGGATCTGATTCCGGTCCGGAACGCGCTCGCGTTCGGCGGCCTCCTGACGGTCGCGTCGATCGCCGTCTTCCTGACGATCAACGCGCTCGCGGCCGCGCTCGGGCTGGCCGCGATCCTGTTTTACAGCGTCGTCTACACGCTGTTGCTCAAGCCCAACACGGTCCAGAACACGGTCATCGGCGGCGCCGCAGGTGCGCTCCCGGCGCTGATCGGCTGGGCTGCCGTCACGAACGAGATCGGCCTACCGGCGCTCGCGCTCGCGGGCGTCATCTTCCTGTGGACGCCGGCACACTTCTACAACCTCGCGCTGGCTTACCGCGACGACTACGCTCGCGGCGGCTTCCCGATGATGCCGGTCGTCCGCGGCGAGACCGTCACCCGGAAACACATCGTCTACTACATCGCCGCGACGCTGGTCTCGACGGTCGTACTCGCCTGGATTACCGGCCTCGGCGCGCTGTACGCAGCCGCAGTCGTGATCTTCGGCGGCATCTTCCTCTGGACCGCCGTTTCCCTCCACTTCGAGCAGACCGAGCGCGCAGCGTTCCGGTCGTTCCACGCGTCGAACGCCTTCCTCGGGGCCGTCCTCGTGGCCGTCGTCGTCGACGCGCTGGTACTGTAGACTGTTGTTCCGAACGCCTAACCGCGACCAGCGACTACGTCCGGGCATGAACCGCCGTTCGTTCCTGACGACCGTCGCTGCCGGAACTGGAACCGCTCTAACCGTCTCTCTCGCCGGCTGTAACGCCCTGCAATCGTCCGCTCTCGAGGATCTCGACGAAGTCCAACCGGACCGCCAGCTCCCCGTCCCGACGCTCGGCGACGGCGACGTCACGGTCGACGTCTACGAGGACCTGGGCTGTCCCGCCTGTCACCAGTTCCAGGCCGAAGTCTTCCCCGTGCTCGCGGAGGAGTATATCGAGTCGGACGAGATTTCGTATCGCCACTACGACTTCCCCGTCGGCGCGGCCGACGAGTCGGTCGGGATGGCAAACGCCGCTCGAGCAGTCCAGTCCGAAACCCACGACGGCGAGGACGACCCGAACGGCCAGTTCTTCGGCTACAAGTCTGCAGTGATCGCCAGCGACGACTGGAGCGACGACGCGCTCGCGGAGTTGGCCGGCGTCGTCGACGTCGATCCCGACGTCGTCTCGAGCGCACTCGAAGACGAGACCTACTACCCGACGATCGTCGCCGACCGCGAACGTGGCGAGGAAGCCGGTGTCGAAGGGACACCGACGGTCATCGTCGACGGGACGATCGTCGATGATCCGCTCGATTCCGACGCGGTGGTCTCGAGTATCGAGTCAGCATAGGCAGGCAACGTTGTAGCCCGACGGCGCCGATTCCGAATTCTCGCCGTGCCGAGAATCGATTTCTCAGATAGATGTCTACTCATAGATTTCTTTAGATACGCCCTATACACGTCTAAGGTCCTTATTCTCTAATCGTGTGTAACGGTGCCGACTGGATAATTATATCGCCACTGTTATATGGGTGGCTCGTCTGTGTTCAGAAGCAATGGCAGAAGGCAACGTTGATTTCTTCAACGACACAGGCGGTTACGGTTTCATTTCGACGGACGACGCGGACGATGACGTTTTCTTCCACATGGAAGACGTTGGCGGTCCGGACCTCGAAGAAGGCACAGACATCGAATTCGACATCGAACAGGCCCCCAAGGGCCCCCGGGCAACCAACGTCACCCGTCTGTAGACGGCTGAACGACTGACCGGTTTTCGTTTCTTGCGAGTGTAACTACGCGACTCGAGAGCGATGGCGCAGTTCTATCGACGTTCTACTGTTCGCCAGCGCGAGCCTCGTCGATCCGCTCGAACTGCCCGTCCGTGAGATCGATCTCTACCGCACCGACGTTCTCCTCGAGTTGATCGGTCGACCGCGCACCGACGATCGGGACGCAGGTAAAGCGATCCTGTTCCATCAGCCACCGCAGCGACACCTGGGCTGGCGTCGCGTCGACCTCGTCGGCGACCCCCTCGACGGCCTCGAGGACGTCCCACGCCCGATCGGTCGCGTAGCGGTCGCCGAACGTTTCGGTGAGTGTCCCCCGGGACCCGTCGGGTGCCTCGACGGTGCCGTCCTCTGCGCGGTCGTATTTCCCGGTCAGGAAGCCGCCCGCGAGCGGCGAGTACGGACAGACCGCCAGATCCTGATCGGCGCAGACGTCGAGATAGTCGCCGACCGCGTCGTAGTGAGCGGCGTTGACCATCGGCTGAGTGACGTCGAACCGCTCGAGGCCCTCCACGTCGCTGGTCCACAGCGCCTTCGTGAGTTTCCAGGCGGCCATCGTACTCGCACCGAGGTAGTTGACCTTCCCCTCGCGGACGAGTTCCGTCAGCACGGACATCGTCTCGCGGATCGGCGTGTCGTCGTCCCAGCGATGGATGTAGTAGAGATCGAGGTAGTCCGTCCCCAGTCGCTCGAGCGTGCCCTCGATCTGTGCCCGAATGTGCTTGCGTCCGAGGCCGGAGTCGTTCGGCCCGGGTTCGCCCCAGCCGTCGAACGGGAAGTAGACCTTCGAGGCGATGACGAAGTCCTCGCGGTCGTGATCCTCGAGCCACTCGCCGATCCACTCCTCGCTGGTGCCGTCGGGGTCGCCGTAGACGTTGGCGGTGTCGATGAAGTTGACCCCCTGCTCCCAGCAGGCGTCGAGCAACTCGTGGGCCTCCTCGCGGTCGGTCTCGACCGTGTCGCCGTGTCGCTTGCCGAACCGCCAGGTGCCGAAACAGAGCCTCGAGACGGTCGTGCCAGTGTTTCCAAGTGTCGTGTACTCCATAGCCGTGGGTTCACCTGCGAGCGTCAAAACGGATGGGGAACCGGTGATCGATCGACGGTGCTGTCGTCGGCTCGGTCGAAGCCTTTGCTCGGTGCCAGCGTTCGTAATTCCGGTTTTCGTCGCCACAGGTCCGCAAACTGTACGGTCCAATCACCGACCGATCATATAAAATTACACCCACTTTAACCGTTTGTAGATCGTATAAGAGTACGGGGATTACAGTGAGAGAGCAGGGAGTTTTACGACGAGACGTCTTGCGGGCAGGAACCCTCGTGGTCGCGGGGAGTGCAATCGGACTCCCGTTGACTACAGGGCGCGCTGCTGCATTGACTGGGACACTGACCCTCACTCCCGAGACAGCAAACGTCGGTGAGCCAGTGATGGCGTCTGTAACCGCGGAAGCGTCACGCGAGTGCTTCATACATTCGGACAAGGAGTACTACTGGGGCGATTCTACCCCCATGGTTTGGGCAGGAGATACGGCAACACACACGTATACTGCTGCGGGAACATATACGGTAGGCGTAGTTGTCTACGAAAAGTGTCCTTGGGGAACACAACGGGAAACCCTTAGAGGAACAGTAACGGTCGTTGAACCCACTCAGGAGCCAGATCCGATTCCGGGCGACAAAGGCATAAGCAGGGCAGATGACCAGGCGAAGGGCGGAGAGAAAGGAAGAACCAGAGCACGCGAACAACAGGGGCAATAGTACGGCACGTCGGCTGGGCGGCATAAAGTAGACGACCGTGCTGCGCCCTTTCTCTGGATTCAGCAGGCTTTTTCGATCACATTCTGAGGGTTTCAACAGAACCCGTTACTCCACTTCGCGCCAGGTTCCCGCCGCGACGACCTGATCGTTCACGATCGTGATCGACCGCTGGTCGGCCGACGCGCCGAGTCGTTCGCCGAGTGCGTCCTCGTCCGGGCCGTCTATTATCGCCGCGAACTCCCCACTCGCAGTGTCCTCGTTCTCGGCAGTAATCGAGGAGACGATCCCTTCGGCGTCCTCGAGTTCGGCGAACGCCATGTCGACCAGCGCGTCGTCGGTGGCGGCGACGCGGTCCCCGTACTGGCCAACCACGACGTCGCCGTCGCCGGCGGTCTCGAGCAGCCACGCGAACGACTCCGACTCCTCGGTCGCCTGCTCGAGGTCGCCCTCCCACGCGTCCACGAGCGTCTCGAGGGTCGCCTCCGGTGCGTCGTCCTCCCCGTTGGCGACGACGAGTGCGTCGGTACTGACGGCGACCGCGGCGTCGTTGCCTTCGACCGGCGTGTAGACGTCGAACTCGCCGATCTCGTCGGTCCGCTCGAGTTGCCTGAAGAACTCGATCTCCGCCTCGGCAGTTAGCTGGTCGTCGATCTCCTCGGGCTGGATATCGCCGGTGACGACGAACGCGTCGGTCGTCCGGAGCAGTCCCTCGACCGTCGATTCGAAGTCGCCCTCGGCGTCGAGGAGTCTGCCGAGCCTGTACTGAGCGAGGTCGACGCCGAGAAAGAAGTACGCCTCGAGCAGCCCTTCCGAGGCAGGTGCGACCATCGGATCCTCCTCGTACTCTTCCGGCACCTCCTCGTCCGGTTCTGCCTCCTCGAGGTCGGTGATCACCTCGTCGCCGATGTTCGCCCAGTCGACGTAGACGAACTCGAGGCCGTCGTCGTCGATGGTGAGCCACTGGCTGTATTCCGGGAGGTCGTCTGTCTCCTGTGCAGCGACGGTCTGCCAGCCGCCGACCGCCGTCATCGTCGCCGTCGTTCCTGCGATCGCGAGCAGTTCCCGTCGACTCGGAGTCATTCGTCCGTAGCACGCTTCCGGCGCCGAAATAGCCCCTGCCTTCGTTCACCTCGCAGTGAACGTTCGGCAGTCAGATATCCCGGCGGACGAAGACGACGACCGCGACGGCGAACAAGAGGAGAAAGACCACCAGAAGGAGCGCGGCGTCGGCGAACGCGTACTCCTGGTGGACGAGGATGTCCGTCTCCTCGTAGTACCGGCTCGGGGTGAACGCGCCGATCCACTCGTAGTCCGGGTCGACCCGGGAGACGCCGTCGACCAGCCAGAGGACGAACACCAGGGTCAGCGCCGTCGCCCTGGCGCGTCTCACGTGATCGACGACGACGGACAGCACGAGTCCGATTCCGGCACAGACCAGCAGGTAGGGGATCGAGAGCAGGTGGACCATCGCGAGCGCGATGGGATCGAACGACTCGCCGATACCGAGCGCGCCGACGTAGACGATGATCGGAACGCCGACGTTCAACGCGACCAGGGGGACCCAGAGGGCGGCGACCTTCTGGAGGACGACCGACTCGCGAGAGACCGGGTTCGAGAGCGTGAGGTCCATCGTCCGGTCCTGGACGTCGCTCGCGATCAGTCCGGCCCCGACGTAGGCGAAGTAGATGGCGAGCAGGAGGCTCCAGAAGAACGAGTGGATCTCGGCGGCGATGAACCCCTCGATCGTGTGAAGTTCCTCGATCCCGAATATGTCGAACATGTAGTCCGGAAACGCCTCCTCGAAGACGTCCATCTCCTCCTGGATGCCGGGAAACATCGAGAAGTACAGCGCCGACAGCACGCCGAACACGACGACCAGGAGGACCGAACCTCGGACGCGCTTTCTCGACTCGAGTCGGAGGATGGCCGTCATATGTCCCTCCGTACGAAGACGAGGACGGCGACGCCCAGCAGGACGAGAAACGCCACGAGGAGGATCGCGGCGTCGAGGAGCGCGTACTCCTCGTGGACGAGGATCGCCGATGGATCGTAGTACCGACTCGGGGTGAGTTCGCCGACCCACTCGAAGTCGGGGTTCATCTGGGAGAGGCCGTCGACCAGCCAGAGCGCGAACACCAGTACCAGCGCCGTGGCCTGTGCAGTTTCGACGCGGTCGACGACGACCGAGAGGAGGATCCCGATCCCGGCACAGACCAGCAGGTAGGGAATCCCGAGCAGGTGGACCATCGCGAGTGCGATCGGATCGATCGGTTCCCCGAGGACGGTTGCACCGGCGAGTAACACGGCTACCATCCCGCCGGTCAACGCGACCAGGGGGACCCAGAGGGCGGCGACCTTCTGGAGGACGACCGACTCGCGAGAGACCGGGTTCGAGAGCAGGAGATCCATCCGTCGGGTACGGACGTCACGCGAGATCATGCCCGCACTGACGTAGGCGAAGTAGATCCCGGCCAGCAGGATCCAGATGAACGGGAAGATGTAGCCGCCGACGAACCCCTCGATCGTATGGAGTTCCTCGATTCCCAGGAGGTTGAGCAAGTACTCCGGATACACCTCCTCGAACAGCTCTGCCTCCTCCTGGATACTCGGGAAGACGACGAAGAAAAACGCCGAGAGCACGACGAGCAACCCGGTCAGGAGTGCCGTTCCCCGAACCAGTTTCCGCGACTCGACGCGCAAGATAGCCGTCATCCTGCCTCCACGGGCTCGTCCCCGTAGTAGTGTTTGAAGATGTCGTCGAGTTGGGGATCCCCGATGTCGACGTCTTCGACCTCGTACCGGACGAGATGCTCGAGCAGTTCGGCCGACTCGCCGGTGTAGGTGAACCGTACCGTCGTGTCGACTGTCTCGACGTCGATCATCTCCGGTGTAACGAACCCGTCCGCTTCTACCGACTCCACCAGTTGCACCCGGACCTGCTTCCCGCCGCGTTGCAGCAAGTCGTCGATCTCTTCTAAGGCGACCAGTTTCCCCTCCCGGATGATCCCCACGCGATCGCAGACGCGCTGGACCTCGCTGAGGACGTGTGACGAGAAGAAGATCGTCTTGCCGGCGTCGCGTTCTGCCTCGAGAAAGGCGTGCATTCGGTCCTGCTTGAGCGGATCCAGCCCGGACGTCGGTTCGTCCAGGATGACGAGGTCCGGGTCGTGCATGAACGCCTGGACGATGCCGAGCATCCGTCGATTCCCCGCCGAGTACGTCTCGATTGGTTTCTCGAGTGGCGGGGTAAACAGCTCCAGCAGTTCTTCCCGGCGTTCGTCGCCGCGCATCCGGGCGAAGTAGTCGAGGGCCCGCCGGCCGGTGAGTCGCTCCTCGAATCCCAGCGTGTCCGGCAGGTAGCCGACGTTCGCTTTCGCCTCGGTGAGCGCCCGTCGATCACGAACGTCCGCGCCGAGCAGTTCAGCAGTGCCCGAGGTCGGTTTGATGAGTCCGAGCAACAGCCGGATGGTGGTCGTCTTTCCTGCGCCGTTCGGACCGAGATAGCCGAATATCTCGCCAGATTCGACGTCGAAGGTGACCTCGTCGTTCGCGACGACGTCACCGTAACGCTTGGTGAGACCGGCTATCCTGATCGTCGACATGAATCCACTCCACCACGGCGAGGCCCAAAAATCAAGGTCGTCGTCACACCGGTCAACGCTACCCTAACGGCCCGTTCGAGCTACGGCTCCAGAACCGGAACCGTGAATTCGAACGAGAGATCCTCGTCCGAGTGCGCACTCTCGAGCACTCGCTCGAGAAACGCCGTCTTCCCCTCTGAGTAGGCGACGATATCGTCGTGGTCGGCGGCCAGTTCGCGTTTCAGCGATTCGTACTCCCGGCGGAGCGCGGGCGAGTTCGCGAGGACGTCGCGGGTGACGACGCTCACCTTCCAGCCGTCGCTCGAGGCCGCGAAGACGTGGTCGTTGAACCGTTGGCCGTTCTCGCGGCGAAAGACGGGATGCCACTCCTCGGAGTTCTCGATGCGCTCGCCGCCGAGTTCGGCCTCCAGCGCCCTCGAGATGTCCGCGACAGCGTCGTCTCGGACCACGATATCGAGGTCGACGATGTCTTTCGCCGCGAGGTCGGGAACGGCGGTCGAGCCGACGTGTTCGATCCGTTCGACGGCGGTCTCGAGGCCGGCATCGGCGAGCGCAGTCTCCACGCGATCGCGTTCGGCGGCGAACCGCTCGCGCCACGCGTCGTATCTGGACGGAACGAGTTCGATCGGATCGTCGTTCGCGATGTCCATTGTTTCGCGGACGGTCGTCGAATACTTGATAGTTTTGTCCGCGAAAAGACGGTGTACGTCGGTATCTCGAGTTCGGTTACCGGAACGACGGCAACACTTCCTCCTCGTAGAACTCGATCGCCAGTTCCTGCTCGTCGCCGATCTGGTGGAAGTAGACGTGGTCGTAACCAGCGTCGATCGCCTGCTCGAAACTGTCGATGTGGGCCTGTGGATCGGAAGCGGTCAAAGTCGAGGACTCGGCGACGTCCTCTTTTTCGACCATCTGGGCGGCCTGCTTGAAGTGAGCGGGCATTGGAAGCTCCTGGCCGAGTTCGCCGGGGACCGAGCCGTTCGGCCAGATCTCGTAGACCGTCTCGACCGCTTCCTCTTCGGTCTCGGCATAGCAGCCGTGAAGCTGAGTGTACCTGGGCCCGTCGCCGCCGGCGTCCTCGTAGGCCTCGACGGGCTCTTCCTTCGGCCCGGAACACCACAGCCCCTCCGTTCGCTCGGCGACCCACCCAGCCGTCTGCGGCCCGAAGGCGCTGCCGATCGTCGTCGGCTGTTCGTCGGGACAGGTGTACAGGCGTGCGTTCTCGACCGTGTAGTGCTCGCCGTGGTGACTGACCGTCTCACCCGTCCACAGGTCCCGCATGACTTCCATCGCTTCGTCTAGCATCTCGAGTCGAACGTCGTGTTCCGGCCAGCGTTCGCCAGTGACGTGTTCGTTCAGGTTCTCGCCGGTGCCGACGCCGAACGTGAAGCGGTCGCCGAACATCTCGTCGACGGTCGCGACGGCGTGGGCGACGTTGACCGGGTGGATCCGGATCGTCGGGCAGGTGACGCCGACGCCGACCTCGATTTCGTCCGTTGCCTGTGCGATTGCCCCCAGGGTCGACCAGACGAACGGCGACTCCCCCTGTTCCGGCACCCACGGGTGGAAGTGATCCGAAATCGAGAGAAAGTCGAACCCTGCTTCCTCGGCACGCTGTGCGATCTCGACCAGTCGGTTCGGGCCGTGTTCCTCGCTCGAGAGGGTGTAACCGAGTTTCGTCATCCGGGAGAGCTATCACGATCAGGGGGGTAACGGTTGAGCCTGCGAGGGCAAGAACTGGCCAGAAACCGAACCCCTTACCCCCGGTCGGCCGATACCGGCCAGTATGGAAGCCGTGGTCGAGGCGACGGATCTCGAACGGACCTACGGGGAGACCGTCGCACTGGCGAGGGCGTCACTGACCGTCGAGCGGGGCGAGGTGTTCGGACTGATCGGTCCGAACGGTGCCGGGAAGACGACTCTCGTCCGTGCGCTGACGGGGACGACCGAACCCGACGCGGGGTCGGCACGCGTCCTCGGGACGGAGCCGAGCGCGGTCGACCGAGATCGACTCGGTGTACTCCCACAGGACTTCTCGCCACCGGACAGACTCACCGCCCGCGAACTGATCGACTACTACGCGGGGCTGTACGACGACGCCCGCGACCCCGACGACGTCCTCGCCGCGGTCGGTCTCGCCGACGCGGACGATACGTGGTACGAGAACCTTTCGGGCGGCCAGCAGCGACGGGCCTGCGTCGGCTCGATCCTGGTCAACGATCCCGACGTCCTCTTCCTGGACGAGCCGACGACGGGCATCGATCCTGCCGGTCGACGGACTATCTGGACTCTCGTCGAGGATCTCGCCGCCGAGGGGACGACGGTCGTCCTCACCACCCACGACATGGCCGAGGCCGAACACCTCGCCGACCGCGTCGGCCTGCTCGCGGACGGACAGATCGTCGCCCAGGGCTCGCCCGAGGAACTCGTCGCCACCCACGGCGGCTCGAGCCGACTCACCATCGAGACGACCGCTGATCCCGACGCCTTCGCGGACCTCGAGTACCCCGTCGAACGTGCAGCGACGCGCCGCCGGTCGACGAACACGGACGCCGTCATCGTCCGGGACGTCACGCCCGCAGAGATCGGTACCGTCGTCGACTACCTCGAGGCCCGTGACCTCGAGTATACGGGACTGACGTGGGCGGAACCCGACCTCGAGGACGTCTACCTCGCACTGGCCGACGATGCGGAACGGGAGCGGACGACAAGCGCCGACGATCGAACACCTACCGAGACCGCGACCGCGGGTGAGACGGCGTGAGCACGCTCGGACGCGTCCGAGCGGAAGCCGACGCCGGCTGGCGGTCGTTCGTCCGCCGGCGGACGGCAGTCTTCTTTACGTTCTTCTTCCCCGTCATCCTGATCGTCATCTTCGGCGCGCTCGTTCGGACGGATCCGACGGGTGGCGGGTTGTTCGCAGAGCCGGCAGCCTACTACGTCCCGGGCTACCTGGCTACTGTCGTCCTCTTTACGCCACTGTCCCGGATGGGAAGCGAGGTCGCACGCCACCGCGAGGGGAACCGCTTCGAGAAACTCGCGACGACGCCGCTGTCCAGACGCGAGTGGCTCCTGGCCCAGACCGTCGTCAACGCGGTCATCATCAGTATCGCGAGCCTGCTGATTCTCGTGCTCGTGCTCGCACTGACCGGTGCAGAGATCGTCTTCTCAGCGATGCTGGTGCCGTACGTCCTCGTGGGCGTGATCTGTTTCTGTGGGATCGGCGCGATGCTCGGCAGTTACACCGACTCGCGTGACGGTGCTGTCGCGGCCAGCAACACGATCGCGCTCCCGCTTCTCTTCCTCTCGGACACGTTCGTCACGCTCGAGCAACTGCCCGGCTGGTTCGAACCGCTCGTCAATCTCTCGCCGCTGACGTACTTCGCCCGTGGTGTCCGGGCAGCGACCTATCCCGACGCCGGAACGCCCGCCGTGGCCGGCGTCGATCCGACGATCGCGAACCTCGGAATCTTGACCGTCCTGGCGGTCGTCGCGTTCGCGCTCGGTGCGCGGTCGATCCCTCGGACTGACTGACTCGTACGGTTTACTGCAAGTCATTTCCGCCGCAACCGCGACCCGGGCGGCGGTTGTGCCGGTACATCGTTACAGCAATCCGTATCACTCGTCCGCTGCCGGTAGCGTGAAGTAGAACGTCGATCCTTCTCCGGGTTCGGACTCGACCCATATCTCGCCGTCGTGACGTTCGACGATGCGCTCACAGAGTGCGAGCCCGATGCCGCTGCCGGCATGGTCGTCCACAGCGTGCAGCCGTTCGAACAGCCCGAAGACCCGCTCGGCGTCGTCGGGATCGATTCCGATCCCCTCGTCTTCGACGGCGATCACCCACTCGTCGCCCGCACGCTCGGCCGAGATATCGACCCGTGTCGACTCGCCGTCGCTGTACTCGATCGCGTTCGAGATCAGGTTCTGGAACACCTGCCGGAGCTGATTGCCATCGCCCTCGACGCGCGGCAACGATTCGGCGCGAATCTCGGCGTTGGCCTCCTCGATCCGGACCTCGAGGTCCCTGCAGGCGTCCGCGAACACGTCCTCGAGGGCCAGCGGCTCGAGCGGCTCACCCCCCGTGTCGACCCGCGAGTACTCGAGCAGGCCGTCGATCATCTCTTTCATGCGCTCGGCGCCGTCGACGGCGTAGTCGATGAACTCCACCGCGTCGTCGTCCAGTTCGTCGGCGTACCGGCTCTCGAGCAACTGGAGGTAGCTCGAGACCATCCGCAGCGGTTCCTGGAGGTCGTGACTGGCAGCGTATGCGAACTGCTCGAGTCGTTCGTTCGACTCTTCGAGTCGGCGCTGGTACTCCCGGCGCTCGGTGATGTCGGTCAGGACGACGACGGCCCGGGTCACGTCCCCCTGCTCGTCCCTGACGGGCATTCCGTGTTCCATGATGATCCGCTGGCTGCCGTCGAACGACGTGATTTCGTAAATATCGGGGTCGACGACTGCGTCGCCACGGACCACCTTCGATATCGTCCACTCCCCGGGTTCGACGGGGTCGCCCGAGTCGGCCCAGACCGCGTCGTACTTTTCGTACTCCGCGACGCTTTCGTCGTCGAAGACGTCACCACCCCAGATCTCCCGTGCCGTATCGTTCGCCCGCAGTATCGCGCCGTCGGCGTCCGCGACGATGACGCCGACAGGTAACACGTCGAACAGCGTCTCGAGCTGGGTTCGCTGTTGCTCGGCCTCGAGTTCGGCCTGCTTGCGTTCGGTGATGTCGGTCAACGCGCCGGGGAACGTCTGGGGATTCCCTTCCTCGTCGCACTCGACGTGACCGCGGGCGATCACCCACCGAAGCTCCTCGTCTGCGTCCCAGACGCGGTACTCGGCCTCGTACTCGCCGCAGCTGTCGACAGCGTTTTTTATTTTGGCTCTGACGTGCTCGCGGTCGGCTTCGTAGACGGACGAGAGCAGTCGTTCGGCCGAGATCCCCTCGCGTGCGTCGGCCGGATCGACTCCGAACGTCTTGGCGAAGGCCGGCCCGGTGACGAACTCGTCTTCTGGAAGGTTCCACTCCCAGGTGCCGACCGTCCCGGCTTCGGTCGCCGCCTCGAGTCGTTCCTTGGCGTCGCGCAGGACCTGTTCGCGCTCGCGGAGTTCGGTCTCCATCTCCTTGCGCTCGGTCACGTCGTGGAAGTACACCGACAGTCCGGTCTCGGATGGGTAGGCATTGATCTCGAACCACGTCTCGAGGGGTTCGGGGTAGTAGAACTCGAACGAGGTAGACCCCTGAGTCTCCATCGCCTGCTCGTACTCCTTGCGGAGTTTCGAGTCGGCAGCCCACTCGAAGGTCTCCCAGATGTGTTCCCCGACCAGCCCCTCACCGGTGAAGTCGATCAGTTCCTCGGCGCGGCCGTTGACGTGGGTGAACCGCCAGTCCTCGTCGAGCGCGTAGAATGCGTCCGTGATGCGCCCGAACATCTCCTCGAGCTCGCTCTCGAGTCGTCTGCGTTCGGTGATATCTCGCAACGCGTACACTGCGCCGTCGAACTCGCCGTCGGCGTCGGTAAGCGGTGCACAGTGTGCGGAGAGCCACACCCGGGTTCCGTCCGGCTGGTCGATTCCGAGCACTTCATCGTAGACCGGTTCACCGGTCTCCCGGACGGTACTGAACGGTAGTTCCTCGCCGGACAGCGGTTCGCCGTCTTCGTCGACGAGGTTCCAGCGATCGTCGCCGTGGACGTAGTCCTGTACTTCCTCGAGCGGTCGGCCGAACAACTCCTCGGCACGATCGTTCGCGTACACGTTCATGCCGTCGGCGTCGAGCAGCGTGATACCGACCGGACTCGTCGCGAGAATCTCGTTTTTCAGGTCTCGTTCGGCACGTAGCTGTTCTTCGAGACGGTTGCGCTCGGTGACGTCCCGGGCGACGCCAACACGTTTTTCGCGGCCGTCTTCGCCGGTCAGGATGGTAAACCGGCTCTCGATCGTCCGGAACTCGTCCGTCCCTGCCTGGATCGTCTCCTCGAACATCGGGCTCCTGTCGTCGTCGGTGGCCGCCCGTATCTCGGCTTCGACGGCATCGAAGTCCTTCCCGAACACGTCCGTGGCCTCTCTGCCCCGAAGTTCCTCGCGGGAAAACCCCGTCAACTCGGCGAACGAGTCGTTAACCAGTTCGAATCGCCGTTCGTCGTCGAGTACGTAAATACCGTCTTGAGCCGTCTCGACGGCGGTTTCGTAGCGCTCGAGTTCGCGGTCCCGGTGAAACCGCTCCGTAACGTCTTCGATCGCGAAGACGACGCCGTCTAGCTCACCACGGGCGTCGTAGAGCGGTGCGCCGTTGACCGAGATCCAGATTCGTTCCCCGTCTGATCGCAACACGCCACTGACCTGATCGTACAGTGGTTCTTCGGCGTCGACGATCCGCGGGAAGGGCAGTTCCTCGCGCTCGAGTGGCTCGCCGTCGACGCCGATCTCGTCCCACTCCGGATCGTCGAACCGGAGTTCGTCGATCTGTTCTTTGCTCCGGCCGAATATCTCCTCGGCACGATCGTTTGCGAACCGCATCTCTCCGTCTATGCCGACGATCGTGATACCGATCGGACTCGTCTCGACGATACCTTCCTTGAGCGTCCGTTCGACGTTCCGGCGCCGTTCCGCACGGTCGCGTTCGATCGCCGACGCGAGGACGTTCGCCACGCCCCTGAGGAAGAGCAGGTCCCCGTCAGTGAACGCGCCGACAGTCGTCGCGTGGGCGCCGAGAACACCCCACGGCTTCGCTTTCGTCCCGATAACGACGCTGATCCCGCTCACGATGTCGTGTTCGCGAAGGAGTTCAGGGCCCTCGAACCGGTCTTCGGTTCGGAGATCCTCGACAATCACAGGTTCGCTCGCGGCCAGCGTGTATCCCGCCTGTGAATCGTGATCGGCAGGGACCGTCGCGTTCCCGACGTGGCCGTCGTCCCAGCCAACCCCAGCACGCAAGCGAAATCGGCTCTCGTCCGACGATAGCTCTAACAGCTTGCACGAATCCGCGTCCAGCGTCTCGGCTACCGTCCGCGTCACGTCACGAAACAGGTCGTCGAGACCGTCGCTCTCGAGTGCGCGGTCACCGAGGTCGGCGAGGACGCGCTGCTGGCGGACGCAGTGGCCGCGTTCCGTCTCGGGGCTGGAGGGGGACGGATCCATTTCGGATCCAGTAGGTGCCGGTAGACCGTAAAGGCACTGTCGCGCCGACCATCGGCAGTCCGTCTGTTCCGACGACCGGGCACTGTTACAGTCGATACGTGATCGGACCGTTCCGAGACGCTCGAAATCGACACGAAGACGCCGATACCCACGTACTTTGGTAGCAGCCTTAGGCACCTCGGCGATCAAGTAGGAGTATCTATGACCGATCACTCTCCCGACGAACCCATCGACGTACTCCTCGTCGAAGACAACCCAGGTGACGTTCGGCTCACCCAGGAGGCGTTCAGGACGACCGACGCCGAGATACGATTTCACACCGCCACCGACGGTAACGAGGCACTCGAGTACCTCGAGCACTGTGGGGTAGACGGATCGGAAACGACTCCCGACGTGATACTTCTGGATCTCAATCTCCCCCGCGTCGACGGGTTCACGATCCTCGAGACGATCAACAACGATCTCGAGTACCCGCCACCGCCAGTACTCGTCCTCTCGAGTTCGCGAGACGAATCGGACGTCGCCAGAAGTTACGAGCGCGCTGCAAACGCGTATCTCACCAAACCTAACAGCCCCGACGAGTTCTCGTCGATGGCGAAAGCGATCGAACGGTTCTGGATCGATTCGGTACAGCACCCACCGATGCCTGCGTGAGGAGAGTGGCTCGATTACGGGAGAACACGACACCCGCGACTTCGAACACCAGTCACTGCTCTTTCCGCTCGCGCATTCGCTCCGAGAAATCCCAGCCGTACACGGTAACAGGGTCGATCGTGATCGTCACTTCCTCACGCTCCTCCCGTAGCAACGTCCGTGCCAGTTCCGACTCCGTCCCATCGAGGTATCGCTCGAGGAGCGCACGGAGCGTCTCTTTCTCCGGGTCGGGCGCGACGGATGCCGTACCACGACCGCGAACGCCACGGTAGGGCGGATGGTTCGTCGAAACCTCGAAGGCAACCGCCGGTTTCGCGTCGTGGGTCAGGTAGTCGACGACGGTCGCGTTCGCCGACGTAGCACACGCGAGCGTCCAGCTGTCGGCTTCGTCCCGACGGCGGTACCACAGCGACAGCATCCAGAGGTGGCCGGACGGCGTCCGGCAGGCGACTCTGATCGGAACCGTCTGGCTCTCGAGGAACTCGACGACCTGTTCCTCGGTGAGTGAACCGCGAACGTTCATACGACCTCGACGCTCGCGAGCGTCATAACACCCGGTCCCATTGCAGACGAACGCTCGCAAGCGTCGTCACACCCGGTCTCACTGCCGACGGTCACTCGCGAGCGTCGCCGATCACCGACTGAACGTCGACTCGACGCTCCTCTTCGTCCGCCAGGTAGGTCGCCTCGGTCAGTGCAGTCACCTGGAGACCGACCTCGCCCGGGACCGCCGGATCTACTTCCCCCTCGATCGACTCGAGAAAGTTCGTCAACTTCGCCGCTGTCAGCGTCGAGAAGTCCGTCGACGCGTCGATCGTGCTCTCGTAGACCGTCCCACCGCGTTCTTCGAGTCGGATCACCTCGCCGTCGAACGCGACCCGGCCGTCGCTCCCCCAGATCGCGTACCCTTCCGACGGGGACAGGTTGACGCCGTCGCCGCTGATCGTAACGCTCGCCAGTATAGATCGATCGTCAGCCTCGCGCTCGAGACGCAGCGAAAGCGCGCTGTTGACGTCGACTCTCGGGGACGCGTAGCTCACGTGAGCCGAGACGGTGACCGGTTTCGCCCCGGTCATCCACAGCAGCGCGTCGAGCAGGTGCGAGCCGGTGTCGTACAGCTGACCACCGCCTGAGAGCGACGGATCGACCCGCCAGGTCCCCTCGTGGAGGTCGATCCAGTTCTGCCCGAGATAGGCGTCCGCGGTGTGGAGGTCGCCGATCCGTCCGGTGTCGACCAGTCGCTTGATCTCGAGAAAGCCGGGATGGAAGTGTCGCTGGTAGCCGACCTGTAACTCGCAGTCGTTCCGGTCGGCCGCCTCGAGCAGGTCGACCGCGTCGCCGACGTCGGTCACCATCGGTTTCTCGAGGTAAACGTGGACGCCGGACTCGAGACACGCAAGCGCCTGCTCGTAGTGGAGCGTGTGTGGCGTGACGATCAACGCGAGGTCGATCTCCTCGCAACGGTCCGCGAGCATCCGCTCGTATTCCGCGTAGGCCGGCGCATCGAACGTACGTTCGAAGACCTCCCTCGCGTCGGCGGAAACGTCGGCTCCTGCGACGATCTCGACGTCCTCGAGGGCCGCGAGCACCTCGAGCGATAGCTGGCCGAGCCCACCGAGCCCGATCGCGGCTGCACCGAATTGCATACGCTAGCCGCCATGTCAGGCCCGAAAAGCGCTTTCCCGACGGTCGGTTACGATGACCGTTACCACGACGAGACGTTCTTTCTTTCCGAACGACGGCCGATGGCCGCCACCGGAAGCTACTCTCTCCTGGCTAGCGTCCGTTTCGCTATGCCAACCTGTCCGGGCTGCAGACAGCAGCTATCCCACGAAAACTGTCTCGAGCACTTGCGATACTGCAAGTGGGTCTGGAGCGACCGGCCGGAGCAGGAATCCCGTTGGAACGAACGACTCGTCGACCAGATACGAAAACGAGAACGGTAGGTTACAACAGCGGGACGAGTATCGCCGCGAACTCGTAGCCGTACCAGTGATTCAACATCACGTACGTGACGACGCCGAGGACGAGACTCAGGATCCACGACGCGGCGGCGATGCGCCCGACCCGTGCGTGTGCGGTCTCGCGCAGTTCCGTCGGGGTGTGTGTCAACCCGAGCAACAGCGCGTAGAGCACGACCGGCACCGCCACGATCGAGAGCACGATGTGGATCGCCAGCATGAGCAGATAGGCGTAGTAGACCGTCTGGGGCCCGTCAAATAGCTTCTCGCCGCCACCGCCGACCCGGATCAGGTAGACCACCAGGAACAGCAGGATCAGCGCGAACGCACCGACCATCGCGAACCGGTGTTTCTCGACCTCGCCCACACGGATCCAGTACCAGCCGGCGACCAGCAGGACCGTCGTGGCCGCGTTGATGACGGCGATTGCGTGCGTGAACATGGTTACCTGTGCGTTCGTCAGGTCGGGATAGATCGGCACGTCGAGAAGGAACGTCCCGATAACCAGTACGTAGCCGACGATCGTCAGGAGGATCGTCGCACCGATCGGTCGCTCCCGGAGCCGACGTTTCGCGTCCGCAGTTGCCATTGTCGACCGTTAGGAGAGTGGATGTATCTGTCTTGCTGTTCCGGGTAGTTTCGAGCGGGCAGCGATCGGCGATCTGCTGCGATCGGTGATGTGCTGTTTTTATTCCGATCGATGACGCCGCCGCTGGAGCGCCTCGAGCGCAGCCGACCGGCTCGTGTACCCGAACCCGACCGCGTCACAGTCGACACACTTCCACTGGTACTCGCCCCTGAACCCACGGATCGCCACGACGTCGTCACAGTCGGGACAGCGTTTGCGACGCCGGGATTCCCGTACCCGCTCGAGGATGTCGGCGACGGTCCGATTTTCGTCCATTACGATTCCGGCTGTCGAGTACGAACACATAGGCTTTCTCGTCCTCGACGAGCGCTCGAACCTCGAGTTCACTCCGACGAACAGTTAGCCGTCTCGATCGATCCGGATCGCCGGCTTCCCGGGACGGGCTTTCTCCCCCAGATCGTCGTCATCGGTCGCTCTCCGAACCCCTACCTCGGCGTCGAACTCGTCGGTTATCAGCCAGCCCGCCCGCTCGAGCACCTCGCGTTCCCGTTCGGGATCGAGGGCGCGGTCGATCCCCGATTGTTCCCCGCGCGAGGCGACGTCGCCGACGAACGCACCGACGGTTTCCCGGTCCGGCGCGTCGACGTCGCCCTCGAGCACTCGATCGACGACCGACTCCTCGCCCGCTCGCAGCGACTCGACGGTCCGGTACTTCCAGTCCTCGGCGACGACCAGTTCGATCCGTTCGGGGTCGTCGATCGACGCGGTCTCGACGATGTCGCGGACGTCCTCGAGGGTGGTCTCGACGAGTCGGCGCTCGAGGCGGTAGTCGGAGACCTCGGATTCGGGTGTGGGCCAGTCGGCGTCGACGACCAGTCCTTCGCCGCGGAGTTTGTTCCACAGTTCCTCGCCGAGATGGGGTGCCATCGGCGCGATCAGTGCCGCGAGCGTTAGCAGGCCGCGGCGGTAGACGGTCTCGTTGATCCGGTCGAACTCGCGGTAGCGCCGCAGTAGCTGGGTGAGCTCCTGGATCTCTGTGGCGGCGCGGTGGAACCGGAACCGTTCGTACTCCTCGGTGGCCGCGGCGAGCGTCCGGTCGATCTCGCGGGCGACGTACTCGTCGTGAGCACGACGTCGCACGCGGGTGTCGGTCTCCTCGACGAACGACGTCGCCATCTCGTACAGCGTCTGCTGGAGTTCGTAGGCACCACGGACGTCGTTCGCGGTCCACTCGAAGTCCTGTTCGGGGTGAGCGGCCGAGAGGACGAACAGCCGGGTCGTCTCCGCGCCGTACTCGTGGGGCTCGACGACGTTCCCCTTCGAACTGGACATCTTTTCGCCGTCGTACAGCACCGTCCCCTGACTTCTGAGTTCCCGAATCGGTTCGCGCCGATCCAGCAGTCCGAGGTCGGCCAGCGCCCGCGTGAAAAAGCGCGTGTAAAGCAGGTGTAGCGTGGCGTGTTCGTCGCCGCCGACGTAGACGTCGACCGGTAGCCACTCCTCGGCGCGTTCGGTGTCGAAGGGAGCGTCCTCGAGGTTCGGCGAGAGGAATCGCAGGAAGTACCACGAGGAGTCGACGAACGTGTCCATCGTGTCCGTCTCGCGCTCGGCTGGGCCGCCACACTCCGGACACGTCGTCTCGCGGAACGTCTCGTGTTCCTCGAGCGGGTTCCCCGTCGTCCGGACGAACTCGGGGAGTTCGACCGGAAGGTCGTCCTCGGGAACGAGAACGGGACCACAGTCGTCACAGTGAACGATCGGAATCGGCGTCCCCCAGTAGCGCTGCCGGGAGATCAGCCAGTCCCGCAGGCGGTAGGTGACGTCCTCCTCGAGTGCGTCGTGGTCGTCGACGAGTCGCTGGCGTGCCTCGGCGGTCTCGAGCCCATCGTACTCGCCGCTTTCGACTAGCGTTCCCTCACCGGTGTAGGGTTCGTCCGCGTCGCCGTCTTCCGATTCGATCACGCGTTCGACCGGCAGGTCGTGCTCTCGAGCGAACGCGTGGTCGCGTTCGTTGTGTGCGGGAACGCCCATCACCGCACCGGTGCCGACGTCCTCGAGGACGTAGCCGGCGACGTAAACTGGCAGTTCCTCTCCAGTCAACGGGTGGACGGCGACCGCGTCGGTCTCGATCCCCGAGAAACCGACCTCGTCGGGGCCGCGTTCGCGGACGTCGTCGACGTACTTGGCCACGGCATCGTCGCTTTCGGCCAGCGTCCGCGTCAGGTCGTGACCGGGCGAGACCGCGAGATAGGTCGCCCCGTAGATCGTATCGGAGCGCGTGCTGAAGACGTCGACGCCTCCGTGATCCTCGAGGTCGAACTCGATCCTCGTTCCCTCCTGGCGACCGATCCAGTTGCGCTGGATCTCCCGGACGCCGTCGGGCCACCCCTCGAGGTCGTCGAGTCCCTCGTGGAGTTGGTCGGCGTAGTCGGTGATGGTGAAGAACCACTGGTCGAGTTCCCGCCGGCCGACGGGCGTCTCGCAGCGCCAGCAGACGCGTTCGGCGCTCGTTTCTTCCGAGGGCTCACTGCGTTCGCCCTCGCGCTCTGTCACCTGTGCGTCGGCAAGCACCGTCTCGCAGTCCGGACACCAGTTGACGGTCGCAGCCTCGTACTCGACGAGACCGGCCTCGTAGAGGCGTGCGAACAGCCACTGGTTCCAGCGGTAGTACGCCGGTTCGCAAGTGGTGATCTCGCGGGACCAGTCGTAGCCAAAGCCCATCGTCTCGAGTTCCTCCCGCATCCGGCGGATACACGCCTGGGTCCAGGAGTTCGGATCGCTCGCCCGTTCGTAGGCGGCGTTTTCTGCCGGGAGGCCGAACGCGTCCCACCCCATCGGGTGGAGAACGTCGTCACCCTGCATGCGCCGATAGCGGGCGTAGGCGTCCGTGATTGCGTAGTTTCGGACGTGTCCCATGTGGAGCGTCCCCGACGTGTAGGGAAACATTCCGAGGACGTAGGTCGGGTCCGTCGCGTCGTCCGATAGTTCGTAGACGTCCTCGCGCTCCCAGACGTACTGCCAGAACTCCTGTACCTGCGCGTGATCGTAGTGTGTCATTGCGGTACGGTCGTTGTTCTCACTGGGCGTGCCGGCCATATCATTGTTCGGTCACGTGCAGGATTTCGGCCCTATCACCGCTACTGGCGCCGACGGACCCACTCGAGTGTGGCTACGCCGCCAGCCCCGATGCCGACGGCAGTCGTGGTAAACCCTGGTGTCGGATCATCGTCTTCGTCTCCAGACCTGTCGGTCATGCCGGTGCCGGTACCCTTGGTTCCGTTCGGCGGTCCGTCTTCGTCCCTGTCGTCGGATCTGACCGCCGTGGGATCGGTGAGCGACGGCGGATCGGACTGGTCGCCGGCCCTGATTCGGAACGTGTACAGCGCCCCTTCGGTCGGCGCGTTGGGGATCACGGGCGTACTGCTCGCGACGAACGTTTCGCCCGGTTCGGCGACGCGGGCGGTCCAGAACCCTGCCTCATCGGGGTCGCGCCACCACGCGAGTTGCTCGGGCGATTCGGGATCGCTCACGTCGTGGATCTTTACTCCACCACGGTACCACGACGAGAACAGCATCTCGTCGCGGAGTTCGAAGTTGTGTGCCGTCGTCCACAACCCAGCCTGGTAGCTCTCGTCGGCTGCGAGCGGGGCATCGATCGAGCCACGAGGAACGGGATCAGTCGGGTCGCTCACGTCGTAGAGGTCGATCCCACCCGGACCGTCCGGTTCCTCGCCGCCTGTCTCCCACGCCTCCCGGCCGACCGCGAGGAGATCCCCCGTCTCGTCGACCGCCGAGTAGTGGTCGTTGCCGGGCAGTCCGAGGCTAGTATCGTCGACCGCCTCGAGTTCGCGGGTCTCCTCGAGGGACGTCTCCGAAACGTGTGAGAGGTACTCCGGTGACGCGGGGTCGGAGACGTCCAGCAGGTAGGTGCCGGCGTTCCAGTGGGCGAGATAGGCGATATCGTCGTGGACGTAGACGTCGTGGAGGTATCGGGTGAGCCAGCCGACCTCCTCCCAGCCGGGTTCGCGCTCCATGAGCGACCAGCGGCCGATCTCCTCGATTCCGTCGGCGACGTCGTAGACGACCAGCGGATTCTCGGCCTCGCTGTTCGCGACGACGTAGAGGTGTTCGCCCTCGAGATAGCAGTTGTGGATGTGAAAGCCGGTCTCGTAGGGTTCGTCGATCACTGCTGGATCGCTGGGATCGCTCACGTCGTAGCAGATGAACCCGTGGAAGGGATAGCTCGAACTCGCGTTTGCCGGGCCGGGAACGACCAGTCGGTCGCCGTCGACTTTGATGTCGAGAATCTCGAGTAGCGGGTCGCCGTCGACCTCGAGACTGGTCTCCTCGAAGAGAAGGGAGGGGTCGAACGGATCGCTGACGTCGACGATAGCGAATCCGGTCGTGGTAGCGAGATAGGCAGTCTCGCCGTCGTCGCCCACGACGGCTTCGGCGGTTCCGTCGACTGCGATTCGGCCGAGCGGTTCGTACGGTTCGTCACTGACGGCTGTCGCGACAGAGGAACCCGTGACCGATGCCGCACCTGCGGCCGTCGAACCGGAAACGGGGAGGGCAAACGCGAGGGTGCCACTCCGACGAAGGAGCGTTCTCCGCTGCATACTGCCCCCCACGAGATGGACGACCAAATAGGGTCGGGCAGTTCCCAGATCAGAGTACCGACAAAAGCAGGGAACTCTCGAGTGCGATCGGTCTGTGTCTCGTTTCGTCCGTCAGTATCAGTTCTCGAACTGGCGTCGGTCGCCGGTCCCGCCGGTCATAGCGCTTGCCAGTGCGCCCTCGAGGACGACGTCGTCGCCGTGATCAGTAACCCGGAATTCGGGAACGTTGTTCAGCAACATCTCGGAGACGCGTTCGCGGATCGGGTCGACGACCAGTTCCTCGTTGTGGAGCGCAACGGCACCCCCGAAGGAGACGACGAGCGGCGCGAACGACTGGACGATGTTGGTGACACCGATCACGTTCCAGTGAGTGAGTTGCTCAATCGTGTAGTCGGCCAGTTCGTCCTCGCCGGCGAGGTCGAAGACGTCTTTCGCCGTGAAGTCGGGATCCTCGAGCGGCAGTACGGTCTCGATCGTCGGGTCGTCCTCGGCGAGCAGTCGCGTGTACTCGGGGATACCGTTCCCCGAACAGTAGGCTTCCCAGTGACCGTCGTGTCCACAGCCACAGGTCAACCGACCCCGCGGGTCGACGACGGTGTGGCCGACCTCGCCCGCGTTACCGTCCCAGCCGTCGAGGATCTTGCCGTCACAGCAGACGCCAGCGCCGATCCCCGAGGAGATGGTGATGTAGACCATGTCGTCGGGGTTGCGGTCGGCGTGGAACCGTTCGCCGATGACGCCCGCGTTCGTGTCGTTGTGGAGATAGACTTCCTCGCTGTCGATCAGTTTCTCGATGGGGCCGGTGAGCGGAATCCGGTCGATCGAGTCCGGCAGGTTCGCCGGGTCGATCACGGCACCCTCCGCGAGGTCGAAAGGGCCGATCGAGCCGATCCCCGCAGCGTCGATTTCGTCCGAATCGATCCCGGCGGCGTCACAGGCCTGGCGGAGCGTTCGCAGGACGCCTTCCGTCACGTCGATTCCCGTCGGCCCGCGAGGAGTTCCGTTGCGGCTGACACCGATCGTCGTGCCATCGTCGTCGGCGACGGCGGCCCGTACGTTGGTCGCGCCGAGGTCGACGCCGGCGTAGTAGACCATCCTGTCTTGAGGACAGACCGCCTGCGTACTTAACTACCAAGATACGACTCGGGAGCGAGTAGCTTTCCACAACAATTACGTCGTCTCCCGGGTCGTCGACGTCGGCTATCCGCTCGAGAGCAAGTTCGGCGACAGCACGGAAACACCCCGGCGATCACCCGTCACTCCATGACGTCCAGATCCCGGTAGTAGGTGACGGGACAGGGTGCCTGCAGGATGATGTCCTGAGAAACCGAGCCGAGAACGGCTTTTTCGGCCGGCGAGCGACGACGGCCACCCAGGACCATGCGGTCGGCGTCGACGTCTCTGGCCATGTCGACGACCTCGTCGCCGACGTCGCCAAGCGAGCCCCGAACCTCGTGATCGACACCTTCCTCCTCGAACATCTCCGCGAGATCACCGACCGGCGGCCGCTTTTCGGCGACCGCGTCTGGATCGACGTTCTCCACGCGCTCCTCGAGTCCGAGCTCGTCCCGGAACTCCTCGTATTCCCGCTTGGTAAACGCGTGACCGATTACGACCGTCGCGTCGAGTGGCTCCGCGATCTCGAGGACGGTCTCTGCGAGTCCGTCCGCACGAACGGTGTCCATCGGGCCGACGGCCAGCAAAATCGTATCTATCGCCATTAATCAACATAGATACTGCTAGCCGCTTAAGTATTCACGTCGGCGCAGTATTTCGGAAGCGAGGAGGCCGTCTATCGGGGGTCGGCCGCTGTCTTTCGAGCGCCGACCGGCAGCAGCGTCGAGACACGAGCGTTCTCCTTGATCCGAACGCCGCCGTCGGCGACGGTAAGCGGGATCAGCGGCAGATGCGAGACCACCTGCATCGACGGATGGGAGACGCCGCGAGCGAGCAACTCGGTGCGTGGCTGGAGATAGAGCGGTTCCTCGAGGTCGGTCAGGAACTCGTTGTGCTGGAGGACGTACTGGCCGCCCTCGAGGTGCCACCAGCCGAACTCGTCGTCGGGATCGCGGAGTTCGGTCTCGACTGGCTCGAGGTCGGCGTCCTCGAGTTCGTCGCCGCCGAAGTCGATGCGGCCGGGACCGGCGACTTCGTAGATCGCACTCGCCGTCAGATCGATTCCGTGGTCGTGTGCCTGTGCGGGTTCGTACACCAGGTTGTCGACGTAGTCGGCGAGCGGATGATCGGCTGACATTCGGTGTGAACTGACGGTTCGAGACGACAAAAAACGTACTGACGTCACCACTGCCGCGAGACGAAACCGTATCCGGCCGGCTTACGAACGAGTCCGTATGAGTGCGAACGCGAACGGAAACGTCCTGATCGACCGGGACCGGCTTCGGTCCGACATCGAGCGAAACGCCGAGTTCGGCGCGACCGAGGCACTGAAGGCACAAGGACACGGTCGAACGGTCCTGTCCGGAACCGAGGCGAACCGTCGTGCTCGCGACTACCTCGTCGAACGACTCGAGGACGCCGGCCTCTCGGTCGCGATAGACACCGTCGGCAACATCTTCGGGACGTGGACGCCAGCCTCAGCCGACCCCGACGCTGCGCCGGTCGTCGCCGGGAGCCACCTCGATTCGGTTCCCGAGGGCGGTATCTTCGACGGGCCGCTGGGCGTCTACGCGGCGCTCGAGGCCGTCCGCGCCCTGCAGGAAGCCGGCGTGGAACCGGCACGACCGATCGCCGTCGTCTCGTTCACCGAGGAGGAAGGGACCCGTTTTGGCGGCGGCCTGCTCGGATCCAGCGTCGCCACGGGCCACCGCACGGTCGAGGACGCGCTCGCACTGACCGACGACGAAGGGACGACCCTCGAGGCGGCACTCGAGTCGATCGGCTACCGCGGCGAGGGGCGTCTCGAGCCGGCCGACTGGGACGCCTTCCTCGAGTTGCACGTCGAGCAGGACACGCGCCTCGAGGAGCGTGCGGTCCCGGCCGGCGTCGTCACGACGATCACGGGTATCGTCCACGCGAACGCTCGGTTCGTCGGCGAGGCAGATCACGCGGGGACCACCGGAATGAAGGACCGGACGGACGCCCTGGTAGCCGCCAGCGAGTTCGTCCTCGAACTCGAGCGGGCGGGCCGGGAGTTCGCAGGCGTCGGCGAAGACGGTCCAGGAACCGCCGTCGCGACCGTCGGAAAGAGTCACGTCCGGCCGAACGCAACCAACGTCGTCCCCGGCGAGGTCGAACTCGGCGTCGATATCAGGGACGTCGAGGCCGAGACGATGGATCGGCTCCTCGAGCGGGCGCGGGACTGCCTCGACGCCCTCGAGGCCGACCGCGGCGTCGAAACGGAACTCGAGATCGAACTCGAGGTTGAGCCGGCACCGATGACCGACCGGTGTCGGAACGCTCTCCAGCAGAGTGTCGCGGACGCAGGTGTCGAGTCGCTCTCGCTTCACTCGGGTGCGGCCCACGACGCGATGTACGTCTCGCGGGTGACCGACGCCGGCATGCTCTTTGCACCGTCGCGGGACGGGCTCTCGCACACGCCCCGCGAATGGACTGACTGGGAAGACTGCGCGACCGGTGCTCGAGTCCTGGCGGAAGCGATCCGACGTCTCGCGAGTGAGTGAACGGACGGACGGCTTCGATCTGGTCGTGCGGTCACAGGATTTCAACCGTTACGGCTTTCGAACGGTAAAAAGCCGTTTTAACCGTACCCGATCGGTTTTGTGACTCTCCCCGTACGGCCAGCTATGGCTCCCGATACACCAACGACCGACCGAGTCGAACCGGGTTCCGCCGGTTCGTGGGCGAGACGGCGACGGCGACTCGAGCGGACGGTCGAACCGCTCGTCGACTGCTCGCTCGAGTGGGTACTCGCACTGCCGTTCGTCCCGATCGCGTTCACGGCATTCGTGATGACGGCGGGGATAACCGCCAACCAGGGTGCTGATCCGGGGTGGCCACAGTGGGCCCTGATCGTTCCGCTCGGCGTCGCGTACGCCGCCATCGTCTACTGGCTGTACCGGGAGTGGGATCGCGCGACGTGGCGGGCCGCCGTAGTCGTTCGTAAGCCCTCGACGGACGAGATCGGTGCTGCGCTCCTCGCGACACTCGTCGGAATCGCGATCGTCGTCGTCGGGAACAACGCCGCGGAGACGGTCGGACTCGCACCGCACGATCGTGGGCTGGTGACGAGTGGCGCAGGGATCGCGGCGCTGGTTTTCGGCACCGTCGTCGTCGCCCCGATCGCCGAGGAGATCCTCTTCCGGGGACTGGTTCTCGGTCACCTCGTTGCTCGCGGATACGGAATCGTGGCCGCGAGCATCCTCTCGGTACTGCTGTTCGCGCTCGTCCACGTATTCATGGCTGGCGTGGTGAGCATCGTCGTCACCGGACTGCTCGGTGCCCTGCTGACGGTGCTGCGGCTGTGGTACGACAACCTCGTCGGTGCGTGGCTGATGCACCTCTCGATCAACGTCTGGGGGCTTCTCGTCACGGTCGGCGTCGTTCCCGTGCTCTGGTGACGCTCCGCTTCCGGCCACTCGTCCCGGTGCGCTAAAAACTGATTTTGACCGTACCTCGATCCTTTTTCACACCTTCCCGAAGGCTTCGACGATGACGGATGCGACGCATGCGGACGGCGTCTCCCTTCGCCGGGAGACAGGAACCGTTCCCTGGACGCGACAGGCCTGGGCGTTCGCGCGCAGGCACCTGCAGCAACTCGTCCGGCGAAAGACGATCGCAGCCCTGACGATCGCGTGGCCGATCTGTTGGTACGCGCTGACGCTGGTCCTGTTCGTCGACGACGCGGACGCGCTCACGAGAGCGGCACTCGGGATGACGTTCGGCCTCTTCGGTGCGTTCACCGTCACCGTCGCGGTCTTCGCCGGGGAGTTCGCGCGCGATCTGGAGACCGATCGGTACCGAAAACTCAGGGCGATGCCGATCTCGCCGACGGCCGATCTCGCCGGTCGGTTCACCGCAGGGGTGGCGATCGGAACCGGTTCGTACGTCGCGACGATCGTCGCTGCCGTCGCCACCGGCGCTCGATTCGAAGCGATCACGCCGACGACGATAGTGGTTCTCGTGCTGACGCTGGTGACGTTCTGCCTGATCGCGATGGCACTCGCACTGTTGCTGGCCGTCGCAGTTCCGAAACCGGAGTACATGACGACGATCGCCGTCGTCACCGTCCTGGTCGCGTTCTATCTCACCGGCCAGAATGGGATCGTCCCCCACATGATCGCCGGTTCGCCCGAGATCGTGAATTTCGCACCCAATTCGCTCGCGACCCGACTCCAGCTCGTCGCCTGGGCTGGCCCCGAGAACGTCGGGTTCATGACGCCGCCCGATCCCCCGTCCCTGCCGGAACACGTCGCGTTGCTGGCGGGATACGGAGTTGGACTCGTCGCCGTCTCGGTCGCGCTCGTCAGTCGCGTCGCGTACGGAGGTGAGTGAGATGAGCCTGCTCGAGACCAGCGACGTTCGGAAACGCTTCGACGACCGGCGCGTCCTCGAGGGCGTCGATCTCGCCGTCGAGGCCGGCGAACTCGTCGTACTCATGGGGCCCAATGGGGCAGGGAAGTCGGTACTGCTGTCGTGTCTCGCAGGGAGCGCAACTCCCGACGATGGAACGATCAGCCTGTTCGACGGCTGTGGACCCACCGATCCCGCGGCGAAGGGGCGGACGAGCGTCACGTTACAGGGTGGAATCGCCGATCCGGGTCTCACCGGTCGCGAAAACATCGCGTTCTACCGGGATCTCCACCCGTCGGCCGGGAACCGATGGCGAGAACTCGCGGATCGGTTCGGGATCGCGGACGACCTCGATCGACCGGTTCAGGAGTACTCCGGCGGGATGGTACGGCGACTGGAGGCGACGATCGCGCTCTCGGCCGACGTCCCGCTGTACCTGCTGGACGAACCGACCGCTGAACTCGACCTCTCCGTCGTCCAGACGATCCACGAGACGATTCGAGAACTGACCGACGAGGGGCGGACCGTCGTCCTCTCGAGTCACGCACCGCTCGACGCCGACGTCGCCGACCGACTCGTCTTTCTCACCGACGGCAGCGTCGTCGCCAGCGGCCCGCCCGACGAACTGCTGTCGACGCTTCCGACGGTCGTTCGGGCGCGTGGAACGTCGCTCCCGACAGAGCGGCTCCTCGAGGGACAGACGTTCGGAAACGGCGACGAACAGCGTGCGTTCCTGCCGCCGGAGACCAGCGTCGACGACCTCGAGATCGGTGATGGAGCGCTCGGAGAGCGCGATCGGTCGACCTACACCGACCTGTTCAACTATTACGCTCACGTCCGGAGCGAGAACCGATCCGAGCGAACCCAGTAGTTCGAACCTCGTTTCGGACCGTCCGAATCACCGCTCGAGGACGCTACGAACGTAAATCTGGGTTCCGATCGAGAACCAGAGAACGTACAGGATCGACTGTGCGAACAGCCCGAGGCCGCTTATTCCCGGCGTCTCGAGGAGGTGCTGACTGGTGAGTGTCGTGAGTCCTCGCCCGATCACGAGCGGGATGAAGATGGTCAGTGCGAACCCGGCGACGACGAGCAGGAGCCGACGGGTGTGGCTAGCGGTGATCGCCCAGCTCAGTCGGAGCGCCCGCTCCGGACCGTAGCCGCCGGCGACGCAGATGTCCGGTGCGAGCCAGAACTTGAACAGGAACGCGGACCCGACGGAACCGAAGAGAAGAGTGCCCGAGACACCCGAGAACAGGGGCCCGAACACGGTCCCGTCGACGAAATCGAGGGCGAACGCTTCGCTGATGCCGATGGCGATCGAGCCGAGAACGATCACACCGAGTACCGCCACGGCGACCGCGACGAGTGCGATAGCGGCCTGAATCAGCGTCGCACCGACGAGTGCCGGGAGTCGGTAGACCGTATACCCTAGAATCGACCCGCTCGCCGGCGACGACTCCCCTCTCAGTGCGCTGACCGTTACCGCCACGATGTAGCCACGGAACACCAGGAACGGGCCGACGAGCAAGAGCGGGATTTCGAACAACTCTCCGACGACGGGGACCGAGAGTGTGAGATCGAACAGCTGTCGGGCGCTCTCTGCGGCCGCGAGGACAGCGGCGAACGCGACGAGCGATGGATACGAACGAAGGAGTCTGCTCCCCCAGAGAGCGTCGTCGCCGACCGATCGACGGACGACGTCCCCCTCGAGGTCTCGACACCGGAGACAATCGCACCCGTCGACGTCCTCGGCGCATTTGACTGGCTGCACGGAATACCTGTAGCTCCGGCGTCAATTCAGTTCACTGTTTCTACCGATCCGTGCGTCGAGTGATCGACTGGTTCGAACTCACTCGTCGGCACCGAACAGCCGCGCGAGCGCCTGACCGATGGCCAGCGGGACAGCCGTAAGTCCGATCGCGCCAGCAAACCGCTCGAACGCCGCAGTCAGTCCTGGCTGATCGTCCGACGGACCGAAAAAGAGCACCAGTGGCTCCCTGGGTGGGCCGTACACCTTCATCTCCTGGCCTTTCTCCGAGTAACAGGTGTCAAGTACCGTGATGAGTCCTGCTTCCTCCAGGTTCTCGAGGTGGTAGCCGACGCTTTGCAGTGAACTGTCGAGTTCGTCGGCGACGTCCCGCGGCGTCATGGGTTCCTCGTTGAGCGTTCGGAATATCCGCTGGCTGGTATCCGAGGAAAGCGCCTGGAGAACCTGCGTCGATTGCTCGTCGTCGATACACAGCAACCGTGGCTCCTCGCTGCGCTCGATCGTCGCGTCGGGTGTCGTCGGCAGGAGACGTCCCATCTCTGGCATGGCTTTATACCCGATCGAACTTAGAGGGTCGTGACGGTCAAAACGAGTTTTGACCGACCAACGTCGGACGGGAGGCCATCCCCTCGAGTCGTTCTCGTCCCGGAACTTGATACGCCGCCCCGTCTATCCTCACGTATGGTCGACGTCCTCAGCGACGAGATCGAGCAGTTCGTACGGACCGTCGGACCCGACCCCGACGAGACGCTCGCCGAGATGGACGAGTACGCTCGCGAGGAGGGATTCCCCCACGTCGGGCCCGAAGTTGGCGGCGTCCTCCGACTGCTGGCCCGGCTGACCGACGCCGAGCGGATCTTCGAGTTCGGTTCCGGCTACGGCTACTCCGCGTACTGGTTCGCCGAGGCGTTGCCCGAAAACGGCGAGATCGTCCTCACCGAAGTCGACGAGGACGAACTCGAGATGGCCCGCGACTACATGGCCCAGGGCGGCTACGACGACCTCGCGCAGTACGAACTCGGCGACGCGCTCGAGGCGATCGATCGATACGACGGTCCGTTCGACGTGACGTTGATCGACCACCAGAAACACCGGTACGTCGAAGCGTTCGAGGCCGTCCGGGAGAAGGTTCCGACGGGTGGCGTCGTCGTCGCGGACAACGCTATCGCTGCGGGGATCATCGAGTTCGACAAACTGCAGGAACTGATCGAGACCGACGCCACGGCAGCAGAAATCGACGCCAACGAACATACGGAAGGGATCGCCGACTACCTCGAACACGTCACGACGGATCCGGCGTTCGAGACTGTCCTGTTACCGCTCGGAGAAGGGATCGCAGTCAGTTACCGCGTGGAGTAGTCGGAGGTTTCACCCTCGAGAACCTGTTCGTCGGCCTCGACGTGGGATCCGGCCGAGGCACCGTACTCGCGGGCCGCGAGGAACGCGGTCGAGCCACAGGCCGTCAGGAACGTTCCCCACGTGATCGCAGACAGCGAGAACGCGATCGTCTCGGCTGGGCCGGGAACGGTCGCGCCGACGGTCCCGAGGCCGACTGCGTGAAGCCCCGCAACCGCGATGAACGCGATCCAGAACGCGATCGATAGCTGTGCGAGCGTTCGCCGGGTGACCGCTTTCGCGTACAGCGCGAGCGCGTAGACCGCCCCGATCGCGACCGCCGTCGCTCCGAGGGTCGGAACGGTCGCATCGGTAGTTGCGGTCGTACCGCCCGCGACGACGAAGCAGGCGAACGATACGGCGAGCGGGAGTCGATCCGAACTGTGTGTGGCCTGGATCACGACGTGCACCGCCTTGGCGGGACATATAGGCGATCGGGTATATACTTGTCGGCACAGCGAACAGGTGTGAAAGAGGAGGGCACGCTACACCCCATCTACCGCGGGCAACGTCACCACGAACGCCGATCCCTCGCCGGGTTCGGAGTCGACGCGGATCTCGCCGCCGTGACGCTCGACGATCCGTCGACACAGCGCCAGCCCGATTCCAGTTCCCGGCTGCTCTTCCTGACTGTGGAGTCGCTGGAACACCTCGAAGATCCGTTCTTGCTGGTCGAGGTCGATACCGATCCCCTCGTCGCGGACTGTAATTGCCCAGTCGTCGCCAACCCGTTCGGCCGAGACCTGGATCACTGGCGGTTCGTCACCGCTGTAAACGATCGCGTTCGACAACAGGTTCTGGAACAGTCGCCGGAGCTGACCGGCGTCACCGAGCACCCGGGGCAACGACTCGACCGTCACGTCGGCGTCCGCGTCCTCGATCTGTAACGCGAGGTCTTCCCGGATATCTTCGAGAACACACTCGAGATCGACCGGCTCGAGTGGCTTACCGCGACTCTCGACCCGGGAGTATTCGAGCAGGCCGTCGATCATCTCTTTCATGCGCTCGGCGCCGTCGACGGCGTACTCGAGGAACTCCTGTCCATCGTCGTCGAGGTCGTTCTCGTATCGGCGCTCGATCAACTGGAGGTAGCTCGAGACCATCCGCAGGGGCTCCTGGAGGTCGTGGGAGGCGGCGTAGGCGAACTGCTCGAGTCGTTCGTTGGACGCCTCGAGCTGTCGGTGGTAGTCGTGGCGCTCGGTGACGTCCTGGACGACGAGCATGCCCGCGTCGACCGATCCGCCGATCGTGATCGGAAGCGTGTGGGCCGACAGCACCCGGCCGCGATAGTTGACCTCGAACGACCGTTCCTCGCCCTCGAGTGCGGCCCTGAACTGTGGTTCGATCTCCGCGGCGAACTCGTCGGGGTACTGTTCGTAGATCGTCTGGCCGACCGTCACCCCGTCGCCGATTTGGAGTTCGTCGAGGAGTTCGCCGCCCGCGGCCGTATACCGCAACTCGTCGTCGAACAGGGTGACGACGCCGTCGGGGAAGTTCTCGACGAGCGTCCGGTAGCGCTCCTCGCTGGCCTCGAGTCTGCGCCGATTCTCCTTGCGTTCGGTTATATCACGGAAGTACACCGACAGTCCGCTCTCGGAGGGGTACGCCTGGATCTCCATCCAGATGTCGAGAGTCTGCGAGTAGCGTTCCCAGGAGACGGGTTCCTGGCTCGCCATCGCCTCGTGGTATCGCCCCATGAGATCGGACCGGGTTGCACCCGGGAAGACGTCCCAGATGACGTTCCCGACGAGTTCCTCGCTCGAGTGGCCGAGCAACTCCTCGGCGCGCTCGTTGACGTAGGTAAATCGCCAGTCCTCGTCGAGCGCGTAGAAACCGTCCGAAATGCGGCCGAACACCTCGCTCACCTCGGTCTCGAGCAGTTCCTCCACCCGGTCGCGTTCGTATTCGAGCATGCGTTCGTTCCGAATCCGATCGAAAATCGCCTCGAGGGTCGAGGCGGCGAGGTTCGCAAGCGAGAGGTCGCCCTCGTCGAACACGGCCGGTTCCGGCGATCCGGCGAGGAGGACCCCCTGCTCTCCGATTGGGAGACAGATCTCGCTTCGAATCACCGTCTCGGGGTTGAACACGCTAGCGTCGGCCGTGACGTCGTCGTAAATCCGTGACTCGCCGGACTCGAAGACGCGCCAGGCAATCCCCTCACCTTCTGAAAACCTCGGATGGTCGCCGATCAGTTCCTCGGCCGGATCCGACCAGCCCGCCGGTTCGAGTGTCGCCGTCTCCTCGTCGTAGAGGTAGATCGCGTTGATCTCAAGTCCGAGGATATTTCGCACGTGTCGGCTCGCGACGTCCGCGACTGCCTCCCGGGAATCCCGGTCCAGCCACGTACGGATGGCCTCGTTCAGCCGTCGTAACTGGACGAACCGTTCGTGCTGGTCGGTGACGTCGTAGTAGAGTTCGATCCGGCCGCCGGCATAGCGGCCGTGCTCGATCGGCTTGCTCCAGTGCTCGAGCCATCGTTCCTCGCGGTCCTCGTCGGGTGTGACGCGACACTCGAAGCGTTCGACGTAGCTGTTGTCGTCGTAGGTGGCCGTGACGGTCTCGGCGAACGCGTCCGGCTCCGCGACCCGCTCCTGTATCGTCTCCTCGATCAGCCGACGCTTGTCCCGGCCGAGTACGGCCGATCGCTCGAGACCGAAGTACCGTTCGGTCGGCTCGTTGATCCACGCGACGTCGAACGACGCGTCGAGAACGAAGACGCCGACGTCCGCCTCGTCCAGTACCGTCGTCGCGGCTTCGATCGGGGGGATCGATCCCGCTCGCTCGTTAGACTCCGCGAGGTCTCGCACCACGCCGATAGCGCCGTCGACCCCTTCGCCGTCCAGATCCTTCAACCGAAGCGTCGCGGAGATCGGCTCCCCCGCAGCGGTCAGTATCGTGACCTCGAGTGACGCGGCCTCGTTGACTCCCGCTGCCGGCACTTGCTCGAGTCGTTTCGGCTCCGTCAGCAGCGTCGAAACGTGCTCCCCGAGTAACTCCTCGCGGGCGTAGGCCGTCGCCTCGAGAAGGGTATCGTCGACTGCAACGAGTCGGTCGGTTTCGTCTAGCTGGAAGACACCACCGTCGATCGTCTCGACGAGCGTCCGGAACGACTGGAGTACGGTCTCCTCGTCCCCGGCCGTCCAGAATCCCGACTCCGTATCGGACGGCTCCGTCCGTTCGCTCATTGGCCGTATCACGGCTCTCGAGCGGATAAGTCCACCGTCGGACGGCAGTAATTTACAGGAATCGACGAGAATTTACGGAGTTTCGAACTGACGGCCGCCCTATCGCTTCCCGGCCCGCGACTCGACGTGTGGCTCCGGCAGGAGGTCCTCGAGCGGCTGGGCCTCGAGCCACTCGAGCAGGGCTACCAGTTGGTCGGTCGCGGCCTCGAACAGCCGCTTTCCGATCTCGGGCGTCGCTTCTGTCTGGTCGCCGAAGACGCCGTTTGGACTGTTCTCGATGGCGTCGTAGAACGTGGTTGCGCCGTGAACACGCTCGGCGTCGTAGTCGAAGACGACGCCACCGTCGCGAGCGTCCTCGAGGCGGTCCTCGCGGACGAGTTCGCGGGCGATGTGCATGATCATCGCGGTCTCCTTGGGGCCGCCGTGGGGGCCGGGGGTCTCGAAGACCTCGTCGATCAGGTCGGGGATCGACTCGTTCCACATCCACTCGACCGCGTAGGCCGTCCGGTCCTCGTGCAGCCTGCGGCCGACCTCGCGGAGGTGGGCGACGTTGCCACCATGGGCGTTGACGTAGACGATGCGGTCGATTCCGTGGTAGGTGAGGTTCCGCGAGAGGCTCTCGACGTAGTCCCGGAAGACTGGTGCGTCGACCCACAGCGTGCCGTGGAACTGCCGATGGTGGGAACTGACGCCGATCGGGATCGGCGGGGTACAGAGGACGCCGGCCCTGTCGGTCGCTTCGCGTGCGAGCGCCTCGGCGATCATGTGGTCGGTCCCCTCCGGGAGGTGTGGACCGTGTTGTTCAGTCGATCCCAGCGGAACGACGGCGAGTGACTGCTCGGACGTCTCCGCGAGTTCCGGCCAGGTCCGATCTGCCAGGTACATACTCCCATCTCTCGATGAAGCCGCAAAACGTTGTGTGCTCCGATCGCTCGTCGAAGCCGTTCTCGGCCCGGTTCCCGGACCGTTCACCCTGCGAAGACGAAAAAGATAGTAAAGGTTAATAGTCGATGGCGGCCGAGTTATTATATGGCAGTCGTAAGCGTCTCGATGCCCGACGAACTCCTCGAGCGACTCGACCAGTTCGCCGACGAACACGGCTACACCGGCCGCAGCGAGGTCGTCCGCGAGGCCTCCCGGAACCTGCTCGGCGAGTTCGAGGACACCCGACTCGAGGATCGAGAACTGATGGGGATCGTCACGGTCCTGTTCGACTACGAGACCACCAGCGTCGAAGAGCGCATGATGCACCTGCGCCACGAACACGAGGACCTCGTCGCCTCGAACTTCCACAGCCACGTCGGCGACCACTACTGTATGGAACTGTTCGTGCTCGAGGGTGAACTCGAGGACATCTCGACGTTCGTCGGCAAGATCCGCGCGACCCAGGACGCGCTGACGGTCGACTACTCGGTCATCCCGGTCGACGAGTTCGATCCGATCGCACAGGGCCGATAATCCGTTCGTCGAACCCTCGGTAACGTCTGACGCGAGAGCCTAGTTTTACTGCCCTCCTGCCGAAGTAGTGGTATGAGCTATCGAAAGGTCAACTACGAGGACGTCGACCAGGTCTCGAGCGCGATGCACTTCCTGTCGGACCCACTCGAGACCGATCAGGTCGGCGTGACCGTCGCTCGCTGTGACCCGGGCTGGAAGAGCAAACCGCACGACCACACCGACAACGACCACGAGGAGGTCTACGTCCTCATCGAGGGCGAGGCGACGGTCGTCGTCGACGACGAACCCGTCGAGATGGAGACCGGCGACGCGCTCTCGATTCCGCCGGAGTCGACCCGACAGATCCGCAACGGCGACGAAGAGAGCGCGTTCGTCCTCGTCAGCGCACCGAGTATCGCGGACGACGAGGAGGGCGACGAGTGGTTGCTCTCGGGCTTTGCAGGGTGAGGGGAACTGCCGTGAGAGACGGCGGGACGATTTAGTACGTCGACGTCGACCTCGAGCACAGGTGAGTACCGATCTATTCGAAACACCACGCAGTCGCGTCCCTCGTCGTCGCGGCCGCGCTCGCCGTCGTTCTGTCGCCGATTACCGTCCTGGGCTACACCGTGCCGACCGTCGTTCTCGTCGGCTACGGCATTGCAGTCGGCGTCCTGATCGACCTCGATCACTTCCTGATCGCACGCTACAAGACCGGTCGCTGGGACGCGGTCCGATTCTGTCTCCAGAACCCGACCGCCGCCGTCGCGGACCAGAGTCGAATCTTCGGCCGGGGCGACGTCGGCGTCCTCTCGAGGCTGTTGAGCCACCTCCTGATCGCTGGCGTCTTCGTTGCCTTCCTCGCCGTCGCGAGCGTCTCCCTCGCGATCCTTACCGGTGTCGTTCTCTACGTCCATCTCGTCAGCGACGTCGCCTGGGACATTCATCGACTCGACCGACAGATCGACGCGTCCGCCGACGAAGAGGAACTAATCCAGTTGCTCCGGTGACGTCGATTCGTACATCGAAGAGTCAACTCGAGTGTCCCGATTCTCACGGCTTTCAATGACGGCCCCGACTATTTTCGGCTGGACGTGGTCCGAGAGGTATGGAGCCACTCGACGACAGCATCGTCCCGGAGAACGCACACGAGATAAAGGCCGAAGCCCGCGAATTCGCCGACGAGCACATCCGTCCGAACGCCGAGGAGTATTTCAGTTCGGGTGAGTACCCCCACGAGATCCTCGAAGCCGGCCAGGAGGCGAACCTCGTCGCCCAGGACATCCCCGAGAAATGGGGCGGCCGCGGGCTCGACCTCCCCCAGTTGCTCGCAATCACCGAAGAGTTCTACCGGGCCGACGCCGGTATCGCGCTGACGCTGCAACTCGCGAGTTTCGGCTGTGAGATCACCTACGAGTACGGCAGCGACGAGCAGTGCGAGGAGTACCTCCGGCCGGTCGCAGAGGGCGACCAGCTCTCGGGACTGGCCGTCTCGGAACCCGACACCGGAAGCGACCTCGCGGGGATGCAAACGCGCGCCGAAAAGGAGGGAGACGAGTGGGTCATCAACGGCGAGAAGTACTGGATCGGCAACGGCGTCGAGGCCGACTGGATCACCCTCTACGCCCGCACGGGCGACGACGAGGAGAACCGGTACGGCAACCACTCGATGTTCATCGTCCCGACCGACGCCGACGGCTACGAGGCCGAACACATCCCCGAGAAGATGGCGATGCGCGCCTCGAAGCAGGCCCACGTCGAGTTCGACGACTGCCGGATCCCCGAGGAGAACCTGATCGGCACCGAGGGCGCGGGGTTCTGGATGCTCGCGGAGTTTTTCAACCACGGCCGAGTCGTCGTCGCCGGCCACGGACTCGGCATCGCCGCGGCCGCCCTCGAGGAAGCCTGGGAGTTCACCCACGACCGCGAGGAGTTCGGCCGGACGATAAACGAGTTCCAGGCCGTCCAGCACGGTCTCGCCGATATGTTACTCGAGTTCGAGAGCGCTCGAGCGCTGGCCTGGCGTGCCTGCGAGAAAGTTCAGGAGGGCGAGAACGCCGGCTACTGGGCTGCGATGGCGAAGACGAAGGCGACCGAGACTGCCGTCGGCGTCTCCGAGCAAGGGATGCAGTTCCACGGTGGCCGCTCCGTTCTCGACGAGCGACGGATCGCTCGCACCTATCGCGACGCCCGCATTCCGGTCATCTACGAAGGGGCAAACGAGATCCAGCGGAACCTGATCTACGGGCAGGCGCCGTAGCACGTGTCGGGCGTGCTGAGACGGATTGCTGTAGCGATTTGCGGATGCAACCGCGAACAGTCCTGCGGTTGCATCGACGATGACTGACAGCGGTCCGTACGATACGTCGCTCGCTGGATTCCATCGACCGGTTTCACGGCTTTATCCATCGACCGCCACAAGAGTTAGCCCAATAGTTTTCGTACTTCTCCGCGTACGAGTAACATGGGCGTTGATAACGCACGCCACTATCCTAGCGACTCGCCAACCGGTGATATCGCGTATCTCGCACGGTCCGAACACCGCATCCCGGCGCTCGTCGCACTGACGGAACGGCCCCGGAGTCGCTCCGAGCTCTGCGAGTTGACTGGCGTCTCCTCGTCGACGATGCGTCGGACGCTGGACGAGTTCGATGATCGTGTCTGGATCCGCAAGGACGGCTACCAGTATCTGGCGACTCGGCTGGGAGAGGCTATCGCGGCCGGAATGGAGGACCTGATCGAACGGGTCGAGACCGAGCGCAAGTTGCGTGACGTCTGGGACTGGCTCCCCGACGAGATCAGCGAGCTTTCGACCGAGGCGTGGGCGGATCTAACCGTAACCACTGCCGAGCCCGATGCTCCGTATCGTCCGGTGAACCGATTCGAGTCGCTTCTCCGGACGACGACCACGTTACGATTTCTTCGACCAGAGGTCGCGCTGATGGAGCCCTGTCTCGACCTCCTGTATCGACTGATCGACGACGGCGTGGACGTCACGTTGATCGACCGGCCGAACTGCCATACGTACTTTCTCTCGACGTACCCGGATCGCAGTTCGGAGATGCTGCAACAGGACAATTTCACGGTTCTGGAGCACGACAAACTGCCACAGTACGGAACCGGTCTCCTCGACGAGCGCGTCGCTATCAGCTGTTACGAGCAGGACAGCGGCACGGTTCAGGCAGTGATCGATACCGACGTACCGGTGGTCCGCGAGTGGGCGGAGTCGGTATACGAGAGCTACACGTCCGACGCTCGGCCGGTCGACCCACAACAGATCGTCGAGTAGTACGGACTGCTGTCAGTCACCGACGGCGCAACCGCAGAACGAGTCGCAGTTCTCCGGAAAATCGGTACAGCAGACCGGACGAGTCCACGAGAAGGGAGTTCGGTGTATCGACTGGAAACCGTCGATTCGGTTGCAGGGGGTGCAAGATCGGCAGTGACTGCCGAAACGTCACAAAATAGCTACAACACTGTCGGATTCGTAGCTTCTTTCGCCGGGAAGTGATACGAGAATGACTAACGATCAACAAACTGCACACGGTATCGACCTCGAAACGCTCGAGGGGTTCGCCGAACATGCAGCGAACGAGCCAGAAGCGGTCCAGTTTGGCCTCGGAGCGTCCGCAACCTACGAGGGGACGGCCGCACACAGCCTGGCAAAGATCGACAGCTACGACCTCGGTGGCGAGACGATCAGTCGCGAAACCCGCGAGTACACGCTTCTATACGGCGGCTGGAAGGAAGTACTGGACGCTGGCGGATGGATCGGCGCGACAGACCGGATGGAACCGATCGAAGTCGCGCTGTCGGCCCTCGCTGCCTGTATCAACGTCGGTATCAGCATCAACGCCGCCGCCAACAACGTCGAGATCGACGACCTCCGAACGCGCGTCCGGACTGATTTCGATCCGGCGGTGCTGTTCAGTCTCGAAGGGCTCGAAGCGTCCGACTCGGTCTTCGAGAATCTGACTGCCGAAATCGAGATCGACGGTGCGGACCTCGACGAAGAACTGATCGACGAGTGGGCGCGCCGAGCACCCGTCTACACACTCCTCTCGTTCGATCAAGACGTCGAAATGACCATCAATACGCCCGCTCAGGTGACGGGCGACGACTAACCGGTGAGTTCGATGAACGAATCACTCGACACGGAGAAACTCGAACACGAGGTCAAGTCGATGTATCGCGACGTCGCAGAAACCGCCGACGCGGAGTTTCACTTCGAGACCGGTCGGAAACTCGCCGAACGCCTCGGCTACGACCCCGACGACCTGTACTACGTTCCGGACGCGGCGATCGAGTCGTTCGCGGGCGTCGGCTATCCCTTCGAACTGGCGAGCCTCGAACCGCGCGAGACGGTGCTCGACCTCGGGAGCGGATCGGGGATGGACGCGTTCGTCGCGGGCCTGCACGTAACCGAGACCGGAACGGTCACCGGCGTGGACATGACTCCAGAACAGGTCGAGAAGGCCAGAACCCTCGCGGCGGAGAACGGATTTCACAACGTCGAGTTCCGCCAGGGATACATCGAAGACCTCCCGTTCGAAGACGAATCGTTCGACGTCGTGATCTCGAACGGCGTGATCAACCTCTCCGCCGAGAAAGAGCGAGTCTTCGAGGAGGCCGCTCGAGTGCTGCGTCCCGGAGGCCGACTCGCCGTTTCGGATATCATCAGCGCCGAACAGTTGCCGGAGAGCATCAAGAGCGATGCGGACCTGTGGGCGGCCTGCATCGGTGGTGCCGAACAGGTCGATCGCTACACCGACATGGTCGAGACGGCCAGCTTCGACGTCTCCATGGTCCAGGAAAACACAGACTACGAGTTCACCTCCGAGCGAGCGGCGAACGCCTGTCAGAAGTACGGCGTGAAAAGCATCTCGCTAAGTGCCCGAAAACGCGACTGAAAGGGAACAAAACGGGAAATTGAGCGACTGTCCGATCCTCGGTCGAGTCGCTTACTTGCCTTCGAACTCCGGCTCCCTTCCGAAAGACTCGCTGCGCTCGTCTTTCGACGCTCGCCTCACTTCCCCTCGAAGTTCGGCTCGCCGTCACCCATGAAGGCCGTGATACCCTCCATGAGGTCGTCGGTCGCCATCAGGTGACCGAACGCGGAAGCCTCGTACTCGAGGCCGGCGTCGGTGTCGTCGCGGCCGGCGAGGAAGGCGCGCTTGGTGAACTTCTGGGCGATCGGCGGGCCGCCGGCGAGGTCGGTCGCCAGTTCGAGCGCGCGGTCCTCGAGGTCGTCGTTGTCGACGATTTCGTTGACGAAGCCGTAGTCTGCCATCGTCTCGGCCTCGTAGCGCTCCGCGGTGAGGATGATCTCCTTCGCGCGGCCTTCACCGACGATGTGCTTGAGTCGCTGGGTGCCGCCCCAGCCCGGAATCAGGCCGAGGTCGAGTTCGGGCTGGCCGAACTCCGACCGCTCGCTGGCGACGCGCATGTCCGCACAGGTCGCCAGTTCCATCCCGCCACCGAGACAGTAGCCGTCGATCCCGGCGACGACGGGCATCTCACAGGACTCGAGTTCGCCGAAGGCCTGCTGGCCCGCACGGGAGAGCTCCTGGCCCTCGATCGGGTCGGCGCCGCTGCCGGCCATGCTCTGGACGTCAGCGCCAGCGGAGAAGGCCTTGTCGCCCTCGCCGGTGACGAGGATCGAGCGAATCTCGTCGTCCTCCTCGAGCAGGTCGACCGCAGCCGAGAGCTCCTCGAGCAGTTCGTCGCTGATGGTGTTCATGCGGTGTGGGCGGTCGAGGACGATGTGGCCCACCATGTCACCGGGGTACTCGATGCGGATTGCCTCGAAGTCGACGCCGTCGTCGCCTTCGTCGCTCTCGTAGAAGCCACCCTCGTCGGCGCGTTCCGCGAGGAAGTCGGCGGGCTCGTAGCGCTCGTGGCCCGTCTCCTCGTAGGCCTCCTCGAGCACGGAGAGCAAGTCGTCGAGGCCGTACTCGTCGACCTGCTTGACGGGACCGTCGGGGAAGCCGGCACCGAGCTGGACGGCCTCGTCGATCGATTCGGGCGGGGCGACATCGCCGCCGATCAGCTTGGCGACCTCGTTTGCCATCGAAGCCAGCAGACGCTCCTCGACGAGTTCGGACTGCTCGTCGGTCGGGATGTCGACGCCCTCGCCGTCCTCGTAGTCGTAGAAGCCCTTGCCGGTCTTCTTGCCGAGTTCCTCGTTCTCGACTTTCTCCTCGAGCAGGGGCGCGGGCTCGTAGGCGTCGCCGAGTACCTCGTGCATGTACTCGAGGACGTGGTAGCTGACGTCGTTGCCGACCTGGTCACCGAGTTCGAAGCTCCCCATCGGCAGTCCCATGCCGTACTTCGTGGTCGAGTCGACCTCGGCGATGGTCGCCTCGTCCTCGGAGACGAGCCAGGAGGCCTCGTTCATCAGGGGAACGAGGATGCGGTTGACGATGAAACCGGGCGCGTCCTTGTGGACGCGAACCGGCGACTTGCCGAAGTCATCGGCGAGATCCTCGATCACGTCGAGGGTCTCCTCGGCGCTTTCGGCACCGGAGATGACCTCGACGAGCGGCATCCGGACCGGCGGGTTAAAGAAGTGCATACCACAGAACTGCTCGGGGCGGTCCGTGACGTCCGCGAGTTCCGTGATCGAGAGGCTCGAAGTGTTCGTCGCGAAGATGGCGCGGTCGGGGGCGTGCTCCTCGACGTCGCCGTAGACGTCCTTCTTGATCTCCATCTTCTCGGGGACGGCCTCGATGATGACGTCGGCGTCCGAGACCGCTTCCTCCATGTCGACCAGCGGCGTGACGCGCTCGAGAGCGGCGTCAGCTTCGTCCTCGCTGAGCTGGTCGTTTTCGGCGAGTTTGCCCAGCGACCACTCGATCTGGTCGTAGCCGTCCTGGACGAACTCCTCTTTGATGTCGCGCATGTTCACGTCGTAGCCAGCCATCGCGGCGACTTCCGCGATACCGTGGCCCATGTTTCCAGCACCGAGAACTGCGACGGTGTTGATGTCTTCGAGCTCCATGGGCAAACATGCGATGGGCACCGGTTTGAACGTTTCCCTATTTCGTAAACCAAACTACAATTCAGTTTATATCTGGTTACAAAGGTCTTTATCGATCGCTCGGTAAGTAATGTCTATGGAATTCGGACTCACCGAAGAACAGCAACAGATTCGCGAAGAAGTACAGCGATTCGCGGAGAACGAAATCGTCCCCGTCGCCGGCGAGTACGACGAGGAAGAGAAATATCCCCACGACGTCATCGACAAGGCCGCCGAGATGGGTCTGACCGGGTCGTACATCCCGATGGAGTACGGCGGTGCTGGCTACTCGATCCTCGACACCGCGATCATCACCGAGGAACTGTTCTCCTACGACCCCGGTATCGCGCTGTCGATCGTCTCCACCTCCTTCGGCTGTGAGGCGATCATGAACTTCGGTACCGAAGACCAGAAGGAACGCTTCCTCGAGCCCGTCGCACTGGGCGAGAAGATCTCGGGTGCCGCGATCTCCGAACCCGACACCGGCTCGGACGTCTCCTCGGTCTCGACGCGCGCCGAGAAAGACGGCGACGAGTGGGTGCTCAACGGCAACAAGATGTGGATCACCAACGGCACCGTCGCCGACTTCCTCGTCGTCCTCGCAAAGACCAACCCCGACGCCGAGGGCCGCTACAACGGCTTCAGCCAGATCGTCGTCGAAACCGACCGCGACGGCGTCAAAACCGAGAAGATCACCGGCAAACTGGGTATCCGCTCGTCCGACACCGCCGAGGTCATCTTCGACAACGTCCGCGTCCCCGAGGAGAACCTCGTCGGAACCAAAGACGCCGCGTTCATGCAGCAGATGCAGTTCTTCGACGAAACCCGAACCGCCGTCGCCGCACAGGGCGTCGGTATCGCGAAAGGTGCCACGCGCGCCGCCCTCGAGTACGCACAGGACCGCGAACAGTTCGGCCAGTCGATCTCGGAGTTCCAGGCCATCCAGCACAAGCTCGCGGAGATGGCGACCGACACCGAGGCCGCCCGCAACCTGACGTACAAGGCCGCCTGGAACGTCGACCAGGGCGAAGACATCACCAAGCTCGCGTCGATGGCCAAAGAGTACGCCTCCCGCGTCGCCGTCGACGTCGCCAACGAAGCCGTCCAGATCCACGGCGGCGCCGGCTACGTCGACGACTTCCCCGTCGAACGGTTCTACCGCGACGCCAAGATCACCCAGATCTACGAGGGCACCAGCGAGATCCAGAAGAACGTCATCGCCCGCGAAATGCTCGGTAAGGGCTTCTAACAAACTTTTGCTCTGCGTGTGGTCGCAAAGCGACCACACTCGGCAAAACTTTGATGAAAAGCACTCCTCCTTCCCCTCCAGCCGCGTGAACGCGGCTTCCGGGTCAGTCGTCGGCCCGCTCACGGCTTCGCCGTTCGCGGTTCCGAGGCGGCGTTACCGCCTCGCTTCGCTCACTCCTTACAGTCGCTCGCGGTGACTTCTCGGCGAATAGCCTGCCCTTCCCCGGGTCGCGCACCCTCACTTTCGTTCGGATGCGCTCCCGGCCAATTTTCTGTGACGCTCGGGTTCAACTCCTTCAACTGTCACTGTCCGAGTCGGTGTCACCATCGTTACCGTCGCTATCCGAATCAGTGTCTCCGTCATCAAAATCGCTGTCCGAATCTGTGTCACCATCGCCAGCATCACTGTCGGTGTCGCCGTTGCCGACAGCCGTGTCCGGTATCGTCCTCGAGTGATCTCTTTCCCTCGAGCCATCGTCCGTCGACTCGAGCGGATCGGATTCGGTATCCTGATCGGCCTGCGTCGACTGGTGTTCGTCCTCGAGAGACGAGCGCTCACCAATACGGACGTACAGCACGACGGGCGGCAGGACGTAACAGGCGATCGCGACCACCGCGAACCAGGGGTCGACGAAGACGAGAATGCCGAAGATTGCGAGTGCAGCGGTCGCTGCCGTGTGGACGGCCGTGTTCGTGTAGCTCCGGTAGAACGACCACAGGCCGCGGAGCCACCGGACGACTTCCGGGCGTGCCATCGCTACCGTGTACGAGGCCGAGCGAAAACCATCTGTCGCCCCACCAGTCCACTCGAGAGACAACCATCTATCCTGTGGCTACTGGTCGAGGTACCGGATACTGGCAGCGTCCCGATCCTGGCCCGTTCGAACGATGAGAACTGGCGAAGCCGCGATCCCGGGACGGGCAGAGTCGACTAGTAGCGCACGAGGTCCAGCAGCCACTCCGCCCACGACCTGCTCGGGGCGTCTGCGGGTGGTGACGGCGAATCGACGCCGTACTCGTACTCGGTGACGATACGGTAGTGGATTCGCTGCTCGAGTTCGTGGTCGTCCTCCCCGCGAATGCGGTCAGCGTCCTCCTGAGTGACGACGCGGTCCTCTTCGACCGTCGTGATGTATCCGCTGTCCTCGTCGATGTGCACGCGGACAGCGCTCTCGTCGTGGATCTCGACGTGTCGTTCTAGTGGGGACATCCGCACTGCGTCGTAGTAGTCGTCGGGATCGGTCAGTTCGAGGACGACGGCACCGTCGGCACGGTCGGTGACCTCCCACGGCTGGCGCGGGTCGTGGAACTGGTAGACCACGTCGTCGTAGTTCTCTTCGTAGGTGATGCCGTCGTCGGCCGCTTCGCGAACCGGATCGGTGTATAGCGGTCCGTCGACAACGATACCCGCGTCGTCGGCGTACAGCGTCGCCTCGCCGGTGGTGTCCAGGCCCGCTCCCAGGAGCAACTCCATGAGCTCCCAGAAGGAGCCACCTGGAGGCCCGACGTGGACGAGGGTGTCGTCGACGTTCCGCTCGTGGTCGGTCCGGTAGTCAACGCGGACCTGGCGCGTCTCGTGGTGAACCGTCAGTTCCTGGTCGAGTACGACGCCGTCGTCGGGGAGCGTCGATTCAGGGTCAGCGGGAAGTTCGTGGGTCGAGTTCGTCGTCTCTACGTCGCGGACAGTCGTGGTACGCTCGGCGGTGAATTCCGTCGTGTGGAATCGCTGGGCCGCGTCGACAACCATCGCCTCGGGATCGCCGTCAGTGTCGACAGCGGGTTCGCCGCGGTCGAGCATCACGCGCTGATCCGCGAGTCGCACACCCACGATGGCGACGCCGACGAGCAAGACCAGTACGACGGCGACGAGGACGAGACGACGACGGTCGAGACCGCGTTCCGTCACGGCTCCACCTCGAGTTGTGCGAGTGAGATCGTCCTGCCGTCCACGTAGTCGACGGTGAGGCGGTACTGACCGGCGTCCTCGGCGTCGACGGCGAACGAGTCCCCATCGTCGACGAGGGACTCGTCTCCTTCGGCGTCTCCGGCGTCGATCCACACGTGTCGCTGTTCGCCGGGCGATTCCACGTACACCGTGTCGACGACGGTCGGACGAAAACCGGTGGCCTGCTCGACGGTGAACGTGACGACGTCCGTGTCGTGGTCTGCGCTGGCGATCGCTTTCACCTCCGGTGCGTCGGGACGGCGATCTGGCGCTCGCTGGACAGCATTGCAGCCAGCGAGGACAGCTGGCAGGGTTGCGAGGAACGCTCGACGATTCATTTAACGACCATTCCAAGATAAAATATAAACAGTTTGTGGACTGAACGATAACGAAAGCCGCCACTGCACTGCTCGTCGTCCACGTCGCCCCGCCGCGACGCCGGGAGCGTTTTGTCTCGCCGAACCGTACGACGAGTCAATGAGAGAATTCGTCTTCGCCCTCGAGTACGAAGCCGGGACGAATCCCGTCGCGGACGTACTCGCGGCGTATCCCGATGCTTCGATCCGGTCGCTGTCGTGTCACGTCACGGAAGACAGTCTCTGGCGTGTCGACCACGCTGAGGGGCCCGACGAGGCGCTCGCGGAACTCGAGCACGCCTACGAGGACGCCGATTTCTTCGCGGACTGTCTTGTCAAGGACGATTGCGGTGCCGAGTGTGAGGTCCAGATACTCGACCGGTCGAACGGGACGCTCGTGGTCTACACCTACTGGGATCGGACCGACGTCTGCACGTCGGTTCCACACGTCGCGCTCGAGGAACTCGGCGAAGGTTTGCTGTTCGAGACTTATCGCGAGGGTCGCCGTTACCGGTGGCGGATCGTCCTCGGAAACGACGCGCCGATTCACGACTTCTTCGATGGACTGGGCGACGAGGTCGGCGACTGTACTGGGATGGAGATGCTTCGACTGACGGAACTCGATCCCGAACGTACCACCCCGGACGTAGAGCAGTCGCTTCCGGACGAACAGCGCGAGGCACTGCACGCGGCCGTCGAACGCGGCTACTACGAGACGCCCCGAAAGGTCGAACTCTCGGAACTGGCCGAGGAACTCGGAATTCCCCGGTCGACGCTCTCCTACCGACTCCGACGCGCCGAGGCCGAACTCGCGACGGCGTTTGCCGCGACCGACGACTCGCTCGAGCAACTGGCGCGACTCTAGCGCGGACCGACACCTCGTTTGGCGTGCGCCAAACAACCGGTATGGTTCCGCGGTGACTACCGGAGAGTGATGAGCGAGTCGCCTTCCGAATCGCCGGACTCGAGTCGCCAACTCGAGCTTCTGGTACCCGATATGGATTGTCCGTCCTGTGCTGGCAAGGTACGAAAGAGCGTCGAGACGCTCGAGGGCATCGGCGAGATAGAGCCGCGGGTAACGAGCGGTCGGCTGATCGTCGAGTACGATTCGACGGTCACAGCCCCCGAGGAGATCCGCGAGCGCGTTCGAGCCGCGGGCTACGGGATCGAGGACGCGAGCGGCGAACTTACGCTGTCGGTCCCCGAGATGGACTGTCCCTCCTGTGCCGGCAAGGTCGAGAACGCGCTCGGCGACCTCGAGGGCGTCGCCGGGATCGAGACTCGGCCGACGTCCGGTCGCGTGACGGTAGCGGTTGCCGACGGAACCGACGCGGAGACGGTCGTCGAGGCCATCGAAAGCGCAGGCTACGAGGCGACGCCGCTGTCGGACGACACCGACCCGCTCTCCGAGAAACAAGCCGTCTGGCGGAGTCGCCGGGCTATCGGTACTGCGGTCGGTGCCGTCCTCGTGACGGTCGGGATGGCCCTCGCGTTCGTCGTCCCCGAATCCAACCCGCTGGTGGGAACGATCGTGGGCCGGGAGTACGCACTCTCGCATCTCCTCTTTATCGCGGCAGTCGCGGTCGCCGGGACGCCGATCCTGCGCAACGGCTACTACTCGGCGCGAAACCGGAGCCTCGACATCGACTTCCTGATGAGCGTCGGCATCGTCGCCTCCGTCGCGGCTCACCACCCCTTCGAGGGGGCGTTGCTCGCCGTGCTGTTCTCGGTCGCGGAACTGCTCGAGCGGTTCTCGATGGACCGCGCCCGCGATTCCCTCCGGGAATTGATGGACCTCTCGCCGGACACCGCGACCGTCAAGCGCGAGGACGGCAGCGAGGAAACGATCCCTGCGGACGATCTCTCGATCGGTGACACCGTCGTCGTCCGACCGGGGGAGAAGATTCCCGCCGACGGCGCCGTCCGCGAGGGCCAGAGTGCAGTCGACCAGTCGCCGATCACGGGCGAGAGCGTCCCCGAGGACAAGAGTGACGGCGACGAGGTCTACGCCGGAACGATTTCCGAGTCGGGCTATCTCGAGGTCGAGGTCGAACGCGCGGCCGACGACTCGACGCTCGCCCGGATCATCCGAATGGTCGAGGACGCCGAGCGCGAGAAGACCGAGCGAGAGCAGTTCATCGATCGCTTCGCGAGCGTCTACACGCCGATCGTGGTCGTGATCGCGGTCGCGGCCGCAGTCGTCCCTCCGCTTGCCTTCGGTGCGTCCTGGAGCTACTGGTTCGTCGTCGGCCTGACGCTGCTCGTGATCTCATGTCCCTGTGCGCTGGTCATCTCGACGCCGGTCAGCGTCGTCTCGGGGATCACGAGCGCCGCACGCAACGGCGTCCTGATCAAGGGCGGCAAACACCTCGAGGCGGTCGGCGACAGCGACGTCCTCGCGGTGGACAAGACGGGAACGCTGACCGAGGGCGACCTCTCGGTGACCGACGTGATCCCGCTCGAGGGCGCAGACGAGGAAGACGTCCTCCAGCGCGCGAGTGCCGCGGAGCGACGGAGCGAACACCCGATCGGCCAGGCCATCGTCGGTTATGCCGACGAGCAGGAGGTCGATTTCGACCTCGAGGTCTCGGAGTTCGAGGCGCTCGCGGGTAAGGGCGTCCGGGCGGAGATCGACGGCGAGACCCACTACGTCGGCAAGCCGGACCTGTTCGAGGGACTCGCGGACCTCGAGCACGTCCACGCGACGACCGACGGCGGGACTGGCCTCGAGTCGATGGGGTACGAGACCTCGTCGAAGTGCGACCGGCCGGGCTGTCTCGACGTGCTCGCGGAGGTCGTCCCGAAACTCGAGGCCGAGGGGAAGACGGTCGTGATCGTCGGCACTGCGGACCGACTGCTGGGCGTCGTCGGCGTCGCGGACCGCGTCCGACCCGAGGCGAAGTGGGCTGTCTCGGAACTGCAAGACCAGGGCGTCCGCGTCGTGATGCTCACCGGCGACAACGAGGGAACCGCGCGAGCGATCGCGAACGAGGTCGGAATCAACGAGTACCACGCCGAACTGCTCCCCGAGGAGAAACTCGAGTGGATCGATCGACTCGAGGAAGAGTACGGAGAGGGTGACGAGCCAGCCCACGTCGCCATGGTCGGCGACGGTATCAACGACGCGCCCGCCCTCGCGACTGCCACTGTCGGCGTCGCGATGGGGGCTGCGGGGACCGACACGGCACTCGAGACGGCGGACGTGGCGTTGATAGGCGACGACCTCACCCGCCTTCCGTACCTCTACGAACTCTCGGGGAAGGCAAACGGCGTCATCCGGCAGAACATCTGGTCGAGCCTCGCGGTGAAGGCGGTGCTCGCCGCGGGCGCGCCGTTCGGCATCGTCACGGTGATCCACGCGGTCGTCATCGGCGACATGGGAATGAGTCTCGGCGTGACGGGTAACGCGATGCGACTCGCGAACGTCGAACCGGAGACGCCCGAACTCGAGAGCCGGGATCGATAATCAGTGCATCGCGTCCCCGCCGTCGGGACTGAGCGTCTGCCCCGTGTAGTAATCGCCGCCGTCCCCGGCGAGCAGCACCGCCGTCGGCACGACGTCGTCGACGGTCCCGATCCGATCGAGCGGCACCTCCGCCTTCTTGTTCTCGCGCCACTCCTCGGTCGTATCGTCGAGCATGTCCGTCTCGATGGGGCCCGGCGCGATGGCGTTGACCTGTATATCGGGCGCGACCTCTCGAGCGAGCGCACGGGTGAACGCGATGACGCCGCCTTTGGCAGCCGAGTAGTGGGTGAGCTCTTCGGCCCCCTTGATTCCCAGTTGCGACGCGACGTTGATAATGCGGCCACTCCCCCGCTCGAGCATCCCCTCGATAGCGAACCGCGTCACCAGGAATGTTCCACGGAGATCGACCGAGATCGTCCTGTCCCAGGTCTCGACGTCCATCTCGTCGATCGTCGCCGGTTCCAGGATGCCCGCGTTGTTCACGAGTACGTCGACGCCGCCGAACTCCGCCGTGGTCCGCTCGACGAGTTGCCGGGCCTCGTCCTCGTCGCTCACGTCCGCCTGGACGGCGATCGCAGTCCCGCCGTCGTCCTCAATCGTCTCGACCGTCTCCTCGGCCGCTTCTTCGTCCGAGTGGTAGTTCACCACCACGTCGGCACCCTCGCGGGCGAACGCCTCCGCGATTCCTCGTCCGATACTTTTCGATGCGCCGGTAACTAGTGCCGATCTGTCCTCGAGAGAGCCCATACCTGCTCTATCCGGTCGAATGCCCGTCAAGGCCCAGCCGGCGATGTCAGCGTCTCACCGGGAGGAAAAGCGCCTTCGGAGGGGATCGAGACCCGGCTGGCCGTCGCGCCACCACAGCCTATAACACACGACCACCTCCCCCCCCAACACCTCAATAAATGGATACTAGTGGGGCGCTAAACTAGACAATGTCTATTAGCTCTTACAGATTGTGAAGCCAGAATAAATTATAAACAACTACTAAATAGAACCACATATTACAAAATTCGAATAGTTCCATAGATTTATTATTATTAGAATGGTTGGATAATTTGCATGCATGACGATCGCAATCTTGGAAAGTCAAGCTCGATGAATGGTTCTATCGACAGCGGTCGCCGAACGTTTCTACGCACAGCAGGCATAGCCGCTGCAGTGCCACTATTGGGAAGCGCTTCGGTCAGCGGCACAGACGACGATTATGATCCGCTGGACGACGATTTTGCCCCAAAGGATTACGAGACGTTCTCCGTGGAAGATGATTTTGATCCGTTGGAGTTTGGTATTAACGAACGACACTGGGAGGGTGAAATCAGCGGTACGAATCCCGGCGATGGCTCCGTAACTATTCGCCGGACACTATTCTTGAACGAAGTCTACGAAGGGCGGTCGCGTAACATCTTCGAATTTGGGCTTTCATCCTTTGGCCTAGCCCTTCGAGACGATTTCAACGAATCGGACCTCCCCAACGGAATTCACCCTATGAACATCTTTGGTCGCGACCACGAGTTGGGCGTTACGTCTACTGATATCGACGTTAGCAACGTCACCACGAACGCGCCGCGAATCGGTGCAGAGATGGGCGAGGACGTCCTCGAGGATAACATACCGAACGTTGATGACGACGAGTGGACGACGGATCTAGAGGACCTGGAAGAAGCCGATATAGATGTTGGAAATAACGACCTTCCGTTAGTGCTAGGCGGCGCGAGTATCGTCTTCGGCCTCGCCGCTGCGGCACCGCCAGTCGGAGCGGGCGCCGCAGCTATCTTGACGGGAACGAGCGCCGCTCTGGGAGTTGGAGGAATGGCAGCATCCCTCGGGGACGAATATGATACCGAAAATCAGACGAGTGACGAATGGACGTACGAGCTTAAGGAGACTTCAGGGACATTGGTTACGGAATGCGGAGCATTCATGCACAACGTCCTCGTCCGAGTTCCGGTTGACCATGGCGAGAACGCATCAGTCACCTTCTACTCTCACATTCAGAACTCAGGGGGCCGCCCCGTGCCGTACGACCAACCACACAGCTGGATCGGTGACGCAGGCGATGATGACGAATGGACTATTCTTATCCCAGGTTATGGCAATGCAAGCGAAGCTCGGTCCGATCCCCCAAGCATTCCGGACATTCCCAGCGATCCGCCGAGTTGCGGACCGAACGAACCCTGTCCCACTTCTGAAGATGACGGAGCAGACAAAAGTTAGCTAAAGAACCTTTTCTGACGATTAGATCTGGTGAGACCAGAATCGAATTTATTAATTCAGTTACCGTAAAAGCAAGCATATGACCGAGATATCGATCGAATTAGCTGTGTTGTTCGTTCTCGGCCTCTTGAGTATCGTCGCGTACCTCCGCTATCCCAGCGTCGTGACTATCGCTGTGATTATCGCAGTTATCGGTGGGTACGTCACCTTTTTGAACCTAAAAGCGGCGTTTTGAGTACGGGCACTCGAGTTTGACCCTCTTTGGAACAACTGGGTGTTGAATAAGTTTGGCCAGCAATTCCTCCGGGACGAACTCGAGCCCGACGGTCTACAGTGAAGACAAAGAAATCGAGGACCCGCCAAAAACGCTATATTAGTCCTTTCTCGCGGGCGGTCTCCCGCAGCGACTCGAGGTCGAGTTCGCCGCTCATGTGCTGGTTTTCGAGAGTGGATAGTGCGGCGTCGAGTGAGACGTCGACCTCGTACTCGTAGTAGATGCCGCCGGCGCGCCCCTCGTTCCGTCTCGATCGATCAAGGATGCCGAGCATGGATAGTTCGGCGAGGTGGTTGTGGAACGCTCGACCGCCGAGCGGGTCGGTGTCTGTCGCCTGCGAAAGATCCTGGTACTGCTCGTAGATCATCTGTTTCCGAAGTGGGACCTCCCTTGGGTTGGCGACCGTCGACGCCACCACCGCCAGCAACGTAAGATGGCCGTGGGACGTGAGTTCCTTCATCGATTCCTCGATCCGCTGTTTCTCGAGTAGCTGCTTCGCCTCGCGGACGTGATCCTCAGTGACCATTGCGTCGTTCCGGCGGCGGGCGAGGTCGCCGGCCTTGAGGAGGAAATCGAGACCCGGCCGGCCGTCGCGCCACCATAGCGCGATTCCGCCGACGAAGATCACTGCCTCGAGCCACAGCGTCGTCGCCTCGAGTCCCAGGCTGGGAACCGTTCCAAGCGGTTTGACGCCGGAGTACTCCGGCATGTAGGTGATCGGCCACAGGAGAAAGCCGAGTTCGTGGTAGTCACCGGCCAGAACGTGCCAGGGGATGTCAGTCGCGACGTGCGAGCCGTAGCCAATCGCGAACGCGACGCCGAGTCGCTCCTGGCCGCGGCGTCGGGCGACGAGCCACGCGAGGGCGACGACGGGGACAGCGAACAGCAGGGAGTGACCGATCGTTCGACCGACGGGCGTGATTCCGGCGTGGTACAGTGGCTTATCCAGCAGGTCGGGAATCGCCGCGGCGACGATCGCCACCGCTGCCGGGGTCGACGCTGGCGGTTCGCCGTCCGTCCAGCGTGCATAGGCCGCATAACAGAGATAGCCGACGACCAGATGGACCACCGGCTGCATGGTCGTCCGTACGGGCGACAACACCGTAAATTCCCGGACGGAACTGGTGCCAGTAGGACGCTCATTACGGCCATATTCGGCCGATCGACGTGGTTTGGGACGGGACGTATACGCGCTCGCAACCTACGTAATCGTGATGACAGAACGCCCCTCCACCGAACCGAAAATCCGCCAGTTCGGTGCGGACGCCGGCACCGAAAACCGAATCGAACACGACGAGCGCGCCGTCGACCGCGAGAGTCTCGAGTACGACGTCGTCACCACGCCGGTACTCGTGATCGGCGCGGGCGCGGCAGGTGCCCGCGTCGCCATCGAACTCGCCGAGTCGGGCCTCGAGCCACTGGTGATCGGAAAACGCGGCCACGGCGACGCACACACGACGTGGGCCGCAGGCGGAGTTAACGCCGCGCTCGGCTCGCTCGACGACGAGGACGACTGGACTATCCACGCCGCGGACACGCTGAACGAGGGCCACCACCTGAACGACCCTGCAGCCGTCGAACTCACGACGAAACACATGCCCGACCGCATCCGCGAACTCGAGGAGTGGGGCACGCCGTTCGACCGCACTGACGACGGGAAGATCAACCAGCGGTATTTCGGCGCACAGTCCTACCGGCGGACGTGTTTCGTCGGCGACCGGACGGGCGAGGCCATGCTCGAGACGCTGATCGAGCGAGCGCAGGAACTCGAGGTTTCCTACCGCGAGAACGTCATGATCACGCGCTTGCTCTCGGACGGCGAGCGCGTCTCGGGTGCCGTCGGGTTCGACATGGAGTCCGGTCAGGGGCTCCTCTTTCGGTCGAACCACGTCGTCCTCGCGGCCGGCGGGTTCTCCGCCGTTTTCGATCGTCACTCCTCGCGAGACGACGAGAACAACGGCGACGCACAGGCGCTGGCGCTCGAGGCCGGCGCGGGCCTGCTGGACCTCGAGTTCGTCCAGTTCCACCCGACGGGGATGGTCGGCGAACGCTACGGCGAGGAGTGGGATGGCCGACTCGTCACCGAGGCGGTCCGCGGTGAGGGCGGTCAGCTGTACAACACCGACGACGAACGGTTCATGGAGCAGTACTCGCCCGACCAGATGGAACTCGACGCCCGGGACGTCGTCGCACGAGCGATCGCCCGCGAGATCGAGGAGGGACGTGGCACCGAGAACGGCGGCGTCTACCTCGATATCTCCCACCGCGACCCGAACTACGTCCGCGATCGGCTCCCACGGATGGTCGAACGCTTCGAGTCGCTGGGCGTCGACATCACCGAGGAACCGATCGAGGTCGCACCGACGGCCCACTACACGATGGGCGGCGTCGACGTCGACTTCCGCACGGGCGAGACCGGCGTCGACGGGCTGTACGCCGTCGGTGAGACCGTCGCGGGCGTCCACGGCGCGAACCGGCTGGGCGGCAACTCGCTGGCCGAGACCGTCGCGATCGGGAAACTCGTCGGCAAACACGTCGCGGACGTTCTCGAGGACGACGACACCGATCCAGACGTAACCGACGACCAGCGGGTCGTCGCCGAACGCGAGTTCCAGGCGCTCGAGTCGCTGGCTGGCGCAGACGGCGACGTAGGCCCGACGGAACTGCTCGCGGACCTCCGCGAGTTGCTGTGGAACCACGCCGGCATCCTCCGGAACGAGGACGAGCTTCGAGAGGGGCTCGCGAAACTCGACGCGCTCCGGGCGCGGACGGCCGACCTGGACGTCGACGACGACCGTACATCGAAATCCTTCGAGTACGCCGTCGACCTCTCGTTCAGCCTCACCGTCGCCGAGACGATGCTCCGGATGGCCCTCGAGCGAACCGAGTCCCGCGGCGCACACCACCGGACCGACTACCCCGAGATCGACGAGGAGTGGCGGGTCAACCTCGTCGTCTCGGTCGAAGACGGCGAACTTTCGATCCGACGGCGTGGAGTCGGCGAACCTAGCCCGCCCGTGCAGGACGCGCTCGAGGAGGGGTACGAACTGGATTACCACCATCTCGAGTGAGTCGGAAGCAGTTGCGACCGGGACGCATATGCCTACCCGGTCCTGTATAACCGAGACGGTAATGTTAGAAGAGGCCCATCCCGTTCTTCGAGAGGATCCCGTGATGGCGGAACTCGTCGACCGCCACGACCCGTACGTCGAACCGGACTGGAACGAGTACGAGCGACTCTGTATCTCGATCATCAACCAGCAGCTATCGACCGCGAGCGCGACGGCCGTCCGCGAACGCGTGTTCGACCTCCTCGACGGCGAGGTGACGCCCGAACGGATTCTGGCCGCCGACGACGCCGCGCTCCGCGACGCCGGCCTCTCCCGGAGCAAAATCGAGTACCTACGAAACGCCGCTCGAGCGTTCCAGGAGAGTGACTACTCTCGAGCAGGACTGGCCGACTACTCCAACGACGAGGTGGTCGACCACCTCACCGAGATCAAGGGTATCGGGGAGTGGACGGCTCGCATGTACCTCCTTTTCGTCCTCGAGCGCCCCGACGTGCTCCCGCTAGGTGATCTCGCGGTCCGTCGCGGCATCGAACAGCTGTACGCCGACGGCGAGGAGTTGACGCGAGCGGAGATGCGCGAGATCGGCGACCGGTGGCGGCCGTATCGGTCGGTCGCGACGAGATACATCTGGGCCGAGTACGAGTCGGACTCCTGACGGAGACGCGATATATCCTCGAAGGCGTGCTGATTCGCTGGAAAAGACGGACTCCAGCGACCGCTCGTTCGACTGGCTGGAGCCCGAAGTGGTTTCACGACCCCGTGGCCCTCCAGAGGCCAAATTCCGGCGTTCTGGAGGGCCAGGCCGAAACGTGGTCACCATCGGGATAAACGTACACCCTTCATGCGCGGCCGGCGAACGGTAATCGTCTGCCAATTCCCGTAACGGGCGACTCATCGCACCGATCACGCGATTAAGTTAGCTTTTTGAAATAGGTCCAGAGGCGAAACTGTATGCACCTCATGGAAATGGGAGTATGGGAACGGCGAAACGTTCGATGGGGCACGCGTTCGGTTCGAAACCCGTACTGTCTGTGGGAGGCGGCTACAGGACATTTAAACACCTTTCCCGCCCGAGGTCGTCCCTATAAACAATCTATTTGATACGGGATGCCGATGACTCTCCGTGGCAATCATATCTTTTGGAGAGTGTAAAAAACCAGACATAGAAGGCGGCGGAGACGGCTGTCTCGGACACTTCTCGGCATTAACCTGTGAAATGGTCGTGTGACGTAGTGAAACAGACGTAGCTACTTATGCAAATTATGGGCCAAGCGCCGTTGCCCACGAGGGCATGAGAGATATGAGTGAGGAAGACCTACACGGAGACTCACGGCGCTCGTTTATGAAAAAAGGGACGTTGGCTGCAACAGCACTCGCGGCCGGTGCTGGCGCTACCGCTACTGCAACCGCTCAGGAGGACGACGAGGAAGACGACGACATGGATAACGGCGAGGAAGGCGAAGTCGTCGTCACCGGGCAGGACTACTACCCTGACGTGAACGCCGACGTCATCGCAGAACTCGAGTCTGGCACTCGGGACACTGTTCTGGAAGGGCTGAACGAAGAGCAGTTCGACGACATCGGCGACTGGGACGTCTACATCGTTCAGTTCGACGTCGGCGCAGGGACCGTTCTCGGACACATCTTCGTGGACGAGGACGACGCCGAAGTCGCCGAAGGCGACTCGGTAACGATGACCGGCGACGCCTCGTTCCTCGACACGGAACTGAACCTGCTCGAGGTGGACGTCTCGGTCGAAGAGGGCGAACCCGAAGAGGACGACGAGGTTGACGACGAAGAGGACGACGAGGTCGACGATGAAGAAGACGACGAGGTTGACGACGAAGAGCCTGACGACGAAGTCGACGACGAAGAGCCGGACGACGAGATGGACGACGAAGAGCCTGACGACGAGGAACCGGACAACGAAGAAGACGACGACGGACTCTTCTAATCCAGCCTCTATTTTGTTTTTGCTGTAGCGACCACGGAGAGAGTCGGAAACTGGGTTCGGTAACGTTCTCTTCGCTATTCTTTCGGAGAGCCGGCTGGTTTGCCGGATACCGTGTCGGTTCCGGCAAAAGCCGTCGTCCACCGCTGGAGATCACAGACTGCTGGCAAGAGACGGCCCTGCTGACTAACGTATGGATCGACTGCGATAGAAGTAATGGGAAACGACACACCGAACGACTCCGACGGACCGGCACAGCGACGCATGACCACGGATCCGAATCGGATCCGGGAGTGGGCCAAACAGCGGGACGCAGTCCCTGTCTCGACACACGGCGGCGAAGGACACGGCCACACGTTCGCTCGCCGGGACGAAATCGGCGAGGAACACGAAGAACACACCTGGGACGAGTTCGCCGAGACGTTCACGAACCGGGATCTCGTCTTCGTCTACGAGGACGAGGAACCGCCGGGAGATCGGACTGGACTCGGCAGTTTCGATCTTCTCGAGCGTGAAGCGGCGTTCGACCGCGCCGACCTCGGCCAGAGCGAACTCGAGGAGCAACTCCGACAGGGGGAGACGGTGACGACCGAGATCGTCGAGACGCAGGTCGTCGAACGGGAGATCGTCGAACGGGATACGATAGAGAGCGAGGTCGTCGACACCGAAATAGCGGATCGAACGGTCGTCGATTCGGAGCTACTGACCAGAGAGATCGTCGACACCGAGTTCGTTTCCGCCGACGTGATCGAGGTGACGACGGACGAGACCCGTCTCGACACCGTCGAAGAGATCGAACGCTACACCGTCGAGAGCCGGGTGGTCGACGTCGACCTGGAACACGACGAACGGATCGAACACGACGAGATCGAGACCGACGTCGAACTCGAGACCGTTCAGCGATCCATCCTGGAAAGCGACGTCGTTCACACGGACGTCTCGCCTGACGACGTCATCGAACGGGAGATCATCGAGAGCAAGCGAGGCGAGGGCGACACCGTCCGCAGCGAACTCATCGAACGCCGAACGCGCGAAGACGAGATTCACGAACGGACGCGAATGCAGTTCCTGCTCGAGGAGACCGAGACGATCGAGTCCGAAGTCATCGGTAGCGACGTCCTCGAGGGCGAGATCATCGACGTCGAGGAGTACGAGACGATCACGTCGGAAGAGCGGGGAGCGACAACCGAGATGGACGCAAGCGAGGCGCAGCCGGAAGCCAGTGCGGAACCCGCGGCTGAAGCCGACGAAGAGCCGACGATCGAAGTAGATCAGTCCGTCGCTATTTCGCCGAACGACCAGGGGAAAGTCGTCGTCGACGAATCGGGCCAGGAGATCGGCGTCGCGACGACCATCGAATCGGATACCGTCTACATCGATCCGGAGCCCGGTCTAACCGATCGGCTCAAGGCGAGACTCGGCTGGGGCGGTCACGACGACGACGAGTATCCGGTCGAGCCGGCACAAATAAAAGAAGTCAGAGAAGACGAGATCGTTCTCCGGAGCGAGTAGCGCCCCTGAAAAACGTGAGTCGACCGGGGAGCGGTTCGAGTTACTCGAGGTCGAACCGGTCGGCCTGCATTACTTTACTCCACGCCTGGACGAACTCCTCGACGAACTGCTCCTCGCCGTCTTCGGCCGCGTAGACTTCCGTGATGGCACGGAGTCGGGAGTGCGAGCCGAAGATGAGGTCGACGCGGCTCCCCTTCCACTCGACCTCGCCGGTCTCGCGGTCACGAAGCTCGTAGATCTCTTCGTCCTCGGAGGCCTGTTCCCACTCGTAGCCCATGTCGAGGACAGTCTCGAAGAAGTCGTTGGTCAGCGCCTCCGGCTCGTTGGTGAAGACGCCGAGATCCGTGTCCTGGTAGGTCGCACCCAGCGTACGCAGACCACCGATCAGCACCGTCATCTCGTCGGCCGTCAGGTCGAGCAGATCGGCTCTGTTGACGAGTGTCTCCTCCGCCGGTCGGTCGAGGTCGGCCGGGAGGTAGTTGCGGAATCCGTCAGCGTCGGGCTCGAGCGCCTCGAAGGAGTCGACGTCGGTCTGCTCCTGCGTGGCGTCGGTACGGCCCGGTTCGAACGGGACGTCGACGTCGTAGCCGGCGTTCGCTGCAGCCTGCTCGACGGCCGCGTTGCCGCCCAGCACGATCAGGTCGGCAAGCGAGACGCGCACGTCGTCCGAGCGCGAGCTGTTGAACTCTTCCTGAATCCCCTCGTAGGTCTCGAGCACTGTCTCGAGTTCGGCGGGCTCGTTGACTTCCCAGCTACGCTGGGGCTCGAGGCGAATGCGGGCGCCGTTCGCGCCGCCGCGCTTGTCGCTGTCGCGGTAGGTCGAGGCTGCTGCCCAGGCGGTCTTGACCAGCTGGGAGACCGAAAGATCCGATGCGAGGATCTCGTCTTTCAGTTCGGAGACCTCCGCGTCGCCGATTACGTCGTAGTCGGCGTCGGGGAGCGGGTCCTGCCAGAGCATGTCCTCTTCGGGGACCTCCGGGCCGAGAAGTCGTTTCTTCGGCCCCATGTCGCGGTGGACCAGCTTGTACCACGCTCGCGCGAAGGCGTCCTGGAACTCCTTGGGGTTGTCCTGGAAGCGCTCTAAGATCTCCCGGTAGTCGGGGTCGCGCTTCAGGGCGACGTCCGTGGTCAGCATCATCACGTCCTCGTTCTCCGAGGCGTCCTCGACGCCAGGTGCGGCCTCGTCGAGTTCGCCGTTCTGGGTGGTCCACTGCCACGCACCGCCGGGACCTTTCTCGGGCCACCACTTGTAGTTCAGCAGGTTGTCGATGAAGCCGGTGTCGAACCGGGTCGGCGCGGTGGTCCACGGCCCTTCGATCCCGCTGGTGATCGTGTCGGGACCTTTGCCGTCGCCGTAGTCGCTCTCCCAGCCGAGACCCTGCTGTTCGATGGGAGCCGCTTCGGGCTCGGCACCGACGTGCTCGTCGGGATCGTCGGCACCGTGGACTTTCCCGAACGTGTGTCCGCCAGCGATGAGCGCGGCCGTTTCCTCGTCGTCCATCGCCATGCGGCCGAACGACTCCCGAATTCGTTCCGCGGCTGCTTCCGGATCCGGCTCACCGTCCGGACCCTCGGGGTTGACGTAGATGAGTCCCATTACGGTCGCGCCGAGAGGCTCCTCGAGTTCGCCCTCGTCGCTGAAGCGATCGGACTCTTCCATCTGCTTCTCGGGACCCCAGTAGACGGACTTGTCGGGCTTGAAGTCGTCCTCGCGTCCGCCACCGAAGCCGAACGTCTCGAAGCCCATCGATTCCAGCGCGACGTTGCCGGCCAGGATCATCAGGTCGGCCCACGAGAGCTTCTGGCCGTACTTCTGCTTGACGGGCCAGAGCAGGCGCCGTGCCTTGTCGAGGTTCGCGTTGTCGGGCCAGCTGTTGAGCGGCGGGAGACGCTGTCGGCCGCCGTCGGCGCCACCGCGACCGTCGCTGGTTCGGTAGGTGCCGGCGCTGTGCCACGCCATCCGAATCATCAACGGTCCGTAGTGGCCGTAGTCCGCCGGCCACCACTCCTGGGACGTCGTCAGCACGTCCTCGATGTCCGCTTTCACTTCCTCGAGGTCGAGTTTCTCGAACTCCTCGGCGTAATCGAAGTCTTCGCCCCGGGGATCGACCTGTTCGGCGTTCTGGTCGAGAATCTCCAGGTCCAACTGGTTCGGCCACCAGTCTTGGTCAGAGCCTATCATCATCGAACAGTTGCTACTTTCGCCTATTAAGATTTTCTAATCCGATAAGGATGTATTCGGTGTGGCCGAACAAATCTTATTGATGTATAAATTTTTGTCAGCGGTGGGCTCACGCTGTGCATACAGAAAATCGGCAAGACGAGTCAAAATCGTCGGTTTCAACGCGACTAGATCCCAATATTCTCGAGGAGGCAGGCGTGACTACCAGTGCCAGTCTCGGGGATCGGCACCGTGAATCCTCCGTTCGATTGGCTCGTCGGGGAGGCGGAAACAGTACGTGATCGTGTACGTCGCCACAGTGTGGTGGTAGAGTCGGCACGTGAAGAGATACTCGATGTGTCGGACACTGACTCGTTCTCCCGTCTCTGTTCGAGAGTGGACTGCAAGTGTGGAATCTCCGATCTCAGTTCAGCTAATTTCGCGTTACCGTTGTGCCCGGGCTATCTCTCGACCGCTCGAGTCCGTTACGGCGTGCCTACGAGTGATCGATCACGAGGTAATCGTCGATACCTCGGAGGCGACCGATCGGAACGAGCAACGATCCGTCCGCTTCGGTCTCGAATCCGTAGGTTCGATGCGTGGACGGGGTAACGAGGACGGTGGTCAACTCGCCCGTTTCGACGTCCATTCTGGTGTTTTTGACCGTCCCGATCTCGGAGCCATCCGATCCCAGTACGGGCGTGCCGGAGAGCGTCGACGCGAGGATCGTCGTCATACTCACCCCTTCCACGAAGGAATAAATAAATCAACGGGTACGAGAAAGAAAGGACTGCCAACCGGAACTCACTCCTCTTCTTCGGGCGTATCGGATTCGTCCGCGTCGATCCGCCGACTCACGTCGACCTGGTAGTTCTCGAGGATGTCCCGGCCGAGCAAGACGGGGTAGTCCATGTGGTTGCGATCCTCGACGCTCGCGGTGACGGTGTGTCGGTTGCCGCCGACGCCGACGACGACGTCGACGACGGGGCGGCTCTTGGCGGTCTTGCTGCTGCCGGACCTGATGCGGGTGATCGACTTGATCGGTCCCGCGCCGATGTCGGCGGCGAGAGCGGTGTCGATGCTCGTCCGTGTCGCACCGGTGTCCGACTTTGCGAGGACGGACTTCGAGCCGCTCGTTCCCGAGAGGACGACCTCTTCGGTGTAGCCGATGACAGTTGGCTCCGTATCTTCGGGTGCCGGCTGTGCGGGCTGGGCGGTCGGACGGGAGTCGTCGAGCACCCCTCGAAGTTCGGCGACTCGGTCGTCGTCGACCCGACCACCGGCTCGCTCGATCGCGAGTTTCGCGATGTACGGTGCCGGACTGACTCCCGTGGCCTCGTAGAGTCCCTTGAACCCCGCCGTCGGATTGACCTCGAGGACGAACCAGCCGTCGGTTCCCTCGACGAGGTCGACGCCGGCGTAGTCGAGTCCGATGGCGTCCGACGCGTGCCTGGCCATCGCCGCGGCTTCCTCGGGGAGGTCCTCGGTTGCGTCTTCGACGGATCCTCCGAGTGCGACGTTGGTTCGCCAGTCGTTGTCGGGCGCGTAGCGATACATCGCGGCGACGATCTCGCCGTCGACGATGTACACACGGAGGTCCCGGTGACGAACGTCATCCCGGTCGATGAGTTCCTGGAGGAAGGCGTACCGATTCCCGACCTTGGCGTTGACCGGATCGCCGGGGCCGACCTTCCAGGTACCGCCACCGTGAGTGCCGATGGCGGTCTTGTAGACGGCTTCCTCGCCGTACCGACTGCGGGCCGCGTTCAGTTCGTCGCTGCTGAGTGCCAGCGTGACGTCCGGCGTCCGAACTTCGTTTGTTGCGAGCGTCGTCGCCGTCGAGAGCTTGTGAAATGCCGTCATCACGGCGGCCGGTTCGTTGAGCATCGGCACGAGATGCGAGAAGGTGTTCGCCAGTCCCAGTTCCTCGCAGGGCTGTTCGGTATTCGACAGCAGCATTCGGTTCGCGATCACGTCGACCGAGGGCTCGAGGGTGACGCTGCCGTCGGAGACAGTGATCGTGGTGTTTTCCGCTCGGAGCCACTCGGTATCGTGGCCGAGGGCCTCGACCGCGTTCAGGATCGCTTTCGTTTCCTTGCTCGTGTGGAGACTCAGTACGCCGACGGTGACGGGATCGGCAACGGCCATAGCCCCTAGACACCGAACTCGCGGATAAGTATTCGCAAGGTTTCGACCATCACCGCGAGGTTAGCCAAGCACCGAGCGGACCTCCCGCGGATCGACCATCCCGCTTGCGACCGCGAGCAACGCCCAGACCGCCGCGCCGAGGGCTATCGTGGCGATCAGCATCGTGAGACTCGAGGCCATCGGCCGCACGAGCGAGACCGCGACGGCCATGACAAGCGTGATGGCACAGACGGTCCCGACCGAGCGTGCGAGGCGGCCGATTCGTAGCGCCAGTTCGCTGTGGAGGATGTAGAGGTTCACTGCGACGTACACCGTGTGCGTGGCGACGGTCGCGACTGCAGCACCGACGACGCCCATCGTCGGGATGAGTACGATATTCAGTCCGAAGTTGGCCACGGACGTTCCGCCTTTCGCGATCGCTCGATGGCGTGCGCGGCCGAGATAGTCCAGACTGTCGCTGGTGAGGTTCGTGATCGCTTGCAGGACGATAAAGCCCGCGAGGATCTGCAGTACGGGGATCGCACCCTCGTACTCCGGAAACACCATCGTAATAAACGGCTCGGCGACGAGAACGAGTCCCACCGCCGCGGGAATGTAGACCAGCATCGTGTGGGTCAGCGACTCCTCGTAGATCCGTCTGGCCTGCTCGAGTTGGCCGGTCGCCTTCTGTTCGCCGAAGTTCGGCGAGATGGTGAAGCCGAGCGATTCGGCTGGTGCGAGTACGAAGTCGGTGATCTGCTTGCCCAGCTGGTAGAAGCCGACCGCGGCGGGCGTAAGGAAGACGCCGACGAGGACGACGTCGAGTCGCTTGTCGATGACGTTCGCGCTTCGGGTTGCCGTCAGCGGGATGCTGTACTCCGCGAGTCGCCGCGAGAGCCCCTCCTCGTACTCCTCGGCGGGATCGTACGTCCGGTAGAATTTGAAATAGAGAACTGTGAGGCCGAACGCGCCTGCGATCGCGTAGCCGACGATGTACCCGAACAGGGCTCCGAGCGCACCGAACCCGAGCACGACAAACGCAACGGCAAAGACGAGTCGCGTGGCGCCGCTGACCGCCTGGACCGCGGCGCTGTAGCCGAGCCGATTGAACCCCTGGAACGCCATCATCGAGAAGCCGCTGAAGGAGTTGGCGATGATAAAGAGGACGCCAGCCGCGAGAAACGGGGCTGCGTCCGGATCACCCAGCACGATCGCGATCCGCTCGTGAAAGAGCAACAGCGCGTACGCGACGACGGTAAGCACGACCAGTTTGTAGACGATCGCCGACTGGAGCAGATGCGGGATCTGTCCCTCGTCTTTCTCGCTGTACTCGGAGATGTATCGCGCAGTCGACTTGCCCAGACCCAGGTCGGCGAACAACTGGGCGACCATGAGGATGCCGATCGCCCAGTAGAGCGCACCGTAGCCGTCCGGGTTCAGGACCCGCGCCAGGACGAACATCAACAGCGCACTCGAGAGCATGTAGACCGCGCGAGAGACGAGCGTCGCCTTGAACCCGCGGACGATGTGTTCGCGTGTACTCATAGAGAATCGCGTGCGACGGGCCGCTCCGTCCGTCTACTCGACGGATGACCCAATCGGCCAATTGTAATGCGGAGACAACAGGAGGCAAGCGACCCGGTTGCGGGCGAAACGGTGCCCTACGTGGAGGTACTGACGTGCTAACCGGCGATCGAACAGGCCGGTCTGGAGTCGAGAGAGTGTGTACCGTAGATATGTCCGTTGTCGTCCCCGATCGCCGACAGACCGATCGGGTCAGGTCTCCTCCCGTGGTTCCGGTCCGATCGCCTCGAGTTTGATTCCCTCAGGACTCTCACAGTAGAGCGCGTAGTAGCCGCCGGCGTAGGGATGCTGGTCCTCGTAGAGCACGGTCGAGTCCGTTCTGGTGCGGACGCACTCGGTGAGGTAATCGACTCGCTCGCGCGTGTCGGCGTGGAACGCGAGGTGGTTCAGGCCGGGCGCTCGTCCGTCGAACGCCGGCGTGTCGCCGGTCGCTTCCACGATCCCCACGTACGTCGGACCGTTGATCCACGAGCGGCCGCCGTCCCACTCGTTTTTCGGCTCGTACCCCAGTTCCGTCAGCCACCACTCCCAGAAGTCGATCGACGCCTCGAGATCCGAGACGGAGAGTTCGACGTGATGTAACTGGCCGAGGCTGTCCGGATCGGCGTGGTCGGGAGCCATACACCTACAAGTCACCTGTCCTACAAAAAGGTGGCCTACAGGTAGGAGGCGTCCCACCGCGTTGCTTTCCGCCGGTTGCCACAGACGTTACACTCGATACGGCCCATCGTATCCATCGCGTTGTCCAGCGAGTCGCAGTTCCCACAGAGCCAGGCGTACCGTTCCTCGCGGTCCTCGGTCTGGTAGGTGCTGTAGAACGGTGATTTAGATCCGCGAGCGCCCTCGCCGTAGCTGACGTAGACACTCTCGCCGTCGACGTCCAGCTCGTCGATCGCACCCCAGCCTTCGCCCTCGATTTCGCCCTCGGCGTAGACGTTCTCGGTGAACGTTTCCGAACCGATCTCGACCTCGCGCTGGCCCGCCTGTTCGAAACCGTGACTCCGGTAGAACTCGTTGCCTCCCTCGTTGTCCTCGAGAACGAACCCCTGGACCTGTTCGGCACTCTCCTCGAGCAGTTTCTCGCGCGTCCGGACGAGCAACCGAACGCCGGTGCCGTCGCCGCGATGATCCGGATCGACGTGGAGCCACAGGAGCCGACCCGTGGCGTGGGGCTGGCCGACCAGTTCGCTCTGTGAGAAGGCGACGACGTCGCCGTCCCGTTCGACGACGAGCACGAGCGAGTTGTCGTCCTCGAGTTCGTCGTCGAACCCGTCGCCGTACCACTGCTCGACCGCGTCGTCGATCGTCTCTGCCTCGAGGAAGTCGGTGTAGGTAGAACTCAGCGAGGTCTCGGCGATCGATCGGATGGCGTCGACGTCCGATTTCGTTGCTTCACGAATTTCCATGCCGCGCGCTACCACATCCTCCTACAAAACGTATACCCACGAGGAGAGATTTTCCACAGTTTTCTCGATCGAACCGCCGATCAGTTAAAACTCTGGCACTGGAATCGGGAATCTGATACACAGGGGAAGATTCACGGCGGTCCCTCTCCAGACGAGTGTATGAGCGACGAGGGGAGCACCGACGACGACGGCGACGGCGGTGCCTTTACGTATAACGGCGGGCGCGTCGATCCCGGCGAGTCGGCGAACATCCGGTACGGTATCAGTGAGACGTACCTCGGCGATCCGATCAGGATTCCCGTCACGATCGTCAACGGCGAGTATTCGGGACCGACGGTCTTCCTGTCGGCCGCGGCCCACGGCGACGAACTCAACGGGATCGAGGTCGTCCGGGAGGTCGCCCACGACTGGGACCACTCGGATCTCCACGGAACGCTGGTCTGTCTGCCAGTGATGAACGTCCCCGGCTTTCTCGCACAGGAACGGTACCTGCCGATCTACGACCGGGACCTCAACCGGTCGTTCCCCGGCCGCGAGGGGTCGACCAGCGCCCGACGGATGGCCCACCGCATCTTCACGAACTTCATCGAGCCCTGCGATATCGGGATCGACTTCCATACGTCGACGCGCGGGCGAACGAACATGCTTCACGTCCGGGCGAACATGGACGATCCGACGGTCGCTCGCATCGCGAACGCGTTCAGTTCGAACGTCATCATCGCAGGCGAGGGCCCATCGGGAACGCTCCGGCGCGAGGCGACCGGGGCCGGCGTGCCGACGGTCACGATCGAGATGGGGGAGGCCCACCGGTTCCAGCGGGAGTTGATCGACCGTGCGCTGACCGGCGTCGCGAGCGTTCTCGCCGAGTTCGGCTGTCATCCCGATTCAGCGGTTCACTGGCCCGGCTGGCGGACTGTCATCGACGACGACGACGAGAAGACCTGGATCCGGGCCGACGCCGGCGGCATCGTCGACATGAAACACGGTCGCGGCGAACTCGTTCGGGAAGGCGACACGATCTGTTCGATCACGAACCCGTTCAAGGAGGAAGAAGACATCGTCGACGTCGAGGCTCCCTTCACCGGACTCGTCGTCGGCGTCCTCGAGAATCCGGTCGTCTACCCGGGGAATCCGCTCTGTCATCTCGTCGGGCTCTCGTCGGATACGCTGACGGCGCTGCGACGCGAGTACAGGGCCGCACAGGAGGAACGATCGCAGTCCCAGTTGCGGGAGTGACGTGTCGCCGATCCACACCGAACGAGTTCGGTGCGTGCGACCGATCGAGATTCAGTCTCCAGCGCTGACTAGCGGAAACCGGACGCGACAAAAGTAACTTCTATACCCTCGCGGTCAAACCGTCCACATGAGCGCATGAGTCAGTCTTACAATCGCGGCCTCATCGAGGACTTCGGGCGCTGGAAGGAGTTCTCGGCCGGGATGTGGGCGTGGATTTTCCACAAATTCACCGGGTGGATGCTGATCGGCTACCTGTTTACCCACATCGCGGTACTGAGCACGGCGATCGGCGCGGCACAGGGCGAAGAAGTAACGGTAAACGCCGAGGCACTCCCGAACGTCGATGGAACGGGCGAGGTCGCCGTCGACGTCTACACGGCGACACTCGGCGGCCTCGAGGGGCTTTTCATCATCCGCATCCTCGAGATCGGGCTGCTCGCGGTGGCCGTGTTCCACATTCTCAACGGACTCCGACTGCTGATGGTCGACCTCGGGATCGGCCTCGAAGCACAGGACAAGAGTTTCTACGCGTCGCTGATCCTGACGGGGATCATCACCGTCGCCAGCGTTCCGACGTTCCTCGCGGGGGTGGGGCTGTAATGTCCGAACGCTACTCTTCGTTTACCCCTGGCGGAACTGGATGGCTGCTCCAGCGGATCACGGCGGCGTTCCTCGTCGTCGTGCTCGCCTTCCACTTCTTCCAGCTACACTTCGTCAACCACGCGGCCGAAGTGACGTTCGCCGGCACCCAGGCCCGGATGAGCGACATCGGCTACTTCCTGACGATGTTCCTGTTCCTGGTCGCCGGCGCGTTCCACGGGCTGAACGGCGTCTACAACGCCCTGGTCAACCAGGGCCTCGAAGGGACCCCAAAGAAGGTAGTGTTCTGGGTCCTTGTTATCGCAGGTGTCGCGTTGATCGTGCAGGGAACCTACGTCGCACTCGCAATGGCGGGGTGGACCTAATATGAGTACGCAACAACAGGAACCAGAGACCCAGGAAGCACCGGAAGACCCCGAGATGAAGGGGGCACAGTCGCCACAGGAACGGCGACTCGAGAAAAAGGACGCGAAGACCGACGAGGAACCGGCACGGAAGGCCCAGCTCGAGGGCGATACGGTTCACATCAAGGTGTTCCGGTACGACCCCGAAGTCGAGGGGAAGCAGGAACCTCGGTTCGACGACTTCCACGTTCCCTTCGAGAAGGGGATGACGGTCCTCGACGCGGTCATGTACGCCCGCGACGAGTACGATTCGTCGCTTACGTTCCGACACTCCTGTCGGCAGGCGGTCTGTGGTTCGGACGCGTTCTTCGTCAACGGAAAACAGCGACTCGGCTGCAAGACCCAGATCTCCGATCTCGAGCAGCCGGTTCGCATCGAGCCGCTACCCCATCAGGAGGTCGTCAAGGACCTGGTCGTCGACATGAGCCACTTCTACGACCAGATGCACGCGGTCGAGCCGTACTTCCAAGACGAGGATACGCCCGACGCGAGCAATCTCGAAGAGCAGCGCCAGAGCCGCGAGAACCGCGAGAAAGTCAAGATGTCGACGCGGTGTATCTGGTGTGGCGCGTGTATGTCCTCGTGTAACATCGCGGCCGGCGACAACGAGTACCTCGGCCCGGCGGCGATCAACAAGGCCTACAAGTTCGCGATGGACGACCGCGAGAGCGAGCAGATCAAAGAGCACCGACTCCGCATTCTCGAGCAGGAACACGGCGTCTGGCGGTGCCAGACTCAGTTCTCCTGTACCGAGGTGTGTCCGAAAGACATCCCGCTGACCGAGCACATTCAGGAGCTCAAGCGGGAAGCTGTCAAGAAGAACCTGAAGTTCTGGTAAACTATGTACGAACACGACGTCATCGTGGTCGGCGCGGGCGGCGCCGGCCTCCGAGCCGCGATCGCAGCGCACGAGGCGGGAGCCGACACGGCACTCGTCTCGAAGCTCCATCCGGTCCGCAGCCACACGGGTGCAGCAGAGGGTGGTATCAACGCCGCGCTCCAGGACGGCGACGACTGGGAACTCCACGCCTACGACACGATGAAGGGCTCGGACTACCTGGGTGACGCCCCAGCAGTCGAGACCCTTGCACAGGACGCCCCCGAAGAGACCATCCGACTCGAGCACTGGGGGATGCCGTTCTCCCGCGAGGACGATGGCCGCGTCTCGCAGCGACCGTTCGGCGGTCTCTCCTACCCCCGCACCACGTACGCCGGTGCCGAGACCGGACACCACCTGCTGCATACGATGTACGAGCAGGTCGTCAAACGCGGGATCCAGGTCTACGACGAGTGGTACGTGATGAACCTCGCGACCACGAACGAGGACGATCCCAACGACCGCGAGTGTCACGGCGTCGTCGCCTACGACGTCCAGTCCGGCAACGTCGAAGGGTTCAAGGCCAATCAGGGGGTCGTCCTCGCGACCGGAGGCCCCGGCCAGGCGTTCGACCACACCACCAACGCCGTCTCCTGTACCGGCGACGGCCACGCGATGGCCTACCGCGCGGGTGCGCCGCTGGAAGACATGGAGTTCATCCAGTTCCACCCGACCTCGCTTCCCTCCACGGGTGTCCTCATCTCCGAGGGCGTCCGCGGGGAAGGTGGTATTCTCTACAACGCCGACGGCGAACGGTTTATGTTCGAGTACGGCTACGCGAACAACTCCGGCGAACTCGCCTCCCGCGACGTCGTCGCCCGCGCCGAACTCACCGAGGTCGACGAAGGGCGTGGCGTCAACGACGAGTACGTCCACCTCGACATGCGCCACCTCGGCGAGGAACGCATTCTCGACCGACTCGAGAACATTCTCCACCTCGCGGAGGACTTCGAGGGCGTCGACGGCCTCGTCGAGCCGATGCCGGTCAAGCCCGGCCAGCACTACGCGATGGGCGGCATCGAGACCGACGAGAACGGCCAGACCAACATCAACGGCCTCTACGCGGCCGGCGAGTGTGCCTGCGTCTCCGTCCACGGCGGTAACCGACTCGGCGGTAACGCCCTGCCAGAACTGATCGTCTTCGGCAAGCGCGCCGGCCGTCACGCCGCCGGCGAGGACCTCGGCGAGCCCCAGATCCGGACCGGCTACGGCGACGACGTCGAGGACGACGACACCGAACTCCCCGTCCAGCCCGGTGCGGCCGGACTCGAGACCTCGAGTGGCGTCGCCGCGGACGGTGGCGTCACGGCAGACGCCGAAGGGCTCCTTGAGCGTGCCGTCGAGCGCGAACGCGAGCGCGTCGACCGGCTGATGGACCGCGACAGCGGCGTCCAGCACTCCGAGATCCGCCAGAAGCTCCAGAAGGCGATGACCGACTACGTCAACGTCTTCCGAACCGAGGAAGGCGTCAAGAAGGCGCTGAAGATCATCCGCGAGTGCCGCGAGGAGTACCAGAACGTCTACGTCGACGACCCCTCGCGCACGTTCAACACGGACCTCCAGCAGACCTACGAGACGCGGAACCTGATCGACGTCGCCGAGACGATCGCACTCGGCGCGCTGGTCCGTGACGAGTTCCGTGGCGCACACTGGCGACAGGCCCACCAGGAACGCAAAGACGACGAGTGGCTCAAACACACGCTCGTCTCCTGGAACGACGGCGAGCCGTCGATCTTCTACCGCCCGGTCATCCTCGAGGGCGAGGACAAGGAGTACGAGCCGAAAGTGCGCAGTTACTGACGTTTTTATTCGGTTTTCGGTCGCGCTGACCCGTAGGCGATTTCGACCTTCCGTCGAAAACCAGCAGGGCTATCCGTTTGTCGTCGATACTATCGAGCAATGAGCCTCGAGCGATTCGTCCACGCGAATCTCGTTCTCGCGCCGCTTCTCGTCGCGGCCGGCTACATCTTCTGGGATTCGCTGCCGGTACTCGTGCTGCCACTCGGTGTCGGCTACCTCACGGTGGTCGCTCTCCTCTCGTTTGCCTGGTTTATGCCTCGACTGACGACGGCAGTTCGATCCGTGCTTTCGCGGCTGTTCGGGTGAGACCAGCTGGCAGGTCCGGTGCGTGAACTGGAGTCGACCCGCGGAATCCACAGAGATAAGGGCCGGGAACGGCTATCGTGGGTCGGTATGTTGCTGTCGGGGACAGTAATCGTCGACGCCGACACCGTAATCGACGACGGTGCCGTCGTCGTCGAGGACGACCGCATCGTCGCCGTCGGGGACCGAACGGACTGTATCGATCGGTATCCAGACCACGAGCGCGACGAGTACGATCTGCTCGCACCCGGAACGGTCGGCGCACACGTCCACTCGGTCCAGAGTCTCGGGCGCGGGATCGCCGACGACACCGCATTACTCGAGTGGCTGTTCGACTACGTCCTCCCGATGGAGGCCTCGCTGTCGGCCGAGGAGATGCGTGTCGCAGCCGAACTGGGCTACCTCGAGTTGATCGAAAGCGGGACGACGACCTGTATCGATCACCTGTCAGTCCATCACGCCGACGAAGCCTTCGAAGCGGCCCGCGACATGGGAATTCGCGGTCGACTCGGGAAAGTGATGATGGACAAGGACGCTCCCGACGGACTCCTCGAGGACACCGACGACGCACTCGGCGAGAGCGAGCGGCTCATCCAGCGGTATCACGGCGTCGACGACGGCCGGATTCAGTACGCGCTGACGCCGCGGTTCGCCGTCAGTTGTACGGAGGAGTGTCTCCGCGGCACCCGCGCGCTGGCCGACGAGTACGACGGCGTCCGCATCCACACGCACGCAAGCGAGAACCGCGACGAGGTCGCCACCGTCGAGGACGAAACCGGCCGGCGAAACGTCCACTGGCTCCACGAGGTCGGGCTGACGGGCGAAGACGTCGTGCTGGCCCACTGCGTCTGGACCGACGAGAGCGAGCGAGAACTACTCGCCGAAACCGGGACGAACGTCACCTACTGCCCCTCGTCGAACATGAAACTCGCCAGCGGCGTCGCACCGATTCACGACTATCTGGATCGGGGAATCAACGTTGCGCTCGGCAACGACGGCCCGCCGTGTAACAACACGCTCGATCCGTTCACCGAGATGCGACAGGCGAGTCTCCTCCAGAAGGTCGACCGACTCGAGCCCCAGGCACTGCCTGCCCGGACCGTCTTCGAGATGGCGACGGTAAACGGCGCTCGAGCGGCAGGGTTCGACGGCGTAGGAAAGCTCCGGGAGGGGTGGAAAGCCGACGTCGTCGGCCTCGAGACGGACCTCACGCGCGCAACGCCGATCCACGACGTGCTCTCGCATCTGGTCTTTGCGGCCCACGGGGACGACGTGCAGTTCACGATGGTCGACGGCGAGGTCCTGATGGCCGACGGCGACGTGCTCGTGGCCGACGCCGACGCGATCCGAGAGCGCGCCCGGGAGTGTGCTGGGGCGCTCGAGGTCGCGCCCTGACGAACCCCTCTTCGACGATCGACGTTCTCCGTCAGAGGCCGAACGTTCCGGCCAGGTCGACGCTCAGGTCGAGCGCCTGGACGATTTTGTAGCCGAGATAGATGCCGACGATACCCATCAGCCCCGGCAGTTCCGGGGGTGCAGGGATCGGAACGTCGAACAGCGCGAAGAACCCACCGGTCACGGCACCGGTGAAGAGTCCGAGCAAGACGAGTTCATAATTCATATCGACCCACGGGACGGCACGGACGAAAAGTCTCCGATTTCGGCGTCCACTACAGCGTTCCGTCTCGAGTCGTTCGTTCGACGGCGTTCCGGTTCCTTCCCACGAATTTCGACTATCGTCGACACTCAACTTTATTATTGTCGAACCTATGAACGTGTCGTATGCAACAGAGCGCGGACTCTCCGACGAAACGAAACGTATCGATACCAGACGACCTCGAGTCGCCGCGTGCGAAACTCGTCTATCACTACCTCGCAGCCCACGGGAGCTGTCCAGCCGACAGACTGTGTACGGACCTCGAACTGTCGAAAGGGACCGTGCTATCGATCACCGGCACGCTCAGAAAACGGGGTTACCTCGAGCGACGCGACGGGCGGTACGAACTCGCCTGAACAGGTAAACAACCTCGGGCGCGGTGGCCCGAGGCTTTTGTAATTCTCTCAGCCGTACGCTAGCACTCCCTGCTCGGTAAGCGAGCGGGATGAGGTTGGGCGGTTTACACGCCCCGACCCGGACAGACGCACCAACCGCACTTGCGGCTGGGTTTTGTGAGTCCGGTAATTCGTCGTGTTACCGTCGAGTTTCGCCTTCTCGCGCCACGCGATGTTCACCGATGCATTCCGGTCGGCGTGGTCTTGCACCACGTCACACCCATCATTCGTACAGCGGAACCGCCGTCCCTGTCGATACCCACGCTCGCCACAGCACGAACACGTCTTCGAGTTGTAATAGGCATCAACCGTGTCCGTGGGAATCTCTCGCCATGTTGCCTTGTACGACACGAACTTCTCGAACTTGTGGAACGGAAGTTTGTGCAGTCGGCGGTTCATGTACGTCCCGTACTTGATTTCGTCGCGGATACCTTCCATATCCTCGAACACAATAACCGGGTTCGAGAACTGTTCTGCGAACTCCACGACAGCACGGGAGAGACGATGGAGTGTCCATTCGGTGAATCGTTCTTCCTTGTCACCGAGTTTCTGGTGGATGCTCGTCTTACCGTGATCCTGACAGCGAGTGGTGATGGTGTGGTAGCGTTGGCGCTCCTGCTTAACCCGTCCGTAGTCGAGGACGAGTGTGCCCTTCGTCCGCATTGTCTCGCGGTCGAGGGCGGTGAGAGCGACGTTGCGCTCGTTGATGTCCACGCCGACCACAGTATCAGCGGTGTCGGGTTCGGGCACGTCGAACTCGCGTGTGACCGTGACGTGTAGGTAATACACGCCATCGCGGTACAGGAGTTCGGCTTGCCCCACATCCACCTCCTCCGACGTGAGGACATCTCGAAGTTCGTCCACCGCGTCCGGCTCACCGCGTAGATGGCCCGTCACCTTCTTGTAGGGTTTCGGGCTGATGCGGAACTCCACCCGGTTCGTGTCTTCGTCCACGGTGAGGCGGTAGCCTTCCGTGTGCGCCATCACGAGCGGGTACGCACCAGATTTGTCCGTACTCGGTGGTGTCGGCTTGCCTCCATCTGGATCGTCTTGGTTCTCCCACCAGTCAAGGAGTGACTGGTAGGAGTCCCACGTTTGGAGGGCTTTGCCGACGACCGCGCACTTGTTGTTTCGCAAGAAGTCGTCGCGGTCAACTTCCTGCTGTATCTCGGTGCGCGTGTGCCCTTGTTGTGTGAGGCGGATGGTTTGGTTGAAGATCTCGCGTGATGCGAGGCGGGCGTCGTGAAGCCACGACCGTTCACCAGACGCTATGTGAAGGCGCGTCTGAATCGTCTTCGTGGCTTCTTCACCCATATTTTGACAATCGTTCTAACACATCATAAATGCAGGGATTAGGGATGGAAGAGTATCGGAGTCACGCACATTCGGTTAGTTCCTGCAAGTATCACTTCGTGTGGTGTCCGAAGTCAAGCAAAGCGAAGCTTTGCGTACCTCGCGGGATCTCCGATCCCGCTCAGTATCGACACTCGGTTCTCGATGTAGTGGAGGACGACGTTCAAGAGTTGATTGGTGAGACTGCTGATCACTTCGGTCACGAGATTCTGGCGTTGAGATTGCGGACGACCACGTTCACCTGTTCGTGCAAACAGACCCGAAGTACAGCCCTGCGAACATCGCTCGGCAATTCAAGTCGTACTCTGGAAAGCATTTGCTGGAGCGGTATCCCGAGATTCGGGAGTCGTATTTCTGGGGCGGCGGATTCTGGAAGGTCGGATACTACGTTGGGACGACGGGAACAGTGTCGGAAGAAGTGGTTGAACGGTATATCGAAGAGACGGAACACGCGCCGGAGTGACACGCTTCACCCCCGCCCACGGTGTTGACGCAAATCGAAGATTTGCGAAAGCCGAAAACCGCAGGTTTTCGGAAGGGCGGGGAACTCGCGCTGCTTTTCATTTAGAGTTCGATCCGTTCGACCAGTTGTTCGTGGTTCTCGTTCGTGTTGACCGCGACGATCCGGATCTCGTCCTCGAGTCCCGAGTCCTCGAGTTTCGCTTTTAACAGGTTGTCGACCTGGTAGACGCCGGCGGCGTTTGTCATCGCGATCTCGACCATCACCGGCCGGGTTTCGCCCTCGTGCAAGGAGACACGCTTGATTGCCTGGCTCGAGAGCGTGTTGATCCCGCGGCCACCGTGTTCGTAGGGGATGCGCGAGCGACCGCTCTCCATGTCCAGCGCATCGGCGACGCGGATGACGCCCGCTTCCGTCGTCAGCGGCGTCTCCGCCGTGTGATGACAGAGGATCGCGTGCAGCACCTCGCCTTTCATCCGGACCGTCTCGGCGACGTCGTAGAATTCGGGCAGGACGCGATCGAGGATGTCGGCTGCGAGCGGAATGGAGTAGTAGACGTGTTCGTCCCGGTGGACGACGTGGCCCACGTCGTGTAAGGTCGCCGCGAGCGCGATGATCACCGACTCGTCTTCCTCGGCCAGTCCCTGCTGGCTGGCGTGGAACTCGACGCCACCCGCCTTCAGGAGGTCGTAGAGACACAGCGCGCGGTTGCGGACGATCTCGATGTGTTTCGTGCCGTGATCGTTGTACTGCATCCGGTCGACCGCGTTGACGTTCTGTGCCTCGAGGTACGTCTGGATCTCTTCGTCGTCGTCGACGAACTCGAGGACGCGGTTTAGCTTCTCGTCGGGGAACGCGTGGTCGTCGTCGGGAGAGTAGACACGTCGAGCATCGTCGTTGGCAGCAGAATCGCTCATAGGCGAATCTCGGTTGCTGTCTAAAAAAACTCTGCGGGGATACGGAAACGAGAAGCGGGCGGTTCTCAGGCTGCGTCCTCTGCAGCGTCCTCGACTTCGGCGTACTCGGGTTCGACGCCCGGATCGTCGCTAACCCACGCGTACGCGACTTCGCCGTCGGCGTCGATCACGAACACCGAGCGCTTCGCGACGCCGTAGACGCCCAGGTCGTCGAAGTCCATCGCAAGGTCGTAGTCGTCGACGATCTCCTGGTTGAGGTCGCTGATGAGACCGAACTCGAGTTCGTTCTGTGCGCGGAACTCGTTGAGCGTGAACGGCGAGTCGCGGCTGACGCCGTAGACGGTCGCGTCGACGTCATCGAAGGCCGACAGACGGTCCTGGAACGTACACATCTCCGCGGTGCAGACGCTCGTGAAGGCGCCGGGGAAGAACGCGAGGACGATCGGTGCTTCGTCCTCGAGGCGCTCGGAGAGCGTGAAAGAGTCGACGTCGCCGTTCGCGAGCGGTGCAGTGAAGTCGGGTGCAGCGTCTCCTGTGTTTACCATCGTCAGCTAGTTTCGGTCAGAAAGGAAAGACAGTTTCGTTCACGGATGAGTCAGCTATTGGGAAGAACTGCCGCATAGCTATAGTAGCCACTGCAAGTCAATCCACACCTGATCGCACAGCTGTCGTGCGATCAGTGTGTAAATAGTTGCGGTTGTTACTATACATCAATCCGGAAAAATCGTCTCGAAGAGAACAGTGTGGCCGATGGTAGGGCCCAATTCACGCTCGGAAAGGAGTATCGTGGACTCTTGTTCAACTGAGCGGTCCAAAAAGGTTATAATTGCCAGCGGGTAAGCCACGCATAGAGATGGTAGTCGAAATCGCACCGCTGTTCATCCCCGGCGTACCCGGGGGTCCGGAACTACTGATCATCCTTTTCATCGCCATCCTGCTGTTCGGGGCCAACAAGATCCCGAAGCTGGCACGGTCGACCGGCGAAGCGATGGGCGAATTCCAGAAGGGGCGTGAAAAGGTCGAAACGGAACTCGAAGAAATGCGTGAAACCGGGGAGTTCGACGAACTCGACGAGGACGACGAGGACTTCGTCGACACCGAACCGGTCACCACCGACGAAGAGGAAACCGAAACGGAAACCAACTAACGGATTTTTCTCGGGGCGTGTGGCCTAGCGGAGAGGGCAGGAGGTTCCTAACCTTCTGATCGCGGGTTCAAATCCCGTCACGCCCGCTTACCGGCGAACGCCAGTGAGCCGTGTAAGCGGCACTGACGGATTCGAACTAGACCGAGGTTCTGCGAACGTAGTGAGCAGGTTCTCGGGCGTAGTTCGAATTCCGCCACGCCCGGACAGGGGGCTACACCCCCCCTTCTTCAAATTCTCGAGCAGACTGGCCAGTCACGTCCCTCGAGTCAGTAGCTCACTCGTCCGGACGACTGGGCTCACCGAAGCGGGTCAGCGGCTCGAGTTCTTCCTCGCTGACGTCCTCGAACGCGGCGCGCGCGATGACGCGGCGGTGGACTTCGTCGGCGCCGTCGACGATGCGGAACTGGCGGACTGCCTCGTAGAAGTCAGACAGCGGGAGGTCCTTGCCGATGCCGTTCGCGCCACAACATTGGACTGCGAGGTCGATTGCGTCCTGGGTGGCGTTTGCGGTGAACACCTTGCACATCGAGACGGGGACGCGCGCTTCGTTGCCCGCTACGATCCGATCGGCGGCGTCCCGGATCGCCGTCCGAGCAACGTGGAGTCTGGTTTCGGCGTCGGCGATGCGGTGGCGAAGCGACTGTTTCTCCGAGAGCGACGAATCGAATCCCTGGCGTTCGCTCGTGTAGGCTTTCGCAATCTCGAGTGAACGCTTTGCCATTCCCGAGTAGCGCATACAGTGTGTCAAACGCGCGGGCCCGAGGCGCGCCTGCGCGTGGGAGAAGCCCTGGTTCAGTTCGCCGAGCAGGTGTTCTTCGGGAACGCGGACGTTATCGTACAGGATCTCGGCGTGGGAGATGCCGTGGCTCGAGCCGCCCATGTGGGGCACGTCGCGGACGACTTCGACGCCGTCGGCGTCGGCGGGGACAAGAAAGAGCGAACAGCCCTGGTAGGGGTGGGCATCCTCGTCGGTCCGCGCGAGGACGATCAGGACGTCGGCGTCGAGGCCCTGTGTCGTCCACCACTTGTGGCCGTTTATGACCCACTCGTCGCCGTCCTTTTCGGCGGTCGTCTGGATCATCTTCGGGTCCGAGCCGGCTCCCTGCATCGGCTCGGTCATCGAGAACCCGGACTTGATCTCGCCGGCGACCAGCGGCTCGAGATAGGTTTCCTTCTGGAGGTCGTCGCCGGCCATCTCGAGCAGGTGCATGTTCCCCTCGTCGGGGGCGTCGACGCGCATCGCGACCGGGCCGAGGATGCTCCGGCCGGCTTCCTCGAACACCGGAAGCGAGTCCCGGAAGCCAAGCCCCATCCCACCGTATTCCTCGGGGATCTGTGGCGCGTAGACGTCGTATTCGCGGGCGGCTTCCCGCAGTTCCGCGACGGTGCCACTCGAGATCGGGACGCCGCCGGCGCGTTCACGCTCCCGTGGGAGGACGACCTCTTCCATCAACGCCTGGGCACGGTCAGCGACTTCTCGTGCCCGGTCTGAGTCAGCGTACTGCATATGCCCTACGTTTCAGTTCGCGACAGGTATAGTTTCTTGCTGCCAGCTGAAAGTGAACGGGCACTACGAGTTAACATCGTGCGACCAGATGCGAGAATAAGATACAGAATTTACGTTTTCGGCCGCTCGCGGAACTATCTCTGTCGGAGAACGGCCCAAACTCGTCGTGAATTCTTTTCACACGAGATTCAGCTCGTACGATCTCGAGAATTCTTGTTGCCATTATTATATTATTGGTCAGGTATCCGATGGAAATGTCTGTAGGTTTTATCGTTGAAATGACGTAATCGTCAGGCTCAGTACCGGAACGCACGAATCCGATTTTCGTTATCAGATGTGGTAATGGTTACGTGACCTTTTTGAAGGCCGAGTTTTTGGTTGAATTCAATGGCTATTGACGAGGCCGACCGGTCGGACGCCGGGGAATTCTCCGAGGGCGAGGCGTCTGAACCTGCGTCGGAGGCGGAACGACCCCCCGAAGGCGACGCGGAGGAGCGGTCGTCGGCTCGCATTGGGGCGTACACGTGGGCGGAGTTCATGGAAGAGTACGGGTACGGCGACGAAGTCCCCACACTCTATCCCGACGACCCCCACGCCGGAGACCAGCTCGGTCTCGAGACCGACGAGGACATCGAACCGGACGTCCCCAGCGGCGACGACTGGGACGCCGTTTCGTTCGATCCGGGCTCCTTTCTCGGCTACCACCCTGACGACGTCGAAGACCACGTGTTGCCGATCGCCGGCGACAACCACGACCTGCTCGAGGCGGAGTTTCTCGAGTACGCCGATCCGGAGACGACGCCGGTCGTCAAGGACGTCTGGACGTGGGAACACTACAAGTGGGAGTACTACTACGAGGACGACGGCAGCAGACCCCGTGACGCCAGCGGCGAGATAATCCGCCACGACGAGGAGGACGCGCTCGGGTTCGATCCCGACGACACCGAGGACCGACTCGCGAAAGCCGGGAACATCGCGAGGGAACTCGAGGACGTCGTCGACGAACGGACGGTCAACGTCCAGGAAGACGTCGACGAAGACGAGTTCTTCTCGACCGCGACCGGTGCGACCACGCTCGCGAACCGGTACGACCTCGAGAAGGCGGTGCCGCTCGAGAAGAAACGCCACTTCCGCGAGATGGAGCGGTACTGGGTGAACAAACCCTACGCCTACGTCGTTATCTTCCACTCCGAGAAGGAAAACGAGAAGAAGTACTACGTGGTCGAGCCGTATCTCAACGAGATAGAGACGGAACTACAGGAGTTTCTCTCCGGAAAGCTCAAGACGACGATCAAGTACTCCGACGACGGGGTCAAAGAGCAGGCGGACGCGGACGGCCGACGGACGGTCATCGAAGACGAGGCCCGACGGCTACTGCAGCGGTACGACCTCTTCGAGGGCACCAGCAGCGGAATCGACACGACGGAACGCGGCCTCCTCGAGAAGATAAAAGGCCTGTTGAACGACGACGATGACGTCGATATCGACGCGAACCCGGACGCACTCGAGGGGATTTCGGTTCGTCCGGAACCAATCATCCTCGAGGAGGACCCGGACACGTTAAACGAGTATCAGGTCGAGAAACTCCTCTATCTGCTCAAACGGAACTTCATCGGTTACGAACGCATCGACGGTATCAAACACGACATCAACGTCGAGGACATCTCCTGTGACGGTTACAACTCGCCGGTCTTCGTCTACCACTCGGAGTACGAACAGATCATCTCGAACGTCTACCACGGCGAGGACGAACTCGACGACTTCGTCGTCAAACTCGCCCAGCGGTCGGGTAAGGGGATCAGCAAACGCCTCCCGCAGGTCGACGCGACTCTGCCCGACGGCTCACGCGCGCAGTTGACCCTCGGCAAGGAAGTCTCCGACCACGGGACCAACTACACGATCCGTCAGTTCAAGGACGTCCCCTTCACGCCGATCGACCTCATCAACTGGAATACCTTCTCGCTCGACGAGATGGCGTTCCTCTGGCTCTGCATCGAGAACCACAAGAGCCTGATCTTCGCCGGCGGGACAGCCTCGGGGAAGACAACCTCGCTGAACGCCGTCTCGCTTTTCATCCCCTCGAGTGCGAAAATCGTCTCCATCGAGGACACTCGCGAGGTCGAACTGCCACAGCGAAACTGGATTGCCTCGGTGACCCGTCCCTCGTTCTCCGACGACGAACAGGGCGACGTCGACGAGTTCGACCTGCTCGAGGCCGCGCTGCGTCAGCGTCCCGACTACATCGTCATGGGTGAGATCCGCGGCGAGGAGGGCCGGACGCTGTTCCAGGTCATGTCGACGGGCCACACCACCTACACGACCTTCCACGCCGACTCCGTCGACGAGGTGCTCAAGCGGTTCACGACGGACCCGATCAACGTCTCGAAGACGATGTTCACCGCGCTGGATCTGGTCTCGATCCAGACCCAGACCCGGGTTCAGGGACAGAAGGTTCGTCGCAACAAGTCCCTGACGGAGATCAACCACTACGAGGCCGAACACGACGAGATCAACGTCCAGGACGTCTACCAGTGGCAGGCCGAGACCGACGAGTTCCTCAAGATGGGAGACTCGAACACTCTAGAAGAGATCCAGTTCGACCGCGGCTGGAGCCGCGAGAAACTCGAGCAGGAACTGTTCAAACGCGAGGTCATCCTCGCCTATCTCATCAAGAACGGTCTAAACACCTACGCGGAGGTCGCCGCGACGGTCCAGGCCTTCATCAACGATCCCGATACGATCCTCACGCTCATCGCCAACGAGAAACTCGAGGACAGCCTCCAGGACCTCCGGGAGATGGAGAGCGTCCTCATCGACGTCGATCCGGAGAAGGAGGAACTCGTCCCCCGTCCCGATGCAACACCGGAGGTCGAAAGCACTGCGACGGACATCCTCGAGCGCGCCGAGGAGTCGCTGTTCGAACAGTATCGCGGCAAGATACCGAGCGGGCTCGCGAGCGCGCTCGGCGACGTCGACGCCGAGAAAGAAGACGTGGTGGAGGTCGGAGCCGACGACGAAGACGGAACGGACGAGGCGGCCCCGTTCGAACCGGGTGCCGACGACGGCGTCGACACGGACGACTGGGCGCCACCGGAGGACGCGCCCGGCTTCGACACCGGCGACACCGTCGAGGCCACAACAGCCGTCGACGATTCCCCGGCGTGGCTGACCGACGACAGTGGATTCGACGTCGGCGCGGCCGACGACGACGCCGCACCGACGGCCGACGCGTCAGCCGGCGGCGACGACGAACCTGGAACCGATCTCGTGGCTGCGTCCGAGACGGAGTCGACGACCGAGACGAAACCCGTCGCCGGCGGGTTCAACATGGCAGACGCGGAGTCGGAGGACGACGATCCCTTCGAGAGTGCGCCCCCGACGGAAATCGTCCAGCAGGCCTCGAACGAGTCCACGACGGATACGGAACCGGAGGCGAGAAATGACGACGACTCGCCACACCAGCCGGCCGACGAACCCGACGACGAGGACTTCGCCGGCCTGTTCGACGACATCGACGAAACACTCGACGAGATCCACGAGATGACCGATACCGGAGTGGACGACTCCTCCAACGCGACCAGTGACACCGGACAGCCGGTATTTTCCGTCGACGAGCGCGGATTCAGCTCGAGTTCCCGCACCGACTCCACGGCCGAATCCGACCGGTCGACCGACGACGCATCGCCGAACGCGGAGACGACCGCACCGGAACCGGACGAAGACGACGGTAGTGGCTCGGCCAGCGAGTCACAGCCGTTCGAGATGGGCGACGAACCGACGGCTGATGCCGCCAATGGCGACGATCCGGGCGCTGCATCCGTCGAGGATGGCTCGAGCGGCGACGGTTCTCGCTCGGAAGCCGGCGATCGGCCAGCGGAAACCAGTGGCGAGCGCGAACCACCCACGATCGACCTCGGTGGCGACGAACCGGGATCGGACGACGATCCCGACACCGATGCGTCGGACTCGAGAGAGGAGGCCACGTCGATCTTCGGCAGCGATACGGAAGACGACACGTCGTCGATCTTCCGGGAAACGCACGATACGAGGTCGGACGGCGATTCCGTGTTCGGTGATCGGCCATCCCCGCCCGACGAGTCCATCTTCGGAGCCGGCGAGGACACCGACGACGAGACAGACGAACCCGACGACGAGGATACCGACGCATGAGTCTCGAAGCCGACGACGGGACACCTGCTGGCGGCGGAACCGGCGGCTCGGACGGGCTCGGTGACGCGTTCTACCCGCTGTACGATCGGTTGTTCAGCGAGGACAGCGAGTTCGTCGCCGACCTCGAAACCAAACTCGCCCAGGCGCGGATGACCGACACCGTCGAGCTCTACCTCTCGCGGGCGCTCGGCGTCGGCTTCATCGGCGGACTGGCGCTGTGGTTTATCGGTCTCACCCTCGGTTACGGCATCTTCGCGACCGGCCTCGTTACCGTCGACGCGTTCGGGATGCCGCTACAGAACCAGACGGTCATCGAACTCATCGAGACGCTTCGCGTCCCCGCGCTCGTCTTTTTCACCGGGCTCGTGTTCGGAACGATCGGCTTCGCGATCGGATTCGGATCGCTCGCCGCGATCCCGTACTCGCGTGCCTCGGCCCGCAAACGCGAGATCAACATGCTGCTGAGCGACTCCGTCTCCTTTATGTACGCGCTGTCGGTCGGCGGCCTGAACCAGCTCGAGATCATCGAGGCGATGGCCGAAGCAGACGACACCTACGGCGAGGTCGCAAGGGAGTTCCAGAGCATCGTCAACGAGACCGAGTACTTCGACGTCGACTACCGGACTGCGATCCGGAAGCAGGCGCTCGAGACACCCAGCGACGAACTCTCGCAGTTTCTGACGGACATGCTCTCGATCGTCAACAGCGGCGGTGACATGGAAAATTTCCTCGAGGACAAGAAGGAAAAACACATGCGCACCACCAAACAGGAACAGGAGTTGACTCTCGAGACGCTCGAGCTGTTCGGCGAGATGTACATGACGCTGTCGCTGTTCCCGCTCTTGCTCATTATCATCATGGTCGTGATGCAGATGATTCCGCAGGCGGCCGTGAGCAACGAGATGCTGTATCTGACCGTCTACGCGCTGATACCCCTGACCGGGATCGGCTTTCTCGTCCTGGTATCGACGGTCAAACACGACGAACCGGGCGACGGCTACCTCTCGATGGGCAACGGAAACGCTCGAACCGAGGCGGACAACCAGGGTGGGGTCCTCGACCTCGGGCTCGTCGAGCAGTTCACGGGCGAGTACAGCGTCTTCTCCCGGATCAAAAATCGGGAAGGCACACACGAGACGGTCGAAGTCCTGCGGCGGCCACACGTCTTCTTCCGCGACCATCCCTTGCTCACACTTGCGGTCACGGTTCCAGTGTCGCTGGTCATCGTCGCGACCGCAATGATGACCGGCTCGGTCCCGACCTCCTGGAACGGCATGATAGCCAACCCGATCTGGGGGACGTTCGTCTACATCTACATCCCGCTGTACGTGATCGCGATCCCGCTTGCGATCTTCCGGGAGTGGAACGTCCGCCACCGGACTGCCGTCGTCAACCAGCTCTCCGAAGACCTCCGGAAACTCTCGAGTGCGAACGACACCGGGTTGACGCTGCTCGAGTCGCTCAAATCCGTCGCGGACACGACGAGCGGCCGGCTCGCCCGCGAGTTCGAGATGATGCACACGAAGGTCAACTACGGGACGAGCCTGAAGGAGGCGCTCATCGAGTTCAACAACAAGTACCACATCCCGCGACTCGCCCGGACGACGCGACTCATCACCGAAGCTCAGGAAGCGTCCAATCAGATCACCGACGTGCTCCGGACGGCCGCACGCGCCAGCGAGAACCACGACGACATCGAACGGGAACGCAAGTCGCGAACCCGGATGCAGGTCGTCATCATCATCATGACGTTCATGACCGTTCTCGCGGTGATCGCGATCCTCAAGACCCAGTTCATCGATACGATGGCCGGGCTCGAGGCCGGCGGAACCGCCGATACAGCCGGTTCCGGGGGCGGAGCAGGTGAACTCGCCGAGGCCGATCTCAGCGACAACGTCGACGTCGACATGCTGTCGGTGTTGTTCTTCCACGCCGTGACTCTCCAGGGGATCATCTCCGGGTTCATCTGTGGCTACATCCGGGACGCGAACATTCTGAGCGGCCTGAAATACGCAGTTGCACTGGCGACGATCGCACTCGTCGGCTGGTCGCTGGTGGCCTGACATGATCCGGAAGCACACTCGAGACGGCGAGCACGCTCGAGGGGACGAAAGGCGGTCCCGATCGGCGATTGTTCGACAGGAACGGGCGCAGACGGCCCAGGACTTCGCAGTCGGAATCGGGATTTTCATCCTCGCGATCGCGTTCGTCTTCGCGTTCCTCCCGTCGATCCTGACGCCGTACGATACCGCGACGGGTGGTGCGGAGACGGCACAGGCGGATCGAATCGCGGACCAAATCGTCGAGAACCTCTCGACCGGGGGGCCGAACGAAATAGACGACCACACGTTGCTCAACGAGTACTCGGAGTGGGACGACGCCGAGTTCGCCGAAAAGTTCGGTCTCCGAACGGTCGACGACGGCGACGTTCTCGTCGACCGAATAAACGTCGAACTCCAGTATCTGGATCGGACGCCCGTCGATGAAATGGACGACCCGATCGGTGTCGAGTACGAGGATCAGCCGGCGGCCAGTTCCGCCCGCATCGTCTCGGTCGCGGGAGACGAAATCGACGACGAGGAACCCGCCTATCGACTCGTCGTGAGGATCTGGTGACACCATGACAGTGAAACCTCCACGTTCGGACGACGACCGCGGGCAGGCCTACACCCTCGAGGGCTTCATCGGTGCGATGATCGTCCTGATGGCAGTCCTGTTCGCGTTGCAGTCGGTGGTGATCACGCCGACGACCGGCGGAGCCGCGGATCGAGCAATCCAGAGCCAGGTCCAGCAAGAAGCTCAGGACGCCCTCGTCGTGGCTTCCAGCGCCGCCGACGACGATCTCTCGTACATGCTCCGGTACTGGGACGACGACGGTGGGTTCGCGGAGACCGACCAGCGTGGCCCGGGACAGCAGGTCTACAGCGCCGATCGGTTCGCCGAGGAGTTCACCCTGGGCGAGATATTGAACGATCGATTCACCGAGGACGGCCAGAACTACAACGTCGAACTCCAGTATGCAAACGCCAGCACCGGACCGAGCGAGGACCTCGAGTGGGAGAATCAGACACTCGTCTACCAGGGAAGCCCGTCCGCTGACGCCGTTACTGCGAGTTACACCGTTACGTTGTACAACGGGCAGACCGTCACGTCCGACGAGAGTGACGACCCTATCAACGAAACGGAACCGCCGACGATTCCGTCGAAATACGACGATGACGACTCCAGCCTGTACAACGTCGTCGAAGTCCGGGTGATCGTATGGTAGATCGTCGTCGAGAGCAGACGCGAGGACAACTCATCCTCATCGGTGCGATTGCACTCGCGTTCATCATTCTGGGCGTCGTCGTCGTGTTCAACGGCGTTCTCTACACAGAGACGATCTCCTCGAGTTCGACGAGTCAAAGCGCGAGCAACGAGGAGGTGACCGGTCTCGAGATCGAGCAAAGCGTCGGCTGTCTGCTCGCGATGGAACAGAACGGAACGCTAGAAGACGACTTCGACGCCGAGATCGATCGGTTGCGCAATAGCTATCGGAACCTAACTGCTCAGTCGACGCCAGCAGTGGCGGATATCGAAGTCACAGAGACGAATCCCCCCGATTCAGTAAACGTGACGATCACGTACGATTCACACGATTTGAGTTACACCCAGACGAGAGAAATCGAACCAGGGGCAGAGAACTGCCCGGACGAATCATGATCGGATCCAGCACCGCCGACCGCGGCGTCTCGGTCGCCGTCACGCACGTCCTCACGATCGGTATCACGACGATCCTCATCGGGATGCTGTTGATGGGGGCCAGTACGATGCTCGAGTCCGAGACGGAACGCTCCGCGGAGAACTCACTCGAGACGATCGGCGAGCGACTTGCAGACGAGATATCGAACGTCGATCGGATCGCAAACGAAGAGGACGATTCGGTAACGATGACTGCCGACCACCCGAGACAGGTCGCGAATACGGGGTATACGGTCGAGTTGTTACCCGAATCCGAGTGCGCCGATGCGCCGTTGCTCGATGGCTCGACTGACTGTCTACAGTTAACTGCGGACGACCACGACGCGACCGTCTACGTGCCGCTCGTCGTCGACGCGGACGTCGAGGAGAGTTCGGCTATCGGCGGACCGATCGAAATCGTCTCCGAAGAGAACGAGATCAGCATCGAGAGTGATCGGCCATGACTCGAGCGGAGAGCGAATCGGTCGGAACCTTCGGGAAAGACGATCGGGGTGTCTCGGAGGTCGTCGCGTTCGTCCTCGTCTTCGGCATCATTCTCACGTCGGTCGCACTCCTGTCGGTGACGGGCTTCCAGGCGATGGACGACTACCAGGAGGTCGAACAGCTGGCAAACGCCGAGCGTGCGATGGACGCGCTCACGGAGAATTTCAACGACGTCCTGCGATACGACGGGATCGACCAGCGATACGGCGAACTGACGCTTCGCGAAGGAACGATGACGGCAGGCAGTTCCGGGACCGTGGTGAACGTCTCGGTCGATGGCGATCCGATCGGGGCCGATGAGCCGTTCTCCCGCAGTGCCGACAATGGGAGGTTCGACGTCGGCGAGTTCGCCTACGAGTACGAGTCGGAGACGGTCGCGTACGAGGGCGGTGGGCTCGTCAGGGCGAGCGACGGCGGGAGCGTCCTCCTTTCGGAACCACTTCTCGAGTGTCGGGCCGACAGCGAGACGGCGGTCGTGACGCTCGCCGTCGTTGACTCGACGGATCGATCCATCCGGAGCCACACCGGTCTCGGCGTGACGATGACCGAAACCGATCGCCACACACGTCTCGTGGACGTCGACGATTCCGTCGCGATTGCCGTCGACGAGACCGAATACGAGCGTGCGTGGGAGGGCGCACTCACTGCTGGTGGCTGGGAGGCCACCGAACACGGCGGTTACGACCCGGACGAGGACGTGATCGGCGTCTGTACCGACGCCGAGGAGGTCGTCGTCACTGTCGTCGAAGTCGACGTCGAGTACTGATCGGCGGCCAGAGACGCTCTCTTACTGTGCCTCGTCGCTCCAGTCACCCGTCAGCATCGCCCGGAGTCCCGCTCGAGCGGCGAGTGCTTTGGCCCGTTTTGCACGGGTCGACACGTCGCCAGCCGTCTCGAGGGAGCGGCCGTTCGAGAGTTCTCGTGGGGCGGCCATCGGGGTTCCGTCGGCACGGATCGGGTCGTCGTTCAGGACGGTCGGCGCGTCGTCGTCCGGACTCCAGGGGAGGGAAACGCCCGAGAGCCCGCGCTCGAAGAGGTATTCCGCGGTCGCGACGAGTGCCTGTTCGGAACTCGAGTGGCCGATCGCACCGATCGAGCCGCGATCGTTGAAGAATCGGACGACGTATTCGCCGTCTTCGTCGTCCTCGCTGTATTTGTCGTTTTCGTCGCCCTCACTGCCCTGGGACGTCGCGCTGGAAGGAGTCTCCGACTCACTGTCACGCGTCGCGTCAGGTGTACTACTCGCTTCCTCGAACGTGAGAGTGGTTCCCGACTGCGCCGTCCCGTTCGAAACCGTCTCGAGCAGTTCCGTGAGCAATCGATCCGTGGCCGATTCGAACTCGTCGGCGTACGCGTCCGCTCCATCGACGACACGATTCAGTTCGTCGGTAATCGCGTCGGCGAGTGTCGTCCGTTCGACGGCGAGTTGACGGGCGACGAACGACCGGTCGGCACGCTCGAATCGCTCCGCGAGGACCGGGCGCGAGTAGTAGGCGAGTGCCGATTCGTACTCGGCCAGCGCAGGGAGTCGACAGGCCAGCCGCTCGGCCTCGTCCTCTGTAGTTCCCGCGAGAAAGAGGTAGTCCAACCCGTTCGTATAGATCGCGCGATCGACACCCGTTCGAGCCATCGCCTCGCGGATCCCGTTCGCTCGAGATGCCGCAAGCGAGTCGTCAGTCGACTCGACGGCGACGAAAACGGCCGGCACGCCGTCGACCGAAAGGACGTACTCGAGACGCGTCTGCGCGACCGAGCCGTCGGTCGTACAGTCGTCCCGAACGTCCCAGCCCAGCGCCTCGAGGAGCGGTTCGACGAGCCATCGGCAGGTCTCTTCGGCGGTCACTGGCGAGGAGGCGTCGACGACTGCTCGAGAACGCGCGACAAACGAGCGGAGGTCGACGGGATCGGGTCGGGAGTCGGTCATCGGTTACCCGGTCGGTCAGCGACTTCCATCGTCGCGCTGGTAGATTCGGAGCCGTGCGTCGTGTACCGAAAACGCGGACTTGAGGGTGGGCGGAATCGTCTCCGCCTTCCCGATGACGAGGTAGCCGTTAGGACGCAACGACTCGGCGATCACCTCGAGCATGGATCGCTTGTACTCGTTGTCGATGTAGATAAAGAGGTTCCGGCAGACGACGAGATCGAACCCGGATTTCGGATCGTCGTTGATCAGGTCGTGGCGCTCGAAACTGACGAGATCCTGAATGTCGTCTTCGATCCGGTAAGTGCGGTCGTCCCGATCGACGTACCGCGTGTAGTCGTCGAGAAAGGAAAGCTGGTCGTCCATGTCGACCGTACGTGATTCCTCGTAGACGCCGTCGCGAGCCGTCTCGAGGGCTGGTTCGCTGATGTCGGTCCCCAGAACGTCGACGCGGGATTCGTCGATCCCGTCGACGTCGTGTGCGAGCATCGAAAGCGAGTACGGTTCGCGTCCGTCCGCACACGCTGCGCTCCAGACGTTGACGTTGCGGTTCTCGTCCGACAGCGTCTCCAGGACGCCAGCGATCCCCGCCCAGACGTCGGGGTTCCGGAAGAAGCCGGTGACGTTGATGCTCATCGCCTCGAGCAACGCCTCCTGTTCGTCCGGATCGTCCCGGAGGACGGACAGATACTCCTCGTAGCTGTCGCTACCGGTTCGACGCATCCGCGAGGAGACGCGGCGGTCGAGATAGCTGTCGTTGTAGTGACTCGTTGCAAACTGCAGTTCGGTTTCGACGAATGAAAGTAGTTCCTCGAAAGAATCGTCAGTCATAGTTCTCTTGTTTCGTTCTCCTCACTTTCGCCGGCCGATTTGACGACGAGCGTCCCCGACCTGGGAGTGAACTCGACGGTCCTGCCCGTCTCGCCGCCGACGTCCTCGGCAACGAGGGGAACGCCGAGTTTCTCGAGTTCGTCTTTCGCCGCGGCGACGTTTCGCTGTCCGACCCCGTCACCGAAACTATCGAACTCGAACATGTCACTCCCACCAGCGATCTTTGCTTCGACGGACGTATAACTGGCACCATTTTCGACCATCCGCCGAAGGAGCGTACGGATCGCGGTGTCCGCGTACTTTCCGGGCTTGCGATCGCTGTTTTCGTCGGCGTCTCCGTCGGGTAACATCGCGTGTGCGAGCCCGCCGATTTCCGTCTCGGGGTCGTAGAGCGCGATCGCGAGACACGAGCCGAGGCCGTAGGACTTGAGCGTATCGTCCCCCTCCGTGACCGCAAACTCGGAGATACCGACTCGAACTGGTGATGGAATACCCGGTTCTGTTCCGTACGTTTTCATGTGTTATCGACTTCCTGGAATTTTGCCGTCGTCGGTGCATCCTCGATGCGGTCGACGTCGAGGTCGTTCAGGGCGCGCTCGAGGTCGTCCTCGTTGGGAATCGCGTACACTTCACAATCAAAGTCCCGGCCGTCCGCTGTAATCACGGTATCGAACACGAACGCGAACTCCTGTCTGGAGCCGAGCTGGACGACGATGGGATCGACCGTTGCAGCGCCGATGTCGTGGATGAACTCCGGCGTCGAGTGGTCGATCGTCGTATCGAGGACGTTCGCCCAGCCGTCCAGAAAGCCACTCGCCATGATGTTCCCGAGTTCCGTGATCGCGCTCGTCTCCATTTCGTCGAACGTTTCGGCGTCGTCGTCGGTCCGGGAGTCGGTCGTCATCGGAACCATCGCGTCGACGATTTCGCGTGCCGATCGTTCGTCGAACAGGAAGATGAGGTAGCCACTCGGGACGCCGTCGAACTCGAAGGCGACGCCGACGAGCCGTTCGTCGGGAACCGACTGCGGGATCGTCTCGAGCGAGACGAAGTTCAATCGACGGATCTCGACGCTCGTCTCGATTCCCGTCAGCGTCGTCGCGGTGTTTGCGATTTCCTCGGCGCCCTGTTCGGCCATCCGATCGAACCCCTCGAGTTTGTCGTAGGGGATGCCGTCGCTCGTTCGGAGTCGATCTAACAGCGTCGACATCGAGTCGTGAGTCGGAAAGAGATAGTGGCTGAAGCTCACTTCGGTGTCGACGGCCTCGATCCGGCTCTGGAAGAGGAGTGCGAGGTCGTCCTCGTGGTCGGGATCGGGTGCCTCGTCGATGTCCTCGAAAAAGCGATCGGCGGAGTCACCGGTCACGAACTCGGGGGTCGAGACGTCGATGACGCTCTCTAAGACGTCCGCCCAGCCGTCGACGAAGCCGCTGTTCATGATGAGGCCGACCTCGGTCGTGGCGCTGCGGGTCATCTCGTCGAACTCCTCCCCGTCGGACTCGGAGACGATCGTTTCGACGATCCGGAGTGCGTCTTCGCGATCGAAGACGATGACCGAGTGTCCCTCGATCGCACCGTCGAGTTCGACCCGAACGCCGACCTTCGTGGTCGAGTCGTCGAACTCCCGGGCGATTTCGCCCCCGCGCATGAAGTTGAGTTTGGTTACGCCGACCTGGGTCTCGACGTCCGTCATGTGTGTCAACCGCCCCGCGGCGAGGCCGGCACCCTCTCTCGCCATCCGGTAGAACGTGCCGAGTGCGTTGACGTCGAGTTTCATGTCGTCTGGACGTCGATGGCGTTGACCAGTTCGACGAACGCCTCGATGTCGGGGAACGCGTAAATTTCGGCTTCGATCTGGTAACTCGGGACCGTCAGGTCCGAGTCGAAAAACAACGCGAGGTCCTCGCCGTCGAGACTGGCCGTCCGGGTGACGACCTCGCCGGCGGGCGCATAAACCAGCTGTGGTGCGGCGATGTCGATGACGCGGCCGAGGACGTCCGCCCAGCCGTCGATGAAGCCGTTTGCCATCATTGTCCCCATCTCCTCGACAGCGCTTCTGGCCATCTTGCCGGAGACGTCCGAGAGGTCGTCGACGACGTCGTCGAGCATGATCGCCGTAATCTTCTTCGCGCTCTCCTCGGGGAACAGGATGAGGATGTGACCGTGTGGCGGATCCTGCAGTCGGACGCGGACGCCGACGCGTTTCTCGGCGTCTAGCTGTCGCTCGAGGTCGGCGACGTCGATGAAGTTCGTCTTGGTCACCTCCATCCGGGCGTCCTGCCCGGTCAGTTTGCTCATGTTGTCGGCGACGCCGTTCGTCCCGACTTTCGCCATTTCGTTTACGAAACTCAGCTTTCGGATGTCGACTTTCATCGTCATGTATTGTAGGATCTATCAGTTCTGGTCGTCAGAGCGTCGTCACGTCGAGTATGTTGACGACGGTTCCGCGGCCACGGACCGTGGCACCGCTGAGGCCTGGAACCCCGCCCATGAACCCTTCGTAGGGTTTGACGACGACTTCCTGCTGTCCCCGGACGCGGTCACAGCCGAGCGCGACCTGCCGGACGTCGTCCCGAATCCGGACGAGCATCCGCTCGCTTTCGGTCGACTCGACGGCATCGAACTCCTCGTCGAGCCAGCGAACGGGATACTCGTCGTCGCCGGCGACGACGACCGGGCGGTCGTCGACCGTCTCGATCGCGTGGGGCGATTCGATGTCCTGGACGACCTTCGTCGGCAGGCCAAACTCCCGGTCGCCACACTCGACGAACAGGACGTCCTCGATCGCGATCGAGACCGGGAGCGTCATCGTGACGGTCGTCCCGTCGCCGGGATCGCTGTCGACCCGGATGCTTCCGTCGAGGTTCTCGACCGTCCGCTTGACGACGTCCATACCGACGCCCCGTCCGCTGACGTCCGTCACCTCACGGGCCGTCGAGAATCCCGGATGGAACGCGAGTTCGTATACCGTCTCGGCGTCCATTTCGGCGGCCTCCGATTCCTCGAGGATACCGTCCTCGACCGCCTCGGCCCGCAGCGTCTCGGGATCGATGCCGGCCCCATCGTCCGAGACCGTGATCGTCACCCGGTCGCGGGACCGCGTCGCGGTTACTTCGACGGTCCCCTCGCGGGGTTTACCGGCATCCTCTCGTTTCTCGGGTGGCTCGATCCCGTGATCGACTGCGTTCCGGACCAGGTGAACCAGCGGGTCGCGGATTCGCTCGAGGATACTCCGGTCGAGTTCGACGTCTTCGCCGCTGATCTCGAGGGAGACGTCTTTCTCCTGGTCGCGAGCGACGTCGCGAACGACTCGCGGCAGTCGATCCACGACGGTTTCGAGGGGGACGAGTCGGACGTCCATCACCGTCTCCTGGAGGGCGGTGGTTAGCTCCGATAAGTCGTCGAGTTCCGGGTCGAGTTCCGAGAGGTCCTCGCCGGTCTCGGCGGCGTTTCGAAGCCGGACCCGCGTCGTCACCAGCCCCTCGACGAGCGTCCGGAGTTCGTCGATCCGATCGACGTCGACCCGGACGGACTGTATCTCCTCCGTCTGGTCGTCGTCTCGAGAGCGGTCGGTCGACTCCGGAAGCGTCAGATCCGGAATCTCGAGGGTCGGTTCGTCGACGACTCGTTCCGGTTCGATCGCTGCCGATTTTTCACCGGCGTCGACCGTCTCGCTCGCCGGGTCGTCGGCCAGGGGACTCGAGTCGAACGGATCGTCGCTCTCGAACTCGAGGTCTATCTCGTCGATGACCTCGGTTTCGTCGATGCGGTCCGGTTCGTCGACCGTGTCGACATCTCCGGTGTTCGCAGTGCTCGAGTCGGACGGGACTTCCTGCAGGTTCGATTCGAAGTGGAACCCGCCCGTTTCGCCATCGTCGTCAGTTCCCGGTTCAGCGCCCTCGGCGGTTGTGGACGGCTCGTTGCCTTCCGCGATCTCGGGTTCATCGTCGAACCCGTCGTCGGTATCCAGTTCCGATTCGCCGTCGAACGCGGCAGCGACTTCCTGGTCGAGGTCGGTATCGAACGACCCGAATTCGTCGCTATCGGTCGGGCTGCCGTCGAATCCGTCCTCCTCGAGCGAGACGTCACCGAACTGCCTGTCCTCGAGCGAGACGTCGTCGAACTCGTCGTCGAACGCCGCGCGGTCGTCGTCGAATCCGACGTCCGTCTCGAGGTCGGACTCGAATGTAGCTTCCGGACGCTCGTCGCCGAAGTCCTCGGACGTCGGATCCTGTTCCAGATCGGCGACCAACTCTTCTGGAGTCAGGTCGTCGGCTTCGGGGTCGAATTCGTCTCGGAAGTCGGCTTTGCGGTCGGCCGTTGCAGGTGCTGGAGTATCCGTCGTCGCGTCTCCGTCCCCGGAGTCGACCGTCTCGTTCGTAGCCGTGTCTGCGTCGGCGGCGTCGTCTGCCTCGAGTCCGGGCACGTCCGCGTCGCTCGACTCTGCCGTAGTTTCGGGCTCCGATTCCGGCTCGAGGGGGTCGGTCTCCGCGTTCGCCTCCGATTCGACAGGTGTCGGTTCCGACTCCGGTTCGACAGCCTCCTCGCTCGCCCCGTCTTCGTGCTCGGGACTCACAGCTTCATCGTCCACTTCGGCCTCTGGAAGGAGATCTAACCACTCTTCGTCGACCTCTGTTTCCTGCTCTTCGTCGTCGACTTCCGTTTCCTGCTCTTCGTCGCTGATCTCCGACTCGAGGGCGTCCTCGTCGGGGTCCTGTTCGCGGTCCGCGTCGGCGTCCACGGCTTCGTCCACCGCTTCAGCATCGTCTTCGCGTTCGGGTTCCTCGGCCTCGAGGAACGAATCGTCGGCAGCGTCTTCGCCGAGGAGTTCGTCCATCCCGACCTCGTCTTCGTCGTCGAACTCGTCGAACTCGAGTTCCTCGAGTTCGTCCTGCAGTTCGTCGAAGCCGACCATCTCGACTTCCTCCTGGAGTTCCGCGAAAACCTCGCTGGCGTCGTCGACGTTCCCGTCTTCGTCGGCTGGGTGGGCGTCCGCGTCGACCGCTGTCGACGAATCTCGGTCGCTCGAGCCGTCGACTGGCTCCTCGGACTCGGTTTCGCTTTCGTCGTCGACGTCGGCCAACAGATCGTCGAACGAACCGGCGTCGCCCATCTCCTCGAACGCCTCGAGGTCGTCGTCGCCTTCGACATCCTCGGCCATCTCGTCTAAGTCGTCGAACTCGTCGAACTCGTCTAGCAGGTCGTCGACCTCGAGTTCCCGTGCCTGATCGGTATCGATCCCGTCGCCGGGAGCCGTTCCCGGCTCGAGGTCCGTGATCTCCTCGTCGCCGGCGGCCGCTTCGGAACTCGACGCAATCGCCTCGAACCGATCTGTGACGGCGACGAGTTCGAAGTCGTGGACCTCGTCGACCGGCTCGAGTCCGGAGACGATCGCCGACTGTCCGACCGGGCTGGCGAAGACGGCGTCGAACCGACCGTCGTAGTCGCCGTTCTCGATCGCCTGCCGGGAGGGGGCGGTGCCGAGCAACTCGAACGCGTCGATCAGCGCCTCGACGACCAGGCGGCCGTCGTCGACGTGTTCCTCGATCTCCGTCGTCGAAATGCGGACGAAGTAAATCTCGTGATCGTCGTCGGTCGGCGCCTCGACGCCGGCGAGGACCGCATCTATCTCCGCGTCCGACGGCCGTTCGATCGCGACCGGTCCCTCGAGGTGGTCACGGAGCGTGGCGATCGTCTCCGTGGAATTCGTCTCGATTTCGCCGTATCGATCGAGATCGTCGATCATTCGCTCGAGGTCGTCGACGGCCTCGAAGACGTCGTCCATCAGGGCAAGCGAGACGTCGACGTCGCCGCCACGGACCGCGTCGAGGACGTCTTCGATCGCGTGGGCGAGTTCGCTCGCGGGCTCGAGGCCGGCCGCGCTACAGTTGCCCTTGAGCGTGTGGGCGATCCGGAAGACGTCCGTGATCGCCTCCTCGTCGTCGGGATGGCGCTCGAGAGTCAGCAAAGCGTTGTTCAGTTCCGTGATTCGGTCCTCGCTCTCCCGGACGAAGTCGGCCCAGTGGTCAGTCATCGGTCTCACCGTCCATGGTTACGGCTGTCTGGTCGTGTGGCGGTTCGACGGTGACGGCGTCGACGATAGCGCCCGCGAGCGCGTCGCCAGGGACGACCTCGTCGACACAGCCGGTCTCGATCGCCTGACAGGGGATACCGAAGACGGGACTCGTCGCTTCGTCCTGGGCGATCGTATGGCCGCCGGCGTCGGCGATGGCCTCGATTCCCGCGGCACCGTCACAGCCCATTCCGGACAGGACGACACCACAGAGCGGCCCCGTCACCTGTTGGGCCGCACTCTCCATCGTGACGTCGATCGACGGGCGAACGTTACGGGGACAGTCGCCCTTCTCGAGTCGAACGGACACGCCGTCGTCGTCGTGACTCACGACCTCGAGGTCGGCGTCGCCGGGTGCGACGACGGCCTCGCCGGGACGAACCCGTTCGGCACCGCTGGCCTCACGGACCGCGTACTCGCTTCCTGCGTCGAGGCGCTCCGCGAACCGCCCGGTAAACGTCGCAGGCATGTGCTGGACGACGAGTACCGTCGCCTCGAGATCGATCGGCAGTCGCTCGAGCAGCCGTTCGGCGATCTTCGGACCACCGGTCGAAGCCCCGACGACGACGGTCGGTTCGCGGAGGGTCGGACCCTGGACCGGGATCGATCCGGTGTTGCGGTCGTCAGAAGGGGTGCCCGTCGCAGTCGACTGCGTCGCACGCGCCGTCGCAGTCGTCTGTGCAAGCGCGAGCGAGGGGACGTCGACCGTCGCGAGGTCGGCCACAGTCTCGACGACGTCGGCCACGAACGCGTCGTCCGGCATTGATCCGTTCGGCTTCTCGAGGGAGGTGACGACGTCGCGTGCAACTCCCTCGAGGATCGCGTCCGCGTCGGTCGTGGTAGCGTTCTCGGTATCGCGACAGAGCAAGAGAACTGGCGTCGGGTTGGTCGTCATGATCCGTTCGATCGCTTCGGCGACATCGACATCGGGAAGCGTCGCGTCTAGCGTCACGACGTCGGGGTCGATCGTATCGATTCGCTCGAGGGCGTCTCGTCCGCTCGCCGCGAGTTCGACCTCGTAGCCGACGTCGGCGAGCGCGTTGCCGAGGACTGTCCGCGTGGACTCCGAGCCGTCGACAACGAGTGTGCGCGTCATACAGTGGCGACGTCCGTTAACGCCTTTCTGACGCTCGGTTCCTCGAACGGTTTCGTCACGTAGCCGTCCGCGCCGGCCTTGACGGCCAGTTTCATCTTCTCCCGCTGGCCGACGCTCGTACACATGATGACCTGCGCGCCGGGGTCGATCTTCTTGATGGCTGCAGTGGCCTTGATGCCGTTGCATTTGGGCATCACGATGTCCATCATGACGATGTCGGGATCGTGTTCTTTGTACAGTTTGACGGCTTCGGCACCGTTGGACGCCTCACCGACGATGCGGTAATCCTCCTCCAGAATCTGGCGCAGTAGATTCCGCATAAAATGTGAGTCGTCCACGATGAGCACCCCTGTCGACATTCAGTTGTACACCAAATTTCTGTAGATATACGATTACCATAAATGCTGTCTCCCGATTATCAGACGTGATAAGCGACGAATAGATGTCGAAAACGCTGGCAAGAGACTCTCCCGAGCGAATACTATCTCACGGGTGCTGGACTGGCCCTCGTCCCCGACGCCAGCAGGAGGTTGTCGACGTCGATCAGCGGGATCCCCTCGACGACGATCCGAGAGTCGACCGCGTCGTCGACTCCCGAAACACTCTCGGCATGACCTGCTGTGTCAACCGGCTCAGCGGCGAAGTCGGCCTCGTTATCCGCCGATTCGATCGACCTGACCGACTCGTCCGGTCGCCCCTCGGACGTCTCCAGCCCGCCTACCGGATCGGTTCCCCGCGACTCCGGCCGGCGCTCCCGTTCGAGCAGCGCGTCGACGAGCGGATGCTCGAGGACGTCCCCAGAAAACTCGCTTGCTTCGACGCTCTCCTCGTCGTAAACCTGTGATTCCGGGACGGACTCGACCTGGAGAACTTCGTCCACCCGGATCGCCGCTGCCTGCTGGTCGTCTGGGTGATCGAAAACGAGGAGTCGCCGGCTGTCGTCGTCGACGGTCGCCGGCGGGAAGTGAACGGCGGGGTCGATCACCGCCGTGATCTCGCCACGGAGGTCGACGACCCCATCGATCGCTGCCGGCGTGCGCGGAACGTCCGTCAGTTCGTCGTGAAGTTCCGTCGTCGTTCGGACGGCATCGACCGGCACGGCGAGACGGTGGTCGCCGACCCGGAACGTGACGGCTCGCACGTGGTCTTCCTCGTCTTCGGGATCGGAGTCGCTCGAGTCCCGTCCCTTTCGGTCGCGGTCCTCGTCGATGTCGATTCCGAGCAGTTTGTCGGGGAGCTCCGCCATGGTTTCGTACGACTATCCGAGCCCAACGATAAAAACGTTAGTGAGTGAAAATAGGATCGCGGGCGTCGCTTCGCCTACCTGAGTCCCGGTGGCGGCCCGTCGTCGGAATCGTCCTCCATCTCGACGTCTAACCCCAGCTCTTCGCGTTGCTCCTGTAACCGCTGGACCTGATAGTAGTAGTAGGCGATCCCGGCTCCGCCGAGTACCAGGACGACCACGATCAACCCGGTAAACAGCGTGATATCGCGGGTGAGATAGTACCGGAGCGAGATCGTGCTATCGACCTCGCCCCAGGTCAATCGCTCCTGGTCGTCGACGATCTCTCGGTCGTAGCCGCCCGGATTGACGTCGCCGAACAGGAAGTTCGACGTGCGGTATCCCTCGGGGAGCGTCACGTCGTAGGAACCGGAGACGTAGGCTGGAAGCTGGAACGTCCGGGTGCCTGCACCGCCCGAAAACGCGAGCGTTCCGTTCCCGTCCGGGACCCGAATCTCGGTACTCGAGCGGCTCTGGTCGACCTCGAGTTCCGAGCCCGTCATCTCGGTTCCGTTCGGATGCCAGTACCTGACGCTGTGGACGTCGAGTGGCTCGTCGCGGTAGAACGACGACCGGTACAGCGACAGCTCCTCGGTTTCGTTGAGATCGTAGACGGCACGGAACTCGCCGCTCGAGATCAGGCCGCCGTTTTCGATCTCGATGGCGACGTCGGCATCGCTTTCCTGCAGGTCGCTGTAGTCGGCCTCACGATCGAGTTCTTCGTCCGAGATACCGCCGAAGAGCGTCGTACAGCCCGCTAACCCGATCAGCAAGACGACCGCGATCGAGGCGAGAACGAGGCGTCTGTTCATATTACGGGACGACACAGCGCAGTTCTGCGGGGAGGTATTCGCCGACGCTCGCCAGCAGCCCCGGCGGGTCGGTGTCCTCGGTACAGACGACGCTCTGCTCGAGCAGTCCGAGTCGTTCGACCGTGACGTAATCTTGGGCGTGGCCGGCGCGGTTCAGCGTCGCGCGGACCTCGGCTCGCGTCGCGCTGTTGACGTTGAGCCGGCCGTCGCCGCGCGTCCAGTCGTAGAGCCGGTCGCGTTCCTCGTCCGCGAGCCGGGAGTCGCCGTCGGCGGCGTAGACGAACTGCAGCGGCATGTGCTGGACCAGTCCGTATCGCTCGCGCAGTTGGCTCGGCGCTCCCGGACCGAGCCCGAGTTCGTCGGTCGGAATCCGGACCGGCTGGCCGGCGTCGAGCACGATGCCGTCCTCGTCCCACGACTCCAGGGTGCCGACGTAGGTCTCGCCGTCCTCGAGGTCGGGGACGATCTCGCCGAACTCCTCGCGGAGGACGTTGCGCGCGACGGTGGCGTCGTCGCCCTCGATCGTCACCGAGGGGAAGTCATCGTGTCGAACGCCGAGTTCGTACTCGACGGCCAGATCGCCGATCTCGTTGTCGACGAGCGAGCGCAGCGAATCCAGCGACCGCTCGCGGGCGTCACCCTCGACGTAGAGTTTGGTTGCGAGTACGACCATTTAGGCGTCCGCGTCGATGTTGAGTTCATCCTCGAGCGATTCGAGGCGGTCGTGCATCGATCCGATGAGTCGGTCGTTGTCCATCGACTCGAGTGGCGACCCACACTCGGGACACTCGAAGCCGAAGTCCATCGCCTCGCCGAACTCGAAGCGGATCGAACAGATCTCACAGAGGTAGAACTCGTGGTTGCGTTCGTACTCCTCGCGCTGTTCGAGGGCGTCGTAGAGCCGGTACATCTCCTCTTCTAAGTTCTCCGGGATGTTCTCGTACTCGAACGTCCAGAGGTAGGTGAGCCAGCCCGAGTCCTCGTCGCGCAGCCGACGGTAGCTGGCGAGGTCGTTCTCGTAGAGAATAAACAGCGCGCGTCGCACGTCGTTCAACTCGAGATCGAGCTCCTCGGCCAGTTCCTCGTCGGTCACTTCCCCGTCCGGCGGTGCCGCGGCGACGGGCATCCCCTTGGGACCGACCAGCTCGTGCAAGTACTTCTGGACGACCGGATCCTCGAGCAGGTCCTCAAAAGCCATTACCTATGCGTAACGCCATCTGGCCATTAAGTCTTTTGAGGGAGCGCGACACCAGCCCGGGAGAGAACGACGTGGATACGGGCCGGAAAGCGACTCCCTCGTCAGTCCGTCTCGGCCTCTTCGACTTCCCACTCGAGCGAGACGGTGACTTCCTCGTGATCGCCGCCGAGCATCGGCGACCGTTCCTCGACCTTGATCGTGTAATCGACCGTCCGTCCCGGCGTCAGCGTCAACGTCTTGTTCCCGACACGGACGTCTGCAGTGCCTTCGCTGCGAACCTCGCGAGCGAGTTCCTGTAGCAGGTCGGCGGCCTCTTCGCGCGGGACTTCGTCCTTGTGTTTCGTCTTTTCGCTCATACGGCCGATTGCCACGGACGGACGGAAATAGGTTGGCTGGGAACTGTCAGGCACGGCGACGATCGGCATCGAGCAGTTTCGGCCTGGAGAGTACTACCGCGAGTCGGAATCAGTCGTTCCCGATCACTCGAGGGCCGACGGGTGAAACACGGCCCCAGTTCGTGCTCGACGAGTCGGTCCGATAGGTGGCCTACGACACAAGCGATCGGTACGTTTACCTTCGGAATAGTAGTACGGCAGACAAATGATCCGCGCCGCCGTCGGCCGAGTTCGGGATCGGATCGATCTCGGGAACATCGTCGTCGCCGTCGTGGTCGCCGTCATCCTCTCCTTTTTCGGCCTCGAGCTATCCGCAAGAGACGTCGTAGGAACGATCGTCGCCGTCGTGGTCCTCGCCCCGATTTTCGGGTACGTCGTGGAGCGATACGAGGTCGACTTCGGCCTCCTCGTGATCTCACTGGGAGTGATCGTCGGCTGGGGTGGAATCGGTCACCTCCAGGACGGCATCGGCTGGCTCGGCTGGTTCATGCTCGCGCTCGCCGTGTGGCTCTGTCTCGAGGGACTCGATCGCTTCCTGCGGGACGATCGAACCGACGACACTGGCGTGGATCGTGACGTCACTGGACAACCCGAAACCGACGACACGGACGACCTTTCGCGTTCCGAACTCACCGAACTGGGCGAACGCAATCGTCGACTGATCGAGACGCTTCGGATCGCCGATCGGCCACTGAGCGAAGACGAAATTCGGACACGGGCAAGTCTCTCCCCGGAGGAGTTCGACCGCCTCCTCGAGATGCACGGCGACTCCGGACCGATCGACCGCGTCGGGACCGGGTACGTCCTCGACGAGCGCAAAATGGGCGTTACGGGCCTCGTCTGGACGATCGGACGACGCCTTCTGCGGCCGATTCGCGTCCTTCGGCCGGCCCGACGAAATTGACTCGAGCCCATTCGTCCCGACCGCAGTCACCGGGCGAGCGGCCTCCCCGCCCTCGAGTGACTACTGGTCGTCGGCGTCGTCGGCAGGTTCGACTCGTTTCCCCGTTTCCATCGGAATCACGCGACGGTCGGCGTCCTCCCACTCGCCCTCGAGTTCCTCGCCCTCGAACAGCCTGTCGAGGAAGACGGCGAGGCCGGCGACCTCCGAGTGTGGCTGGTTGGTGACGCCGACGTTCCAGTCTGCCTCCTCGTAGACGTCGAAGGATACCTTCTCGGACCCGACGACGAGCAGGAGGGGTTCTCCTCCACGGTGGGCGCCTCGAACGTCGTCTTCGACGTCCTGAACTCGTTCGCCGTACATCGTGAGGTGGACGATCCGTCCCTCCCAGTTCCGGATGATCGCCTTCGGCGAGTCCGTCAGTTCGGCCTCGAAGGGGCCGCCGAACCGGTCGGTGATGTCCTCGACCGTCTCGAGAGAGCCGCCGGCGTTGTCGGGAAAGATCACGCGGTCGGCGCCGAGGGCACGCGCCGTCAGGCCGACGTGAGTCGTCATGCGGTCGTCGCGGCCGGGACGGTGGCCGAGCCGAAGGACGACGACGTCCGATGTCTCGTTCATACGGGATCTATCCCTGTCGGGCATATGTGAATTCGGATTCGACGACTGCAGATTCAGCAGCCGCCGACGCGGACAATCGTTCGAGGGTGTAGTAGCCGCCGAGAGTCAGCACACACCCGATCGTACAACCGTCGTACGATCGAGTGTGAGCCGTTTCAGTTGGTACTATCGGACGAAGTCGCTGACGTGTCGAGAGCGACCGGCTCGAGTATGCGCAGATATTAGTTCACATACCACGAACCCAGCCTCATGAGTAACGAGAAGGCATCACCATTTCCGGACGGGTTCGTCGTTCCGATAACCGGACTCCTGGCACTGCTGTTCGCTGTGATGGCCGGAATGACAGTACTGCCGGCTCTGTCCGGTTCGGCTAGCGATATGGCGCTGCCGATCATCTTCGGTGGCGCTAGCCTCCTCGCGTTTCGGCTCAGACAGCGGGCGATCGCCGCGAACGAGGAGAGCTGAGTTTTTACCGACGAACCGCAGACGTCGCCTCCGCTTCGTGGGCCCGTCGACCAGGTCTTATCCTGCGTTCTCCTGTTTCGCCAGCTCGAGCGAGAAGAAGAACCCGAAGTAGGCGGGAATGCCGGCGAGCATGAACATGTAGAAGACCCACCTCGGCGCTCCGACGAAGACGAAATCGAAGAGTAGACTGACGAGACCGACCCAGGCGACGGCGAACATCAGGTCGTAGAGCATTCCCTGTCTGTGTTCTTTGACGTGTTCGCGAAACCGGTCAGCGATACTCATAGTGGACCCTCTTGTCGACGTATCGACGCCTGTATGTCATGCCACGAAAAAAGAATTCGGTATACGTTAGTCTTGCGCTAGTGGCGGTCCGAGCCTGATCTGATGGGTCGAATCGACCGCACGACAGGGTTCGCCCCATCAGTCGACGCCTGCCCCCTCAGTGGTCGCCCTCGTAGTCGACGACCAGGACAGGGACATGCGTCGAGCGGAGCACGCGCTCGGTGACGCTCCCGAGTAGCGCCCGTCGAACGCCCGACCGACCGTGACTGCCGATCACGATGAGGTCGATGCCATTGTTTTCGGCGTAGCCGGCGATCTTCTCGTGGGGTTTCCCACCCGCGTGGTGTTCGACCGCGGTCAGCCCATTTTTCTCCGCTTGTTCGACGACGTAGCCCGTGGCGTTCTCGGCGTCTTCACGCAACTCAGTCATGCTCGCGAAGTCGCCCTGATCGATCCGGTCGACCTGTTCGGTGCCCAAGCCGAAGGCTATGGCATCGGTGTCGGCGACGTACAGTGCATGGACTTCGGCACCGTACTTCTCGGCGAGGTCTATTGCGTTATCGACCGCCGTCTGTGCGACTTTGCTCCCATCCGTCGGAACGAGTATTCGGTTGTACATGGTTAGTCGTCTGCAGGTGCGTTTCCGTTCTTTTCGGCGACGACGTCCGCCGCAGTCTTGTCACTCGGCATCGGATCGGGGCTGTGACACTGCCGAACCATCTGTTTCGTCTCGAGCGGTGGTTCGTCGGTGACCAGCGAGACGATGATGGTGATAGCGAAGACGATGGGCACGCCCACGAGTCCCGAACCGATAGCCGGCATCCAGGTTGCGAGCCACTCGATTCCCCAGCCGGAACCGAAGTGTCCCTCGTTGAACATCGGAATGAGCCAGATAATCAATCCGCTCGTCATCCCGGCAAGTGCGCCCTGGCGGTTCGTGTTCTCCCACCAGAGTCCGAGGAAGAACATCGGGAACAGCACGATCGCGGCCAGCGAGAACGCGAACGACACCAGCGCGGCGATGGGTGCCGTCGGGTCCAGAGCGAACAGCGTCGAGAGCGCACCGATCGCGACGATGCTTAAGCGACCGACCAGCACCTGCTGGCGCTGGGTCGCGTCTTCGTTGATGATGTTTGCGTAGATGTCGTGGGAGATCGCCGACGATGCGGCGATGAACAGGCCGGCCGTCGTCGCGACCGCAGCGGCGATACCGCCCGCCGCGACGATACCGACGAACCACGTCGGCAAGCCAGCCAGTTGTGCTGCGAGCACGACGATCACGTCACCTGCAGCCCCAGTCATGCCGGGGTCGCCGTAGACGGCACCGATCTCCTGACCGTATAGCGCCGTCCCGAACGCAGCGAACGCGGGCGCGCTCAGGTACAGCAGCGCGATGAAGAACAGCCCCCAAGTGCACGACCAGCGGGCAACTCGTTCGTTTTGCACTGTGTAGAACCTGACCAGCACGTGTGGGAGCCCACACGTACCGAAAACCAGGCTGAAACACGTCGCGATCCACAGATAGTAACTACCGCCAGCGAACGGATCGGAGAACTCCGCACCGAGCTGGTCGATCAGCATCCCGTACTCGATCTGGGGAAGCACCGTCGAGAAGCCAGCCGTCCAGCCGGTGGCCAGCAGGCCCAGCAGGAACGCACCGATGAGGATGACGTACTGCAGGACCATGTTCTTGGTCGCACCGAGCATTCCCGAGAGAGTCAGGTACGCGACGGTAACGACCATGAATAGCACCATCATCGTCTGGTAGGCGCTCAGCACGCCGCCAGTGATCGCCGACCAGTCACCGAGGATGTACATCCCGACCAGTCCCATCCCGCGAGCCTGACCGAGCGCGTAGACGAACCCGATCAGGAACGTCGTGATCGCCGCAATTGCGCGGGCGGTGTCGGAGTTGAAGCGGTCACCGACGAAGTCCGGTGCCGTGTACTTCCCGAACCGGCGCATCTGTGCGGCCATGAAGATCAGCAGGATGAAGTATCCGGTCGTCCAGCCGACGACGAAGGCCAGCCCGTACACGCCCGAAAGCGCGATCAGGGCTGCCATTCCGAGGTACGACGCGGCGGACATCCAGTTCGCACCGATCGCCATCCCGTTCTCGATGTTTCCAATCGACCGACCGGCGACCCACATGTCGTCGGTGTCGGCGACCTTGTAGAGGACGCCAGCCGCGAGGAACGACAGCATCATCGCGACGACGATGATCGACGGGAGTGGTTTGAACGAGATGTCAAGTCCCTCCGGGAGTAACTCCTCGCTTGCCTGTAGGGGGACTGTATCGATCTGTGCAACCAGATCGACGAACATCGGGGTAGTATCGATCATTCGTCGGTACCTCCATCAGTTGCTGCCGCATCGTCCGGAACCGTCTCGGTCGTCTCTGTCGCAGCAGTCGGCTGCTCGATCCCGTACTTCTCGTCGATCTGGTCGCGCTTTTTCGCGTACCACACCGAGAGGATCAGTGCCGCCGACGGGCCAACGATCGCTATCAGGAAGTAGTGAAGCGGGAAGCCGATCACCGGCATCTGGGTCGTCATCACATCGGGCGCAAGACGCGTCAACGTGATCGGTGCGAACGTCGTCAGAACCCAGACGGCGAAGCCGAGCCAGATTACTCGCAGGTGGTCCCGCATGAACGGGGTCGCTGGCTTCAGGAGGTTGATCTCGACGTCCATGTAGTCGATTTGCTGTTCTCGTTTGACGTCACTCATCCCACCGTCGGTCGCCAGTTCGTGGGAATCGCCCGCCGTATCGTGATTGTTTTTATCTTGCATGGTTCGATGTATCGTATTTCGTCAGTATCTGCGTCCTTTCTGAAAGAAAAGGACGTCTCAGTCCGTTTGGACCTGGTCTGCGATGTCGTCGACGACCCCGGGATTACGAAGCGTCGACGTGTTACCCAGCTCGTTCCCGCTCGCGATGTCCTCGAGCAGTCGGCGCATGATCTTGCCCGAGCGGGTCTTGGGCAGTTCGTGCGTGAAGATCACGTCCTCGGGTTTGGCGATCGGCCCGATCGAGTCGACGATCGAGTCGACGACCGCATCTTCGAGGTCGTCGCCGCCCTCGTAGCCGTCTTCGGGGATGGCGTAGACGTACACCGCTTCGCCTTTGACCTCGTGGTCACCGCCGACGACGGCGGCCTCTGCGACTCCTTCGACGCCGACCGCGGCCGACTCGATCTCCATCGTGCCGAGGCGGTGGCCGGAGACGTTGATCACGTCGTCGACCCGGCCCAGTACGGTGATGTAGCCGTCTTCGTCGATCTTCGCACCGTCCTCGGGGAAGTAGACCCACTCGTCGGCGTCGGGGTCGGAGTACTCCTCCCAGTACTCGGAGACGAACCGCTCGTCGTTCCGGTAGAGGGTTCGAAGCATCCCCGGCCACGGCTTCTGGACAGTGAGATACCCTGCTTCACCGGCACTGATCTCGTCGCCGGCGGCGTCGACGATCTTGGCGTCGATACCGGGTAGCCCCGGCCCGGCGGAGCCGGGTTTCATCTCGCCGACGCCGGGCAGCGTCGTAATCATGTGGCCGCCGGTCTCGGTCTGCCACCAGGTGTCGACGATCGGGCACTCCTCGCCACCGATGTGGTCGTAGTACCACTTCCAGGCCCGCGGGTTGATCGGTTCCCCGACGGTCCCCAGCAGGCGAAGCGACGAGAGATCGTGGCGTTCGGGGTACTCCTTGCCCCACTTCATGAACGCCCGGATCGCCGTCGGCGCGGTGTAGAAGACGTCGACGCGGTTCTTCTCGATGATCTCCCAGAACCGGTCTTTGTCCGGATAATCCGGCGTCCCCTCGTACATCACCGTCGTGGTGCCAAGCGCCAGCGGCCCGTACAGGATGTAGGAGTGGCCGGTAATCCAGCCGATGTCCGCCGAACACCAGTAGGTGTCCTCGGGTTCCAGGTCGAGCACCGAGTGGCTCGTCCAGGCGGCGTACGCCAGGTAGCCACCCGTCGTGTGCTTGACGCCTTTGGGCTTGCCCGTCGTTCCCGACGTGTACATCAGGAACAGCATGTCCTCGGCGTCCCGGGTAACCGGCTCGACCGTCTCGCCAGCGTGTTCCTCGACCAGTTCACCGTAATCGTGCTGGTCGTCGGTCAGCGAGTGCTCGAGTGCGTCGCCGAGTCGATCGACGACGACCGTCTCCGTCTCGTGGTCGACGTCCTCGAGGCCCTCGTTCGACTTCGAGATGTGGTCGAGTGCGTCACCGCGCCGGTAGTATCCGTCACAGGTAATCAGGTACTCGCTGTCGGCGTCGTTCATCCGGGTCGCGAGTGCGTCTGCGGAGAAGCCGGCGAAGACGACGCTGTGCGGTGCGCCGATGCGAGCACACGCGAGCATCGCGATCGGTAGCTCCGGGACCATCGGCATGTACATCGTGACGACGTCGTCCTCCTCGACGCCGAGATCCCGCAGCGCGGCCGCGAACTCGTTGACCTCGTTCAGGAGGTCCCCGTACGTGTACGTCCGTGTTTCACCCAGTTCGCCTTCCCACTTGATCGCGGCGCGGTTCTTCGCGCCGTCCTCGACGTGTCTGTCGAGACAGTTCTGGGAGGCGTTTAGCTTCCCGTCCGTAAACCAGCGATAGGTCGGTGCGTCCGACTCGTCCAAGACCTCGTCGTAGGACTCCTCCCAGTCGAGAAACTCCGCAGCGCGTTCCCAACACTCCGGCCAGTTCTCCTCGAACTCCTCGTAGATCCCCGGATCCGATACGTTGGCCTGCTCGACGAACGACTCGGGAGGCTCGAACGTATCTTGCTCCTCGAGTCGTGCCTCGAGTTCCGCATCCTCCTGTGACATGATACACACAGTCAATGACTAACCATGATATTAAAGGGGCGCTCTAGTTGTGCAAAATCAGTGCGGTAGATGGGGGCGCTGTAGGTGTATTACGGCCTCAGGACGGAGATTGAGAACGGATCGATCCCAAGAGGTCAGTCAAGATACTCACATGGGATTCGAGCCACCTGCTGAATAATCAGTCAGCTTCATAGGCACATCATCACAGCGAACCTGTTGTGTCGGATTCGCGACCTGTTGCTTCTGCCCGTTCGATTTAACCGGTATCGTTATTTTCGACCGGTAGACTTGTTTCTCTACTCTACTCGGCTTTATGATCACCGGAAATTATATCTAGTAGAAATTTTTATTAGTGCGACCATATACCAATAGTATTGATGTCCGATAAAAAGAAAGTCAGTCGGAGAACAGCCCTCGCAGCTACGGCAGGAGCCAGTTCGCTCGTCGTCACCTCCGGTTTCGCAGCGGCTCGATCCGGGTCGGACAAGGAGGAGTTGACCGACGAGGAGATAGCGCGCAAACTCAAGCAGTCGCTTGCAGAGTCAGCGCATCTGGTTGCGAACCCGGAGCAGTTCGAGCAGTTTACCGAGGGGAAAATCGAACCACGGGTCGATGACGAGACGCTTCGTGAAGAGATCCTTCCCCACTCGACGACTCCCGACGACGTGGAGATTTACTCTGGAAAGTACCGAAACGCCAAACCGCCGTCTGGAAAACATTTCGCAGTCGAAACGCGTGAGGAGTGGCAACAACGTGATGCGCCTGTTGCACTGGAAGGGACGGCCCGTTCACAAATCAGCGATTTCTTTTACCTAGAAGAGCATATCGGTTCGGGGACTCTCCTCGGCCAGACGGTCAGTGCCGGTGTCGGTGCCGGATTATTGATCGAGGGTGGTTCGGGAGTTACCCTCGATATCACGCTCACCGCCGACGTATTCCTCGAAGTCGAAACGAGTGTCGGAACAGCCTCGGGGACGGTAAGTCTTGTGAGTTTCGGCGTTTCCCTCGGTCCCGACGAAGACGCAGGCTACTGTGTCGGCCCGGTCGGTGCCGACGTTGGACAACTTCCAGGGTTGGAAGTAGAACTCTGTGGCAACATCGCAGTCAACGACGGACTGAGCAGCGTGGAACTGTCGGCCTCTCCGGAGATCTGTGCCGATCCGTGTCCAGCGGTCTCGTGTGGTGTCTGTACCTCGGTCGGATCGGTTGGTTTCGAGGTCCCGTGACCGGTCACGAACTTGGACTGAAAGGAACTCCACGGTCGATATAAGTAGGTGACGCACAATTCAAGTACACGTCGAGACAAACGTTCGAAAGGTTATGGCCGGATCATCAGTCGATCCAGAATATCGGATTGCGCTGACGATAATCGTCGGTGTCAACCTCTTTCCGCTGGTCGGGTTCGTACTGTTCGACTGGGAGCCGATACTCGTGGGCTTGCTGTACTGGCTGGACGTCGTGTCGTTAGTTCTCGTGTACAGCGTCTGCGCGCTGTTTGCACAGCGGTGGAGTCACACCGAACTCGAGGAGAAATCTCTCCTTCCTGGGACGGTTGGACTGGACTACTGGAGTGACGAGCCACGCAACCTCTCTCGCTCGCTCCCGCCGGTATACACCCGAAATCTGGCCGTGATTATTCCGACAGCACTGTTCCTGTTGTTCGTTCTGTTCGCGGTCGGCGCACAGGCGTTCTTCGGTGATATCGAACTCGGCCGCAGAGTTGCTGGCGACGCGTTCGCATTTCTCGGTGCGTTCGGAGTCTTTGCTACACTGGAAGGGGTTGTAACGGGAGCCGTCATCATCGGAGCGCACGCTATAACGATCCATCGAGCGTATTTCCGGACCGGAAAGTACAGAGACCAATCCGCATACATGGTGCTCGAAAGCACGATCCGATTCGTTCTGCTGTACGTCACCTGTCTGTTCGCGTTCCTCTTCTATCTCGTACTGGTTCTCGCAGTGGGGGAGTTCGTGGTGACGAGCATCGTTTCCGAGACGGTTGCACAGCAGGGCGCCGTCGTCGTTCTCGCCGCGTCGTTTCTCGCGGTGAAACTCGCACTCGAGCGGATGCGGCTCCGTGCGGAATGGACCGAGAAAGCCGGGCTCACGTCGTGGTTTCGCCCATCGCCACTGCCGGAGTCGGACGACGCAAACGGGTGACGGACACTGGGACCCTCAGTTATCGTCGGCTCGCTCGTCGAAAAACGTCCGGAGCAGTTCGTGTTGCCCTTTCCGGAGGTGGTTGTGCAGCGTCGGCGAGGAGATACCCATCGCGTCGGCTACCTCTTCGGCCGTACTCTCGCGAGGCCAGTCGTAGTAGCCGCCGAAGTACGCCGCCCGCAGCGAGGATATCTGGCGGTCGGTCAGCCGATCCTCGAGTCCCTCCCTGAACTCGCGGGCAGTCCGGACAGTGCGGTCGCTCTCGCGTTTCCCGACCAGTTCCGAGTCTGGGAACGTGGCCCGGAAACCGTTGACGATCGTCCGGAGGTCGGCGTCGGCCGCACACTCGGCCGTGATCGTCCCGACCCCGTCCTCGATGGTCGCCGTGCGGACGGTGACGCCGTACTCCGACAGCGTCAGCATCGTCGAGGAGCCCTCGACGACGAACTCGACACGCCAGCCGTCCTCGTAGGTCTCGATCAACCGGTAATCGGTGACCTCCTCCTCGACCGCAGCGAGGTCGAAGACGTCGGCCGGCGACGCCCCCTCGAGTCGGAAGTAGTACAGTTGCGTCGACTCCGAGACGGGGACGACCGAGTCGAGTTCGAACCGACACTCGAGTCGGTCCGAGACGTCGACGAAAAACGACCGATCGTCCGTACACTCGAGTTCGAATTCGACGACGTGATCCGACAGCAGGAGGTTCCGTCGGCGGACGGCCGTGATCGCGTACCCGACTTGACGACCGATAGTCGTGAGCCAGTCCCGTTCGTCCCTGTCGAACGCCACCGAGCGGTCGGTCGCGACGGCGAGGGTTCCGTACGTCGTCTCTCCGTACGCGAGCGGGACGCGTGCGATAGCACCCTCGAACGGCTCGTCGTCGACCTCTGCGGTGACGTCGACGACGTCGATCCCGTCGTCTGGCTCCGGATCCCAGCCGTCGGGGACGACCTCGTCGATCGCATCCGGGTCGACGCCGCTTGCCGCTCGCCACTCCTCGCGTCGATCGACCATCGTCGTCCGATCGATCCAGGCGAACTCGTAGACGTCACCGTCGGCCAGGGTAACGCAGGTCTCGATCTCGACCTCCTCGTGGTCGTTCGACTCGAGCAGCGAGCGGGTCAACTCCCGATGCCGTTTGGCCAGGGCGTATCGGCGACCGAGTTCCGCCCGGCGGTCCTGTAGCTCCTCGAGTTCTTCGTAGTACGCGGAGACATCGCGGACGAACAGGGCGAACCCGCAGTGGCGACCCCGGTCGTCCCGGAGCGGTGAGATCACCTCCGTCGCACGAAACTGCGAGCCGTCCGACTGAACTCGCCACCCTTCGGTCTCGTAGCCGGACTCCTCGAGCGCGCTCGAGAGCACCCGTTCCGGTCGGCCGTCCTCGACGGCGTCGTCGGTGTAAAACGCCGAGACGTGCGTGCCGACGATCTCGCCGGCACGATAGCCGAACATGGCGGCACCGCTGCGGTTCCAGCGATCGACGTAGCCGTCCTCGTCGAGGCGGACGAGGGCGTACTGGTCGCTGGCGGCCAGCAGTAACCGAACGACGCTGTCGTCGCCGACGGCGTCGGAACCCGAGCGTGACTCCCTGCCTCGCGGATCCGACGGCCGCTCGACGGTCTCGAAGCCGTCGACGATCTCGCTCTCGGTCGGTTCGGGGAGATACCGCTCGAGGGCTTCGAAACTCCGCCAGCCGCCGACCGCTTTGACGACCCGTGGGTTGACGCCGTGGTCGACGAGCGCCCGGGCCGCGAAGAAGTGTCTGAGGTCGCCAGTCGAGACGTCCGCGAGCGCGGGGTCATCGACGCGGTCGCTCGCACGGTCGGCGACGTCCGAGACGAGCATCTGGAGGCGTCGCGGCGTCACCGAAAAGATCCGGTCCTCGGTCGAAAGCCCGTTACTCCGGGCGTATCGCCGCAACTCCCGCTCGACGTGGGTCGGCAGGTAGGCTGTTCGTCTCTCCTCCCGGTCGTCGGTCGCCGGCACGCGAACGAGGTATCGCGGCGGATCGATCCGGGCCTGATCGACGTCGTCGATCCGCAACCGGACGAGTTCAGCCGGCCGGAGCCCGACCTCCCCACAGAGCCGGACGACGAGTGCCTCGCGGTAGGTTTCGGCGGCATCGAGCAGCGACTCGTACTGCCGGCGGGAGAGGACGTCCCACTCCTCCCTCTCCAGACTCATACTTCGCGCTTTCTGGAGAGACGAACATAACTGTATCGACTGGTGGTGCGAGAATTCGAATAGTAGAAAATTCGCCGACCATTGACGACCAGTATCCGTTTCGAAACTATAGAATCTGCGAAACCAGTCAGTCCTCGCCGATCGCCGCCTGGATCTCCCCCACGATCTCCGGGTTCCGAAGCGCACTCGTATCGCCCAGGTCGTCGCCGTTCGCGATGTCCTCGAGCAGTCGCCGCATAATCTTGCCCGACCGAGTTTTGGGCAGTTCCGGCGTGAAGACTACCGTATCCGGCGTCGCGATCGGGCCGATCGCCGTCTCGACGTTGTCCACGATCGTCTCGCGAACGGCGTCGTCACCGGGACCGAACCCACCTTCGGTGCTCACGTAGGCGTAGATCTCCGTCGCGGTCGTCCCACTCGAGCGGCCGACGACGGCAGCCTCGGCGACGCCTTCCACGTCGGTGATCGCGCTCTCGATCTCCATCGTACTCAGTCGGCGACCGGAGACGTTGATCACGTCGTCGACCCGGCCCAGCACGGTGACGTAGCCATCCTCGTCGATGGCCGCTGCGTCGCCGCTGAAGTAGCGCCACTCCCCGGCGTCGGGGTCGGAGAATCGCTTCCAGTACTCCTCACGGTACTGGTCGTCGCCGCCGTACAGTGTTCGTGCCATCCCCGGCCAGGGCCGACCGACGGTCAGGTAGCCGATCTGTCCAGGGTCGACCGCTTCGCCTCGTTCGTCGATCACCTGAACGTCGATACCCGGCAGTCCCGGCCCCGCAGCACCGGGTTTCATCTCGTCGACGCCGGGCAGCGTCGAGATCAGTATCGCACCCGTCTCGGTCTGCCACCAGGTGTCGACGACCGGACACTCCCCGTCGCCGACGTGCTCTCGGTACCAGTTCCAGGGACGGGGACTGATCGGCTCACCGACCGTGCCGAGCAAGCGAAGCGACGAGAGGTCGTGGCGCTCTGGGTACTCCTCACCCCACTTCATGAACGCCCGGACTGCCGTCGGCGCAGTGTAGAAGACGTCGACTGCGTTGCGGTCGACGATCTCCCAGAGTCGATCCCGGTCGGGGTAGTCCGGCGTCCCCTCGTACATCACGGTCGTCGTCCCGAGCGCCAGCGGGCCGTAGACGATGTAGGAGTGGCCCGTGATCCAGCCGATGTCCGCCGAACACCAGTAGGTGTCCTCGGGTTCGACGTCCAGGACGGCGTGGCTCGTCCAGGCGACGTGTGCCAGATAACCGCCGGTCGTGTGGACGACGCCCTTGGGTTCGCCCGTCGTCCCCGACGTGTACATCAGAAACAGCATGTCCTCCGCGTCGCGCGAAACCGGATCGACCGTCGCGCCTGCGAACTCCTCGCGGAGGTCGTGGTAATCCCACTCCCGTTCCCCGAGTACGTGCGGGAGTTCGTCGCCGAGACGATCGACGACCACCGTTTCGACCTCGTGCTCGAGTGCGAGCCGTGCATTGTCCACCTTCCCCTTCTGGTTGAACGCGTCGCCGCGACGGTAGTAGCCGTCACAGGTGACGAGGTACTCGCTGTCGGCGGCGTCCATCCGGGTCGCGAGCGCGTCCGACGAAAGCCCGGCGAAGACGACGCTGTGGGGTGCGCCGATGCGGGCACACGCGAGCATCGCGATCGGCAACTCGGGGATCATCGGCAGGTAGATCGTGACGACGTCGTCCTCCTCGACGCCGAGATCCCGCAGCGCGGCCGCGAACTCGTTGACCGCGACGTAGAGATCCCGATAGGTGTAGGTCTCTCGCTCACCGTGTTTCCCCTCCCAGCGGATCGCCGCGTGGGTCTTCCGTCCCGCCTCGAGGTGGCGATCGACGCAGTTGTACGCGGCGTTCAGCCGCCCACCCGTAAACCAGCGATAGAAGGGCGGATCGTCGTCCTCGAGGACGGCGTCGTACGGTCGATCCCAGGAGAGCAGGTCGGCAGCGCGTTCCCAGCATGCCGGCCACTCCTCGTCGAACGTCGCGTAGACGTCCTCGTCTGCGACGTTTGCCTGCTCGACGAACGAGTCGGGAGGGACCTGGGGCGATCCGGTGGGAACGGACCGGCCACGCCCCCACCCATTCCGGTTGGCCATATATCGTTCGAACCGAGGTCAGTCAGCCGAATAAACGTTCCTCCGAAAGCGACGGTGGGCGGCGGTTCGTCACTCCTCGACTGTCGGGTATCGAAACGCGAGTCGAAAACCGGAACGAGTCACTCGATCGTCGAATCGACGTCCGAGACGGGGTCGCTGTCGCCGGTATCGGGCTGGCGAACGACGTAGACGTCGTAGCGCTGGTCGTTCGCGACTGGACTACCGACGCTCGACTGTGGCGAGATCACCGAGCCAGCGTTCTCCGAGCCGATGAACACCACGCTCGCTCCGACCTTCGCGGCCACGCGGCGAATCTCGCGGACGACGTTCATCGTCGCGGTCGCGGTCGGCTCGTCGGACTGGACCTCTTCGACGCGGAACGTCGCCTCCGGTGCGACCTCGCGGGCACGCGTCTCCATCCCCGAAGCGATCGCCTCCGGATCGAACGGCTCACCCCGCGTAATCCAGCCTCGATCCCGGGCGTACTCCGAGTCGTCGGGAATGACAGTTAGAACAACGACCTCTTCGTCGAGGAGGTCGCCGAACGTCGAGGCCTTCTCGAGAGCCTTCGTCGCGAGCGGTGAGCCGTCGAACGGAACGAGCAACGACATATCCCTCATTGAGACGACGGCAAAAGTAAACCTTCGGCCTCCGGCGATAGCTCCTCAGTGGGGTGGAGACGTCGTCTCGTCTTCGTCACCGGTCACGACGACGACCGGCCGGTCGGTGAACCTGACGACGGCGTCGACCGTACTCCCCAGCAGCGAACGCCTGAACGACGACCGGCCCTGACCGCCGACGACGATCGCATCTACGTCGTACTCGCCCGCGGCGGCGAGAATCTCCTCGTGAGAGACACCCGACTTCATCGCCGTCTCGACGGCGACGCCGACGTCGGCCGCGGCCGACTCGAGGTCCGCGAGCAACGACTCCGCGCGTTCGGTTCGCCGACGGGCGACTTCCTCGGGATCGACGATCGCGTTGTCGTAGTCGGTCCGGCTCTCGAGAACTGTCAGCCCGTACAGCGTGGCGTCGAACTGTGCCGCGAGTTCGATCGCATGATCGGCTGCGGCCGTTCCCGACTCGCTGCCGTCGGTCGCGACGAGAATCGAGTCGTACATGGATGGTCTTCGGCCGCGAGCGAGAAAGGCGTGTTCCCGTCGTCACTCCTTGTCCGGCATCGTCGAGAACCGCGACACCGCTTTCATGTCCGGCCGCTCCGACGGCGACGGCGCCATCGTCGAGTGGCGCCTGGCTCCGCCCGACGAGCGATCGTCGCCCGAACCGAGATCCGGCTCAAGTAAGTCGTCCTCGGCAGCTTCCCCCTCGGTCTCGTCTTCGATCTCATCCGCTTCACTCTCGGCCGTCCCTCCCTCTTCCCCGTCGTCATCGGCGGTCACTCCCTCGAGTTGCTGCTGTACCTGCTCGACTTCGTCGCCGAACTCCGTGACCGTCTCGCGAAGCGACGAGCGAAGCCGTTCGCCGAGGTCCATCTCCGTTTCTCCGCCGTCGTCTCCGGTCTCGTCGTCTTCCGTTCGGTCTCCGTCGCTCTCTGCCGGTGCTCCCTCGTCCGACCGTTCGTCGCCTACCTCGTCTTCCCCGCTCGACTCGCTATCGGCCTCGGCTTCGACGGCCGTTCGCAACCCACCGATCGCGGCGTCGGCCATCCCTTCGTCCACCCGGTTTGCGAGGTTGCCCAGACGCAACAGTCGCTCGAGATCCTCGACTGCGTCCGCGTCACCCTCGACGATCGCCTGGGGGATCGAGTCGGGTTCGGTGCCGTCCGGGAGCGTCTCGAGTCCGACCGCCTCGAGGAGCGTCCCCGGTTCCGTCGACTCGAGGAGGTCGCTGGCTCGCTCGGCGGCCTCCACGAACTCTTCGCCCCCTGACCCGTCGCTCGACCCGGTAACGGATTCTCCTACCGTATCGGCCTCGTTCAGTATCTCGGTCACCTGATCGCGTACCTCGTCAGTTTCAGTCATTGTCGATCCTCGTTGTCGAGTCGTGATTCGAGTCGACCGGCTTACGCGGCCGGCGCGTTATTCGGCGTCAGCCGTCTGCTCTTTGTTCGATTCGTCGCTCTCTCCCTCCTCCGCCTCGCCGTCCGTCACCGTCTCGATGATCTCTGCTGTCATCTCCTCTCTGCTGAGATTCGCCTTCACGTCGACGTCTTTCGCGACGGACTGGAGGTCCTGGTAGGACATGACCCCGAGGAAGTCCTCGAGCGTGTCCCGCCTGAGATCCTCGAGGTCTTCGGGCGATGGGCCGGATTCCTCGTCTCCCTCCGCCTCCGTTTCGTCGGCCTCTTCCTCCCCACTCTCTTCGACGGCTTCCTCCTCGGTCTCTTCAGCCTCCTCCTCAGCATCTTCGCCGCGCTCTTCCTCCTCCTCAGCATCTTCGTCCGCTTCCTCGACTTCCGGCTCTTCGCTTTCCCCGTCGTCTTCACGCTCGAGAACGTCCTCGAGCCCCTCCCCGTCCGTAACACTCCCAGCTATCGACGCGAGGGAGTCACGAACCGTGCTGTCCTCGAACGCCTCGCTGACGCCGGACCGGATCGCCGTCCCGAGGCTCTCGCGAAGTTCGGTATCGGTCTCGTCGTCTTCGCCCTCCCTCTCGAGTTCCTGTGAGAGGGCTTCGTGGATCTCTCGACCGATCGACGCGCCGAGTTCGCGGCCGATCCGCTCGCCGAACTGCCGGCCGACGGACGCACCGATCTCGCCGCCGTCGATCTCGTCTTCGATACTCCCCTCGCCGAGCAGTTCGGAGACGCCGACCTGGTCGCTGACCTCGTCGGTGACGGCCTGTTTCAGACTCGTCTCCTCACTCATTTGTATTGCCCTCGTCGTCCTCCGTGCTTTCCGCCGTTTCAGCCGCTTCTTCCTGTGACTCCTCGCTCTCGTCCTCGGCGGTCTCTTCGGATTCCATCTCCTCTTCTTCGTCACCCTTGGCCTCCTCTTCTTCCGCCTCGTCTTCGGATTCGTCGTCGCTCTCCTCGACTTCCTCTTCAGCTTCGTCTTCCTCCTCTTCGTCGGCGTCTTCGGCTTCCTCCTCGGCCTCTTCTTCCTCCTCGTCCGTCCCGATCAGTTCCTCGAGCGCCATATCGCCGAGCGCACGCCCGATTCGCTCGCCGAGTTGCCGTCCGAGAATCGCGCCGATCAGCCCACCGAGAGCCTCCCCGAGGGGCTGATCCTCGCTGATCTCGTCTTCCCATCGCGTCCCCTCGACGAGTTCGTTGACGTTGATGTTCTCGGTGACTTTCTGGAAGTCGATTCGCTGGACGAACGACTCCGACTCCGATTCCATCTCCTGTTCCGCCTCTCCGTCCGCTTCTGACTCTGATGCTGATGTTTCACTCATAGTTAGGCCTCCGCTTCCGCTGGTTCCGTGTCCTCTTCTGCTTGCTCACGCTCGGGCTCGAGCTGGTCGATCAACGCCTGGAGGGTCTCGCGAACGATCGTCGCAACGATCTCCTCGATCGGGAGGCTCGGCAGACTCGGAACGAGCCCCGACAGCTTCTCCTTCAGCCAGCCTCCTGCCGCCGAAAGCTTGCCTCGAATCCAGCTTCCAGCCGCGGAGAGCCGACCACCCTCGACGTCGGGCGCTTTCTCCTCGGCTTCCTCCTCGAGTTCGCCGGCGTCCGCTGCCATCTCCTCGCCGCGACCGACGAGGCTACCGAGAGCCTGTTTCGGCTTCCCCAGAATACTCATCACGCCGTCTTTCAGCCGACTCGCCAGTCCGCTCGCCCACTCCTTCGGCTTGCTCAGGAGTGACGTCACCTTGTCGAGGAGCGCGCTGGGACCGTCCAGTAGCCCGGTCACCGCCGACAGCAGGTTCCCGAGCAGGTTGTTCTGGCCGGGTCGCGCCGACACGTCCAGCGTTACCTCGTTGAGGTTGACCTCGAGGCCGAGCAGATCCAGGAACAGGCCGTCGAGATCGAGGTGAAGGACGCCGGAGGCATCGTCGCCTTCGTAGACGTCGTCGGCGTCTTCGACGTGGTACTCGTCTTCTTCGCCTTCTTCTTCGGGTTCGCCCTCCTCTTTCTCGTCCTCGGTTTCAGTTTCCTCTTCGGTCTCGGCTTCGTCTTCCTGCTCGCTTTCGACTTGCTCTTCCTCCTCTTGCTCGCTCTCTGCTTCCTCTTCGCCTTCACTCTCGTCGCCACCTTCCTCGTTCCCTTCGTCCGCCTCGCTCTCGTCTTCCGTTTCGTCTTCCTGATCGTCCTGTGCTTCGTCCTCGGTCGCCTGTTCCTCCTCGTCCTCGCTTTCGTCCGCCGGTTCGGTCTCGGCCTGCCCGCCGTCTGTCAGTACTCGAGTACCCGACCGGTCACTCTCGACGCGACGACTCGAGGTAGAGTCGACTTCGACGGGACCTGAACACTCATCGATCCCGTCATCTCCTAGTCCCGCTGTCATTATCCGGAAAAATGGATGTGAGACAGCGTTGTGGTGATTTCCCTTGCGTGTGCGACTACCTCTCCCGACCGGCGGGCCGTTACTCGGAGACGACCGTCACGTCGAACTTGTCCTCCCACCGGTATCGGCGGCCACCCCAGACGAACGTGTGGCGAGCCAGTCCGTACAGGGTAAGTGGAACGGAGGCAAGCAAAACGGGGTACGCGGTCAGGAACGTCCACCGCCGAATCCCGAACGCAGCGTAGATAGCGGCCATCGAAAGCGTCGTCAGCGCCAGCATGGGTAACGGAAACAGCACGGCGACGGCAGTCAACACCGTCGCAATCCCCGTCATGAGCGCGATTCCCCTGACGTCGTGGTTGCGAACGATCTGCGTAAACCGGACCTGGTTTTCGAGCGACTCGCGGGCCGATCCCCCGATTTCGACGCGACGGGTTCGTCCGAGCGTCGTGACGTCGACGTACTCCGAGAGGAGGCCGTCGTCGCTGACCGTTCGACGGAGTTCCTCGAGAAACGCGTCCTCGTCTCCGAGGTCGTCGCGCTCGAACATGACTGCGCCACCCCAGGGAATATCCGCGACGTAGACCATGAGCGTCCCGCTGAGTGCCTGCGTGGGCTCGAGAAAGGCACCGAGAGGGTCCTGTCCGACGAAGACTGGCGTCTCAGAGACCGGCCCGTGTTCCTCGTAGTCCTGTCGAAGCCCCTCGAGCCAGTCCGGTGGGTGGTGGTAGTCGTCGTCGCTCCAGGCGATCCGGTCGTGTTCCGCGGCCTCCATCCCGGCGGCGACGGCGTTGGCCTTCCCGGAACAACCCTCGGGGTCGCCGGCGACGACGAGCCTGGCGTTGGAGACGTCGGCGACGCGGTCTGCAACCGCTTCGTTTTCGTCGTCACAGACCACGAGGAGTTCGTCTTCCTCCCGGAGCTGGGCGACGACCTCCGCACAGGCGCCGTTCCATCCCGTGGTGGGCAAAACGACACTCGTCGGCACGTAGTCGGCCATACCTACTCCTGTCAACTGGTCGTTGTAAATACGTAGTGGCTGATATACGACGAGAGTCAGTCGTCGAGCGCCTCGAGGAACCGATCGAACGCGCCGCTTTCGGGATGGACGTGGGCGTAGGTCCCCAACGATTCGTACTCGAGCAGTCCGTCGTGGTCACCGTCGATGCCGTCGCCCCGAACCGTCTCGAAGGCAAAGTGAGCGTCGCCGTCGACGTCGGCGCTCGAGTAGTGGAACTCGTGGCCCCGAATCGTCTCACCGACGGTCGCAGTGAGCGTCGACCCTGTGGCCTCGAGTTCGACGTGATCGAGCGCCTGGTAGCGGTCGTGCATCGTCACGTCCGCGGGCAAAATGGCTGCCATCTCGTGGCGGTTGCCCGCCGTGGTCGTCAGCGACCGACTCATCGCCATCAGGCCGCCACATTCGCCGAATACCGGGAGACCGTCGCTTGCTCGGTCGCCGAGTTCCGCGAGCGTATCCGACGACTCGAGGGCGTCCGCGTGGAGTTCGGGGTAGCCGCCCGGGAGGTAGACGCCGTCGCAGTCGGGGACGGCGTCGCCCGCGACCGGTGAGAACGTCACGACCTCGCCCCGCTCGCGGAACCGTTCGATCGTCGCCGGATACCGAAAGCAGAAGGCCGCGTCACTGGCGACGGCGACAGTGGCGTCGACGGGTTCTGATGGTTCCATGGCCGCGGGTTCCGGAGGTGTAGACGCGGCGTCGACCAGTCGTTCGGCCTCGAGCGTCTCGGCGGCTTCCCGCAGCGCCTCCCGTGGCAACGCCGCTTCGCCGCCCATCTCGAGGCCGAGGTGCCGATCCGGAATTTCGAGGTCGGGATTGGGAGGAATCCGACCGAAGTACTCGAGATTATCTGGCAGCGCCTCCCGGATGCCCTCCTCGTGGCGGCCGCCGTGGGCGCGCTGGGCGACGATTCCCGCGACGTCGATATCGCGACCGATCGCGTCGGCGTACTCGGCGAATCCGAGCGCGGTCGCGCCGATGCTCTCCATTCCCGCGCTGGCGTCGACGACGAGCACGACTGGGAGACCGAGTGCCTCCGCGACCATCGCCGTACTCGAGCCGTCGCCGTCGTACAGTCCCATCACGCCCTCGACAACACAAATGTCGCCCTCCCCGCGGGCGTAGTTTCGCCGGACACCCGTTTCCCCCTCGAGCCACAGGTCGAGCGTCCGCGACGGGCGACCGGCGACTGCCTCGTGGTGGCTCGGATCGATGAAATCCGGCCCCGCCTTCGCAGGCTGGACGTCGTAGCCGGCGTCCTCGAGTGCCTGGAGAATCGTGAGCGTCGCGACGGTCTTGCCGACGCCGGAACTGACGCCGCCGAGAACGAACCCTTGCATTTGTATTTGAGTTCGTACAAGTAGACTTGAAACCGTCGGTGGGCGTTACGAACCCGCCATCGGTCGGCGTTCGGACCACCGACGAACTTAACCGGTCGAATCGCCTACTGCGGTTCCCACGCGATGACCGACGAAACAGAACACCACCTTCGTGAGGCACTCCAGCATCTCGAGGCCGCTCGAGAGGGAGACCTCAGGAAGACCCACGACGTCGCCCTCGAGCAGGTATCGAACACTGTCGGTTCGGTCCTGCAGGAGTACACGGAAGATCAGTAGCAGGGTTTTTCGGGATACCGAGAGCGCGCCCGCAGCCAGCCGCGTAGCGTCGACTCCGACAACTGCGTATCAATATTCATTTGAACCACCTGGCTCGTTCTCCGACAGGAGAATGACTCGAGTATGAGCGGGGAGCGAACGGACGGCGCCGAGCGGAGCGCCGACGAGGGGATCGAGTACGGGGTCGACGACCGACCGCCGCTGGGTGAATCGACGGTGCTTGGCATCCAGCACTACCTGACGATGGTCGGTGCGAACATCGCGGTGCCGCTGATCCTGGCCGAGGCGATGGGGATGCCCGGCGACATCACGGCACATTTCGTCGGGACGTTCTTCGTCGTCTCGGGGATCGCGACGCTAGCCCAGACGACGTTCGGGAACCGGTACCCGATCGTCCAGGGGGCGCCGTTCTCGATGCTCGCGCCGGCGCTCGCCATCGTCGCCGTCGTGACCGCCGGGGGCGTCTCCGGTCAACCGGACTGGCAGGCTGCACTCCTGCAGTTACAGGGGGCAATCATCGTCGCCGCCACGGTTCAGGTACTGATGGGGTACCTCGGTCTGGTCGGCAAACTCCAGCGGTTCCTGTCGCCGGTCGTCATCGCGCCGACGATCGCACTGATCGGGCTGGCGCTGTTCGACGCGCCCCAGATCACCACGCCTGACCAGAGCTGGTGGCTGCTCGGACTGACGCTCGTGCTGATCGTCCTGTTCTCGCAGTATCTCGACATCAAGCACAAGGCGTTCCGGCTGTATCCGGTCATTCTGGCGATGGCGCTTGCTTGGATCGTCGCTGCGATGCTGTCCGTTCGTGGGACGTTCGGCCCTGTCTCGATCGGCCCGATCGAACTCGGCCCGATTACGATCGACGGCGTCCTCTCCGGAGATCACCCCGGCTACGTCCCGCTCGGCGAGGTCACCGACGCGTCACTCCTCCTGCCGATCTACCCGTTCCAGTGGGGTACTCCCGAGATCACGACCGCGTTCGTCATCGGGATGTTCGCCGGCGTGCTCGCATCGATCGTCGAGAGCATCGGCGACTACTACGCCGTCGCGAATCTGACGGGCTCGGCGGCACCGAGCGAGAAACGCATCAACCACGGGATCGGGATGGAAGGTCTGATGAACGTCTTCTCCGGGATCATGGGCACCGGCGGATCGACGTCGTACTCCGAGAACATCGGCGCGATCGGTCTCACCGGCGTCGCCTCGCGATACGTCGTCCAGATCGGTGCGGTCGTTATGCTGATCTTCGGCGTCATCGGCTACTTCGGCCAGTTGATCGCGACGATCCCCGACCCGATCGTCGGCGGCCTCTTTATCGCCATGTTCGCCCAGATCGTCGCCGTCGGTGTTTCCAACCTCAGGCACGTCGACCTCGACTCCTCGAGAAACGTCTTCATCATCGGCTTTGCCCTGTTCGTCGGGCTGGCGATCCCCGAGTACATGGCCAACTTCGAGAACACGCTCGCGTTCCGGGACGCCATCGGCATCGAAGCGAGCATCGCCCCGCTGGTCGGTGCCGAACTGATCGCCGGCACTGTCCTCGTGGGCTGGATCGAGGCCGCTGCGATCGCGATCGTCGACACCGTCTTCATCATCGGCTCGACCGGGATGGCCGTCGGCGGTCTCGCCGCGCTGTTCCTCGACAACACCATCCCCGGCACGCGGGAAGAACGCGGCCTCGCACAGTGGGATCGACTCACCGAAGACGAAAGCGAGTTCGAGTCGTTCTGGGAGCGCTGGGCAAGTGAAGACGACGCGGGCCGCGGTCGCTAATTTCTACTACTCTTGCTTCTTTCCGTTCCACGTCACGAAGGACACCCCGAGAGCTAAACGTCGTCGCCCCGGAGAGAGGGACGATGACACGACTCCCCCTCGAGGACGGCACGCTCTGGTACGAGGTCCACGGCGACGGCGAGACGCCGCTGATCTTCGTCCACGGCGGCTGGCTGAACGGCCGGGCCTGGCAGCCACAGGTCGAGCACTTCGCCGGCGACTATCGGGTCGTCACGCTCGACGTACGCGGGCACGGGAATACGGGGGCAACCGACGCCGACGAGTACTCGATAGAACTCTTTACCGACGACCTCGAGGCACTCCTCTCGCACCTCGCAATCGACGACGCACCGGTTCTCTGTGGGCTCTCGCTCGGGTCGATGGTCGTCCAGGAGTATCTGCACCGCCACCCCGACCGAGCGGCGGGAGCGATCCTCGCCGGCGCGGTGCAGTCGATGCCTCCAGTCAATCTTCCGCCAGGACTCGAGCCGTTCGTCTCGCCGATGCCGGCGCTGTCGACGACGCTGTCGATGACAGGGCCGCAGTCGACGTTCCGGTCGCTGCTGTACTCGATTCGGGCGACGACCGGCCAGCGGTGGCTGTCTGTCGATTCGTCGGTTCGGGCAGCGGCGATGGAGGCCGTCGGCGAGGTTCCCCGGGCGGAGTTTCGGAAGGTCTTCGACGCACTCTTGCAGTACGATCCGCCGGAGCTATCCGACGTCACGACGCCGACGCTCGTCGTACACGGCGCACAGGAGGCGCCGCTGGTCGAGCGACAGGGGAGACGGATCGCGTCGGCGGTCGACGACGGGCAACACCTCGTGCTGTCGGAGTCGGGGCACCTGGTCAATCAGGACCGGCCGCAGGCGTTCAACGACGTCAGCGGGAAATTCGTTCGGAGTCTAAGCGCCGTGTAAGGGGATCGGTCTCTCAGGGGGCGTGACGGTCATCGACGTCGGTACAACAATCTTTGGCAACGGCATCAAGTCATCGAAGAACCAACTACTTTGCGTCGCTGCAATGCCGTGTGAATTCCCACCTTCGAACTCGAGAACCTATGAGTAGCCACAGTCCGGATCCCAAGTACGACACGGCAAGCGTCGCGCCGATCAACGAGCGATGGTCGAGTATTTCGAAACACGTCCTCAACAGCTACGTCGAGGCCAACAACGCGTTCCTCGCGACGATGGGTATGTCACCCCCCTCGAGCGCGACGGAGCCACAACGAAAGTCAGAGACGGCGGCCGAACCGCCCGTCACCGAACTCGCGTTCGGCGACGAGACGTGGCTGATGGAGCGGTCCGTCGACGAGTCCGACGAACTCGAGGTCGGCGACTACGTTCGGTTCACCAAACCGATCGCGGAGACCGACGTCTCCGCGTTCGCAACCGCCTCGGGGGACACAAACCGGCTTCATCTCGACGAAGCGTTCGCCGGCGAGAGCCGGTTCGGTGGACGGATCGCACACGGGACGCTCGTCGCCGGTACGATCAGCGCTGCACTGGCTCGCTTCCCGGGCGTAACGATCTACCTCTCACAGGATCTCGAGTTTCTCGCACCCGTCGAGGTCGGCGAGACGGTAACTGCCGAATGCGAGATTCTCGAGGCGCTTGGCGACGAGCGGTATCGGCTCCGGACGACGGTGTCGACCCCAGGAACTGAGGATGAAGACGAGCGACGGACGGTAGTCGACGGTGAGGCTGTCGTCGCGATTTCGTCGTCACCGGACGAGTAGTCGCTCGTCCGAGATCGGTCGACGCAGTTGCGCCGGTCAATCGTCCTCGTCGCCGGAACCGACGAGATTCTCGACGGTTTCGAGCGTGACGTCGGTCCCCTCGCTCTCTCCGGGGAGGATGTCGCCGAGCGACGCGCCGATTGCGGCTGCGGCCCAGATGACGGTCACGCGTCCGAGCGCCTCGAGTGTGGTGGGATCCTCTTCTGCGTGTCGCCCCCACAGCACCAGCAGGAATACGGCGGTGAAAAGCGAGACCATCAACACGCCAACCAGCCGACGGGGGACGATCCCGAACAGCGGTTTCGTCACCCCGACGTCGCGGAAGTCGGTCCAGTAGAGTAACCCGGTCGTCAACAGGAGGATGAACGTCACGTTCGCGACGAGCATCACCGGAATTCCGGCGACGGTCGTCTCGAGAAACCACTCTGCAATCTCGAAGACGCCGTCCTCGACGAGCAACGGCAGCGAGAGGAGCACGGCTCCGACGAATCCTTCCGCGACGTCTCGCGTCGTGTATCGCTGGATGCCGTTGCTGACGGACTCTCGGCCCGGGACGCGCTCGAGCATCCGTCGCACCCGTCGAACGTCCTCGCGTTCCGACGTACTCGAGACGGACTCCTCGAGTTCGTCCAGTTGCTCGAGGACATCTTCGACGGCGACCGTGTCCGTGCCGTCGACCTTCGATTCGGTCATATCGGGGGGAGAGACCCTCGTTACAAAAACCTTCGTTCACGCGGTAGCGACCGACCGCGCGAGTGAGCGAGCATCGAAATCGGCGATTCGGGCAGTATTAAGACGGTACGTGGTGCAGCCTCGAGTGATGTCCGTCGACTACGACTCGCTCACGTTCGAGCGACCCGGCCACGCGAGCGTCCGCATCGAAACCGACGACGGGACAGTCGTCTACGTCGATCCCTGGAGCGACGTGCTCGAGGGAGAGCCGGGAGACGGCGACGTCGTGTTCGTCACCCACGACGACTTCGACCACTACGATCCCGACGCCATCGAAGCCGTCGCCACGGACGACGCGACCGTCGCCGTTTACGAGGAGGTCGACACGACAGACCTCCATCAGGAGGTCGTCGACCTGCCCTACGACGGCGAGATGACAGTCGCAGGAATCGACGTCCGGTCGGTCCCGGCGTACAACGACCCCAGCGGCGACCACGTCGACGACGACGGCGAACCGTTCCACGCCGATGGCGAGGTGATCGGGCTCGTCCTGGAACTCGAGGGGGCGGCCGTCTTCGTCCCATCGGATACGGACTTCCTGGGCCATCACGAGGATATCAGCGCGGACGTCTTCCTCCCGCCGATCGGCGGCCACTTCACGATGGACCGCCACGAGGCCGCCGACTTCGCGCGCAGCGTCGGGCCGGAACTGGTGTTGCCGATCCACTACGACACGTTCGATCCCATCGAAACCGACGCCGACGCGTTCGCGGAGGACCTCGAGAACGAGGGGATTCGCGTCGAACTGTTCTGAGACCACCGCGCTGTACGAGGACTGGTGGGCAGCGAGTCGCCCGATCGAGGTCAGTCGTCGTCTTCGGTTCGTTCGTCGACCGCTGCGATCGCGTCCGCGACCTCCGAATCGGTCGCCTCCTCGAGTCGGTCGTCGCCTGTGCTGGAGGGCTGGTCGTCGCTCATTCCACTCGAATTTCTAACTAATCATAGTTCAATGTTGGCGTCACTTGCGCCAGCTGAAACTCGGTCGCTGCGAGACGAAAGGGATTAGATCAAGAGCTGAACGTCCGATTCGGCCATGTGCTGGAGTGCGGTCGCCGCGCCGACACCGGTGACGACGCCGTCGTAGAAGTCGTCCTCGTCGTACTCCATCAACTCGATCGTCATCTGACAGGCCTGGAGTTCGACGCCCTGGTCGACCGAGGCGTCGATCAGTTCCTCGATAGTGGCCGTATCGTTGTCGTCGATCTTCTTCTCCATCATCTTCGTGGCCATCGCGTCCATGCCGGGAAGCGCCGCTAGCGCGTTCGGCATCGGCATGTTCGGGTTGCCGACGGCACTCAGCTTGAGATTCCTGGATTTCTCCTCGTGGAGGATGTCCAGCCCCCAGAACGTGTGGAAGACGACGACGTCCCAGTCGAACGCGGCCGCCGTACTCGCGAGGATCAGGGGTGGATACGCCATATCCAGCGTCCCCTTGGTGGCGATGATCGTCATCTTCTTGCCGCCGTCGTCGTCCGCCTTGGCGACCGACGACTCGAGTTCTTCGACTCGCTCGCGCAGCTCCTGTAGCTCCGCGGCGTCGATTTCGTCGGCCGATGACGTTGGGCTGTCCGTACTCATCTTACTCGGTCTTCTCGACGTAGTGCGTGTAGACGTCGTCTCCCTCGACCTGCTCGAGGAGTTCGACGCCGTCGGTACCCTTCGCCCATCCCTGAATGTCGCTCATGCTGCCCGAGTCGGTTGCGACGACTTCGAGGACCGCACCGGCCTCGAGGTCGTCGATCGCCTGCTTGGTCTTGACGACGGGCATCGGGCAGGACTGTCCTTTCACGTCGAGCGTCTCCGCGGTGTCGTATTCCGAACTCATATTTTGTGCTCTGTATTGGAGCTACCACACAATACCGACTATACCCATAAAAGCGTATCGATTATTGCACCTGTGATGAACAGCCGCCATTCTGTGGAGGAATTGGAGCTGGCGTTCTGTCGTGTATATTTTGACTTTACGCGTGTGTTTCGAGGGAATACAGTCGAAAACACTGCAACCAGTATTGTGTTCTATAGTGGATACTACACAAACTCTTAAGTGCGAGGGGCCAGTACGGAGAACCGTACACATGGACGACATGGACTTTCCGACACCGGACGTCGAAGTCGAGTCAGTGACTCCAGACGAACTGAAAGCCCGGATCGATTCGGGTGACGAAGTCACGATCCTCGACGCGCGCATGGAATCCGACTACGACGAGTGGCGCATCGATGGCGAAAACGTCGAGTCGATCAACGTTCCCTACTTCGAATTTCTCGAGGACGAGATCGACGACGACGTCCTCGAGCAGATCCCCGAAGACCGCGAAATAACGGTTCTTTGTGCGAAGGGTGGCGCAAGCGAGTTCGCCGCGGGTGCACTGAAAGAACGCGGCTACGACGTCGACCACCTCGAGGAAGGTATGAACGGCTGGGCGCGCATCTACGAGGCCGTCGAGGTCGACCGCTACGACGGCCCCGGAACGCTGCTCCAGTACCAGCGTCCCTCCTCGGGCTGTCTCGGCTACTTCGTCTACAACGACGGCGAAGCGGCCGTGATCGACCCGCTCCGATCGTTCACCGATCGTTACCTCGAGGACGCCGCAGAACTCGACATCGACCTGACGTACGCGATCGATACGCACATCCACGCCGACCACATCTCGGGCGTTCGCGCGCTCGCCGACGAAGGCGTCGAGGGAGCGATTCCGAAGGCGTCCGCGGACCGTGGTGCCACCTACGCCGACGAGATGACGCTGGTCGAAGACGGCGACGAGTTCGCCGTCGGCGACGTCACGATCGAGGCCGTCTTCACGCCTGGCCATACGACGGACATGACGTCGTATCTGATCGGCAACTCGCTGCTTGCCACCGGCGACGGCCTGTTCGTCGAGAGCGTGGCACGCCCAGACCTCGAGGAGGGTGACGACGGCGCACCCGAAGCCGCGAGCATGCTCTACGAGTCGCTGCAAGAGCGCGTGCTGACGATGCCCGACGACACGCTCATCGGCGGCGCTCACTTCAGCGACGCAGCCGAACCCGCCGAGGATGGCACCTACACGGCACCAGTCGGCCAGCTCGAGGAGGAGATGGACGCCCTGACGATGGACGAGGACGACTTCGTCGAACTGATTCTCTCGGACATGCCACCTCGCCCGGCCAACTACGAGGACATCATCTCGACGAACCTCGGCCAGCAGGAGGCGACCGACGACGAGGCGTTCGAACTCGAGCTCGGACCGAACAACTGCGCCGCCAGCCAGGAGTCGCTGGCAGGTGACTAACCACATTCACCAGCCGAATGGTAACTGAACTCCTCGCACCCGCGCTGTACGAGACCCTGTTCCCCGCCGGCATCAGCCGCTACGCCGTCGGTGGACTGCTCGTCGGTCTCGGGGCCGTCGTCATCTACCTCGGCACCGGCATTCCCGCCGGAGCGAGTACGTTCCTCGAGTCGTCCCTGTCGTACGTCTCGGACCAGTCGCGATTCCAGCGGTACGTGGGTTCCCGGGACTGGCGCGTCGTCTTCACCCTCGGTATCGTCGCCGGCGCGTTCGTCTACGCGCTGACGTTCCAGTCGGGGCTCGTCTCGAGCGGCCTCTACGAGTCGGGAACGACCGGGCAGCTGTACGATGTCGGCGGTTTCTCACTCTGGCTGACGGACGTCCAACCGTGGCGGCTGTTCCTCGGCGGGATTCTCGTCGGGATCGGCACCCGGATCGGGAAGGGCTGTACCTCGGGCCACGGCGTCTGTGGCGTCGGCTCGGGCTCGAAGACGTCGATCGTCGGCGTGATCACGTTCCTGATCGTGGCGATCGGAACTGCCCAGATCGTGATGGCACTGGGGGTGAGTCCATAGGATGAGCCAGAACCGTCATCCCCTGTTCGTGCCGCTGATCTTCGTCGGCGGCCTGATCTTCGGCTTCGGTCTCGGGTTCAGCCACATGGCCCGCCCCGAAGTCGTCCTGAACTTCCTGCAGTTCGAGGACTTCGGACTGCTGTTCGTCATGGGCGGGGCTGCGGTCGTCACCGGTCTCGCGTTCGCGCTGGTGCCCCGACTATTCGATCGCGCACCGCTGACTGGCGACACCTACGGGCGGCGACTGAAATCGTTCGACCGCAACGTCCTGATCGGCGGCGCGATCTTCGGCGTCGGCTGGGGCCTGTCGGGGATCTGTCCCGGCGCGGCCTACGCCAGTCTCGGCGTCGGTAACGTCACGATCCTCTGGGCGCTGGCCGGCATGTTCGTCGGTGCGTACGTCCAGGGCTACTGGCGAAGTCAACGCGCCACGACCGAAACGAGCCCTGCAGGAGCCGACTGACGCCCGTTTCTCGCTCGTTCGTCTACCATACTGCGCTCTAACAATCACAACGCGGCGGAGAACAGTTTCGACGACGTAACACTCGCTCAGCTATAGCGTTCGATGAGCCCCTCGAGCGTTCCCCGATTCTGTACCCCGACCATGCGCTCGACGGGTTCACCGTCGGCGTAGAGGACCAGCGTCGGCACGCCCTGTGCACCGAGCTGCTGAGCCAGTCGCTGGTGAGCGTCGACGTCGACTTTCGCGACTGCAGCGTCCGTTTCGGCAGCCAGCGCCTCGATCGTCGGCTCGAGCATCTGGCAGGGACCACACCAGTCGGCGTAACAGTCGACGAGGACGACGTCGTGTTCGACAACGACCTCCTCGAGGTGTCCCTCGCCGCTGATACTGATCGGTTCGCCGGGAGCACGGGACCTGTCGTCGGTCTCCGACGTGTCGAGTTCGTCACCGTTCTCGAGCCGTTCCTGTAGTTCCCGTTTCTTCCGTTCGCGAATGCGCTGTCGCTCGTCGTCGATATCGCTCATACCGGCTCGTACGCGCTCAACCGCCATAACAATTGTGTGATTAATATGCAATATTCTATCGTAGTGAGTGGCGGTATCCGACCGAAACGGCAATTTCGGGATGATCGACGGCGGTAGAATAGATACATTCATACAATCTACTTGCCAAGCTTCGGTATGGGATTTCACACCTTCCCGGTCGACCGGGCTGACGCGCTGGAAGACCCGTCGCGATACCGCTTCTGTTCGCGCGAGGAACTACTCGAGATGCTCGGGGCAGCGGCCGACGATGTCGTCGCCGACCTGGGATCGGGAACCGGGTTCTACACAGCCGACGTTGCGCCGTTTGTCGGGACGGTGTACGCGGTCGACGTTCAGGAGGAGATGCACGAACTCCACCGTGAGAACGGGGTTCCGGAGAACACCGACCTGATCACTGCCGGTATCGAGTCGCTGCCGTTCGACGACGACGAACTCGACGCCGCGTTTTCGATCATGACCCACCACGAGTACGCCAGTGACGAGGCGATGGCGGAACTCGCCCGCGTCGTCCGTCCCGGTGGCCGGATCGTCACCATCGACTGGTCGGCGGACGGAACCGGCGAAGACGGCCCATCGATGGACGAACGGTTCGGCGTCTCGAAGGTGACCAGTCAGTTCGAGGACGTTGGGTTCGAAATCGAGCGCGTTCACGACCGGCCGGAAACGCTCGCAGTCGTCGCCCAGCAGTGACAGTCCGAGACGGCAACGTCTCCGGGGACTGATTCGTCCCACCGACCGGTATTGCGTATCGACTCACTGTTTCAGGACCGACAGCAGGACGAGAACCATACTGCTCGAGACGATTACTCGTTTCACTCGTGTATCTACGTATCGAATTCTGCGACAGTCAGTGACTCGCTGTCGAGGTTACCGCGTTGGTCGCGGCTGTCGACATCGATGAACTGGAGACGAGTCTCGAGAACGGTCGTTTGACGTACGAGGTTCGGATCAATCGATCCAACAGGCCATCGCTCGGCGTTCTCCAGTCGACAGCTGGATGCGGTTCGTGTCTCCCTCACCGAGAAGAATAGTTTATTATATTGGGGACACCTAACACAACCATGGGTTCACAGAATCCCGAATCGTCGCTCGACAGTATCGGAATCGTTCTCGAGACCGCCGATCCCGAACGAGCCTGGAACGCGCTCCGACTCGGTATTACGGCACTCGAGGACGGTCACGACGTCTCGGTGTTTCTCCTCGGCGAAGGCGTCGAAGCCGAGGAGATCACCGACGAACAGTTCGACGTCCGCGACCGCATGGAGGCGTTCGTCGACGCCGGCGGTGACCTGCAGGCCTGTGGCACGTGTCTGGAGCTTCGAAACAGCGAGGAGAGCGAGTACTGCCCGATGTCGACGATGTCCGACCTACTCGAGATCGTGACGACGGCCGACCGCGTTCTAACGATCGGATAACAGCGACGAACCGAGATCGGTTCAGGCCGTCCGGCGTGGCGGGACGAGCATCACGTTCCCGGTCGCTCGAGCCACGATATCTTCCGAAACGCTCCCGAGCAAGAGCCGGCGTAGCCGACTGTGGCCGCGCGAACCGACCAGCGTCGTCGTCGGCTCGAACTCGGTCTCGGCGGAGAGGATTTCGTCGGCAGGATCACCCTGTCGGACGTCGACCCGCGTTTCGATCCCCCACTCCTCGAGTTGGGCGGCCAGCTCCGACAGTCGTTGCTCGGGTTCGTCGTCGTCAGTCGGTCCAGGGTCTTTCGGCGTCTCGACGTGGACGAGCGTCGCTTCCTGGGTCGCGTGACGCAGGTACGAGAACGAGTCGAACGCGTGTTCGGCGTTTTCGGAGAAGTCCGTCGCGTGCAGCATCCGCTGGAAGAGGTGCTGTCGAACGACGTCCGGGTCGTCACTCTCGCGTTCGATCCGATTCACGAGCAACGGCGTCACCGTCGTGCGCGCGAGGTTGCGCGCGGTCGACCCGATGACCCGGTTCTCGAGTGGGCTCTTCCCGCGGGAGCCGACGACGGTGAGGCTCGCACCGATCGTCTCGGCGATACCCGTTATCCGCCGGTGGGGGGTTCCGCGAACGACGTGGGTTTCCACCTCGAAGCCGGCGTCTTCGATGACGCTGCGATACCGCTCGAGTGCCCGTCGTCGTCGCCCCTCGAAGTCCATACCTGGCATTCCAGCGTGGACGTTCGAGGGAATGACCGTCACCAGATGCATCTCGTCGATACCGATCCGTCCGAGACACTCGAGGCAGGTCTCGCTCTCGATCGTCGCTTCACTGGCAGCCGAGAGGTCGGTCGCACAGACCGCTTTCATACAGGTAGTAGTAGCCGACGGTATAATATTGTTTGGTTTCCTCAATACAGAGAGTGTCGACCGGGCGTGTAGACACGGTCGCGTGATCTATTTCATCGATTCTCGAGAGGGACGAAAAACTCCTCGCGCTCGAGCCTGGATGGGGTAGTGGTTCGGTGCGCGCCAGTGGTTACACAGGTGGCCGTTCCAGCGTCTATATTCGTAAAACGTATGAGAATATTCTCGTTGGATAGCCGTGACATATCTTGCAGTAATATTGTGCACCAGTCCCAAAAGCATTATACGCACCCTTCGGTTAGTGAGTATTGAGTAGAAAACCATGATTCGCACACAATCGGTTGGGGTTCGGGTGAGCGGCGAATGATCGGCGTCGCTCTTTCGTCACCGGTACAGGCCACGTTGCTCGTCGCCGTCGTCCTCGTCGAAGCGGTCGGTCTCTACGTCGGCTACGGCGTCGTCGAACGAGCGGTCGCACCAGCCCTCATCGAAACGATCGAGAACGCATAATATGGAGCCACTCGGACTGAGTGTCGGACTCCTGGCGCTGTTCGTCGCCTTCGGCTTCATGGTCGGGGTCTTCTTCGGCTTCTTCGGAATGGGTGGATCGTTTCTCGTGACGCCCGCGCTGTTGATCCTCGGCTACCCCGCGCCGGTCGCGATCGGCAGTTCGATGGCCTTCGTCTTCGGGACGGCCGTCATCGCGACGATGAAACACCACGACGTCGGGCAAGTAGACTACAAACTCGGTGCGTTGATGTTCGTCGGTATCGCCGTCGGCATCGAGGCCGGAAAGATGCTCGTCTACGGCCTCGAGGCGATCGGGCAGGCCGAAGTCGTCGTCGGGACTGCGTACGTGCTGTTGCTCGCGGCGATCGGCGTGTTGTTCGTTCGGAGCGCGCTCGAGAAGGCCGCCGACACCGACGGTGAAAACGACGTTGCCGACGACGACATCCCGGAGATCGCGAAGAAGATCAAATCCTACAACATCCCACCGATGGTCACGCTGACCGACGGGAGCAAGGCGTCGATGTGGACGATCTCGGGCGTCGGTGGTGGCGTCGGTGTCGTCTCAGGGTTCCTCGGCGTCGGTGGCGGATTCATCCGTATGCCTGCGATCTACTACCTCATCGGAGTCCCCCTCGCTGCCGCCGTCGGGACGAGTCTCTTCGGCGCACTCATGTCCGGGGCAGTCGGTGCTTTCACGTACGGATTAGACGGCGTCGTCGACCTCGGGATCGTAACCGGACTGCTGGCTGGAAGCGCACTCGGCGCTCGCATCGGTTCGGCAGCGACGGCCTACGTCGACGAGGACGACGTCACCATCTACTTCGGTATCATGCTGTTGCTGGCGAGCCTCGCCGTCGCTCTCGGCGAACTCGCTACCTGGCTCGCGATACCGATCCTCGATACGGCGAGTTTCATCTTGCTCGTCGGCTCGTCGGCGTTCGTCACGGGCGTCATCTTCTACTACGGTGCACAGGCCGTCCGAACGAAAGACGTCGGACCGACCGCGACGGCGGGAGGGAACGATTAATCGTGGGAATGGGGGAAACTGTGTCGGGCGACGAACCAGACTCTCGATCCGGACGCGACGTCGGTGATCGGTCGTGATACTCGTCGCCGTCGTCGCCCTCATCCTGACGCTCGGCGTCGCCTCCCGCGTCCTCGCGGACCGGTTCCGGATCCCCAGCGTCCTGTTTCTGATCGGCGCCGGCATCGCAATCGGTCCCGAAGTGCTCGGGCTGGTCTCGAAAGACACCTTCGGCGGCGGCCTCTCGGCGATGGTCGGCGTCAGCGTCGCGATCATCCTCTTCGAGGGCGGCTACCACCTCCACCTCGGGAAACTCCGGGAGAGTCCGCGGGCACTGACCAGACTCGTCACGGTCGGCGCAGCGATCACCTGGCTCGGGACGGCCGCCGCTGTCGTCGTCTTCCTCGAGACGAGCCTCGAGGTCGGCCTGCTCGTCGGGGCGCTGTTGATCGCGACCGGTCCGACGGTGATCGGTCCCATCCTGCAGGTCGTCACCGTCCGCGACCACGTCGCGGCCCTCCTCGAGGGCGAGGGCGTAATCAACGACGTGACCGCTGCGATACTGGTCGTCGTCGTCTTCGAAGTGCTCGTCGCCGGTAACGGCGGTCTGTCACGGCTGGTCGTCGACTTCGTCGCTCGGCTGTTCGTCGGACTGGCGGTGGGGGCACTCGTCGCCGGGATCGTGTGGTACGCCCTCAGCCATGGGAACCTCACCCCGAGCACCGGGCCGCTTCACGCCAGACTGATCGTCCTCGCGGGAATCGTCGCGGCCTACGGCGGTGCCGAGCTAGTCGCCCACGAGACCGGCATCGCCGCCGCAGCGATGGCCGGCCTCGTCCTCGGCAACGTCGATCTCCCACACCACGAGGAAGTCATCGACTTCCTGGACGACCTCTCGGTCGTCGTCCTCTCGTTTGTCTTCGTCGTGCTGGCGGCGCTGATCGACTTCCAGGACATCCTCACGCTCGGCCTGGCCGGTCTCGCGGTCGTCGTCGCAGTCACGCTCGTGCTCCGGCCGGCCGTCATCTATCTGGCGACGACGGGCGCGCGATACACCCGCAGAGAACGGCTGTTCCTCAGTGCCGTCGGCCCGCGCGGGATCATCCCCGCAAGCGTGGCGACGCTGTTCGCCGTCGAACTACAGTCACTGGGCCGACCACAAGAGGCTCAGCTACTCGCTGGTACCGTCTTCCTGATCATCTTCGCGACGGTCGTCCTCCAGGCCGGCCTCGCACGACAGATCGCGAACTACCTCGAGGTTTCACCAATGCGCACAATCATCGTCGGCGGAGGTCGAGTCGGCCTCTCGCTGGCAGAACGGCTCGAACAGGACGGAGAGAACGTCCTCGTCGTCGACGAGGACCCTGACGCAGTCGAGAAGGCCCGGAAACGCGGACTCCGGGCGCTCGAGGGCGACGGCACCGACGCCGACGCCCTCGCGGAAGCCGGCGTCTCCGACGCGAAGACGGTCATCGCGACCACGCCGGACGACGACGTCAATCTGCTGGTCTGTCAGCTCGCGAAGACGACGTTCGACGTCGAGAACGTCGCCTCGCGAGTCAATCAGCCCGACAACGTCGACGCCTTCGAATCGCTGGACGTCCGCGCGATCGATCTCTCGATGGCGACCGCCTGGTCGCTCGAGAACGTGCTCGAGCGACCGTCGCTGTCGGCGTGGATGAACGAACTCGGGCGAACGGGAGACGTCCAGGAAATCGAGGTCACGGCGGCGGATCTCGTCGGGAAGCGGATCGCCGAGGTCAACGCTGAGATTCCGGACGGCTGTATCGTCGGCCTGCTCACCCACGACGACGGGCGGACGGAGGTCCCGACCGGTGACCACGAACTCCGTGACGGAGATCGGGTCACCTTCCTCGGGCAGACGAACGCGGTCGATCGAGCCATCAAGCGATTCCACCCACACGACTGAACGGATTCGTTCGGCCCTCAAATCGCCAGTATCAGCATTGCACAATATTCACACAATACTTATACGGCCGTACCGCCTACCTCGAGATAAGATATGGCTAACTCGATGGCAGAACAACTCCAGCAGGATATGGAGTGTGAAGGCTTGCTGGAGTGTATCCACGGTCTCAAGCAACTCGACAAGGAGTGTTTCCGGGCGATGGTCGAAAGCGACGAACCGCTGACGATCGACGAAGTCGCCGAGCGTGTCGACCGCGAACGCTCGACGGCCTACCGCTCGATCCAGCGCCTCCTCCAGAGTGGCTTCATCCAGAAAGAACAGATCAACTACGATCAGGGCGGCTACTACCACGTCTACTACCCGACCGACCCCGATCAGATCGCCGACGACATGCAGCGGATGCTCAACGACTGGTACGCGAAGATGGGCCAGCTCATCCAGGAGTTCGAGGACAAGTACGAGGGCGTCGAAGAGACCACGGTCCCCGCCGAAAGCTGACGGCTCTGTCGAATTCGTTTTCATTCGGCTGAAGACGAGTGTTCTCGATGCAGTGGTTGTCTCTACTGCCAACAAACGGGGTGCAGTATTATACCCTCGAGCGTGGGGAGGGAAACCCGTATGCCAGTCGAAAACCTCGCACGCAGTGACGTCGTCACCGCAACGACCGACGACCCGATCGAAGATATCGCAACGACGATGGACGAAGAGAGCGTCGGCAGCGTCGTAATCACCGACGACGACGAGCCGGTCGGTATCGTCACCGATCGCGACCTCACACTTCAGGTGATCGGCCAGGGCGAGAGTCCCGATGGGATGACCGCAGACGACGTCATGTCGACGGATCTGTGTACGGTCGAGCACGATAGCGGATTCTACCAGGCGACCGAACTGATGAGCGAGCACGCCGTTCGTCGGCTCCCAGTCGTCGACTCGAGCGGCGAGTTGACCGGAATCATCACGATCGACGATCTGAACGAACTGCTGGCGGACGAACACCAGCAACTCGCGACGGTCGTACAGGCGCAGCGTCCGCCGTACTGAACCCGCAGCGTCAGTTCGCTTTCGCGTCAGTCCGGGCCGACTACGACGCTATTGGAAAACGGTGTCGTCAGCCGAGGCTCCCCTCGCTGTCGGCCTCGTCCTCGTCAGCTTCGTCGTCGGCTTCGTTATCGTCATCTTCGTCATCGACGTCGTCGTCGAACTCGACGTCGAGTTCGATCAGATCCCACTCGGCGTCCTTGAACGACGCCGAATCGCCCATCGTCCCTCTGTCGCCGGGGTTCGGATCCACGTCGTTGTCGATCATCATGACCGCTAGCCTGCCTGACGGTTCGCCGACCTCGACGAGAATCGAGTAGACGTCCCAGTCGTCGGAGTCCTCGAACACGTCTTCGCCACTGTCGTACTCCTCGAAGAACTCGGTCCGGTTCCGTTCCTCGTAATCGGTCAGGACGACGAACTCCTCGTTCGGGTAGTAATCGTTCGCCTTAATCACGATCTCCTGGGTTTCCTGAGCCGTCACGCTGCCCGTGGCGGCCGCGATGCCGGCACCGGCCGCGAGTGCGGTAGCCCCAGCAACTCCTCGCTTCTCGAGCCCCCTCGACTCCTCCGTGTACTCCTGGTCGTTCGGTGTCATGGTTAGATGTCGACCTCCGTTTCGATCAGGTTCCGCTCGCGGTTGCGGAACGAACCGATTTCGTCCATCGTGCCCGAGTCACCGGGTTCGACGTCCAGATCGTCGTCGTCAGTATCGATCAGCAGGTGTCCCAGTTCGCCTTCACTCTCGCCGATATCGATCCGTATCACGTACACCTCCCAGTCGCCCGGGTCGCCCAGCACCTCTTCTTCGTCGAAGCGTTCGAAGAAGTTGTTTCGCGTCCCCGTTCCGAACTGCGTCAGGACGTCGAAATCGACGTCCGGATAGTAATCGTGTCCCTGTAGAACCGCGGTTTCGTCGTTGGCCGTTGCAGTGGTGGCAGTCGCTCCAGTACCGGCCGTGAGACCGACGGCCACGAGCGCCCCTTTTTTGATGAACGTTCGCCTCGAGTCGCTCCCTGGTCCGCTAGTTTCGTCTGTCATGTCTATCGAATAACGTCCTGGTCGTTCGTTCGGCTCATCCGTTCGTACCCTCTCGTCGCGTCCCACCTGCAGTGGTCACGACCTCACACGTATCGTTGTGAACATTCGTGTCACGAGATGAACGGACCCTATCTGTGGACGTAAACCCCCACAGACAGTCCCGAACGGGTGAGGTCACTGGAACCGCTCACAAATGAACGGCTAATAATAAACCCAATCGCGCAGGGGTTCGACACCGAAAGCGTCGCAATGACTGTCGTCAGTCACGACCCCTCCTGACTCACAGCGGGCTGTAGCCTCACCGTCTCGGAGTACCGGAATCCTCGTCCACGATGAGGGTGCGTTCGATCAGGCTCGCGGTAGCCCGACGAATCCGCTTCGACAGCGCACTGTCGCTTACCTCTTCTTTCGCCGCGAGATCGGCGAGCTGGCACTCCCGAGGCGTATCGTAGTAGCCGCTGCGATAGGCCAGCAACAGCGTCTCTCGATGGTTCGGCGGAAGGGAACGGTTACTCTCCTCGTCGCCGACTTCCCGCTGCACCATCGAACTCGAGAGTCGGCGCAAGGTAACGGGGATCCCGTTTCCCGTGACGGCCATGTTGAACTCCGAGAGCGACACGTGCGAGTCGAAAAGCAGGTGAAACTCCCAGTGCTCGACCGTCCCTCTGGAGGTGAGAATCCGTCCACCGGTGTCGAGAAGCGGCTGTACCATCCCGTCGAGTTCGTCCGACCACTCGAGTTCGAACAGCGTCTCTCCATCGGCGCTCGCGAGCCGTTCGACGACTTCGATACCGTCGGTTTCGCTCAAGACCGTGAGAACTGCATCGGGTTCGACGCCGCCGATCCAGACGAGCGGGAGATTCGGTCCCCGATCGCTCTGGAGCGGCACCACGGGCTCGAATTCGATAACTGCGTCGGGATACGCCTGGAATAGGCTGCCGAGAGCGAACGTGTCGGCAGGGATCGTGATTTCGGCAGTCAACACCATGATAGCAGTCGTCTGTGGGTCCGTCAGGAGCCGACTCACGTGGGCCGTCGTATTGCGGCCAGCAACTCGAAGCGCCGTCGTCTCTCCTGGCGACTTCGCTGCCGAGTCCGCCACAGCGTCGCAGCCTGACCGCCACAGCGTGGTGAGACAGCGATACTGATGGTCCGTTCACCCCACGAATCGTTAACTGTTGGCATCGAACACGCCACTAACAGAAACGGCAAGTGACACATCGAATCGGGGCCGTCGAAGCGAACGCTACCGAAGACGGAGTCGCTCGGTCTCTGTACGATGCAGTCTCGAAATTACGAGCGACGAGAATCGATCACGCTCCTACCATCACCCACCCTCAATTTACAGTATCTATAGTAAACAGATTTACATCATCGTGACGAAGCTCTTCCATGGCTATTTCACACGACAGTCCCAGACTAACTGTCCTCGTTCTCGTCGGGATCCTCGTTCTCTCGCTCGGAACGGGGATCGTCGCTGGCCAGTCCGCCGAAGGGACCTTCGGTGCGGTGGTCGTCGAGGAAGACGAGACCTACGACAGCGTCGAAGGAGTCGCGGGCTCCGTCGTCGTCTACGGCACTGTCACGGGTGACGTCGCCGGTGTCGCCGGAAACATCCACGTCGCCGAGGGTGGCACCGTCGAGGGATCACTCGAGGGTGCTGCCGGAAACGTCCGTATCGACGGCACCGTCGAGGGTGGCGTCGCCGTCGGTGCCGGACAGGTCGAAGTGAGTGAGACGGCCCGTATTGGCGGCGGTCTCGACGCGGGTGCGGGCGCTCTCGCCGTCGACGGCGCGGTCGACGGCGACGTTCGTGTCGGAGCCGAAACGATCGTCCTGGGCCCGAACGCTGACGTCGGCGGCGAGTTCCGATACGACGCCGAGAACTTCGAGGAGGATCCGGACGCGACCGTCGCGGGTGGCGTCGTCCAGGATTCGACCATCGGCAACACTGTCGACGACTTCGTCGATGCGTTTACCATCCCCACCTGGCTGTCAGTGATGTACGGCCTCCTCGCCAACCTCCTGCTCGGCATCGTCTTGCTTGCCGTCTTCCCGTCGTTTTCGCGAGGCGTCGCTGCTCGCGTGGCCGACAGTCCACTCGTTTCGGGCGGGGTTGGCTTCCTGACGATGATCGGCGTGCCGATCGTGATCGCGCTCGTCGCCGTCACGATCATCGGGATTCCGCTCGCCATCGCCCTCGCGTTCGTCTTCGCCCTCGCGATCTGGATCGGCGTCGTCTACGGGCAGTACGCCGTCGGCTCGTGGGTGCTCGGACTCGCCGACGTCCAGAACCGCTGGCTCGCGCTCGTGGTCGGACTCGTCGGCTTCGCGCTTCTGGGCCTGATCCCGTTTTTGGGTGGGTTACTCGAGTTGATCGCCTTCCTGCTCGGATTGGGTGCGCTCACGCTCGGACTCTACGATCGCTACACTCGCCCCGGTCGGAGAGGACGACAGACCACGCTCGACGAAGTCCCCGGCGACGCGACCGCTGGCTCCGGCGAGGAGTCGTCGTGACCGCTGGCCATCGGTTACAACGTGTGTGTCGAACCTCGAGCCCTCAGCCGTCGAAATCGTGGCGAACGGTTAACTCGAGTGCGGTGGTAGCCTGACGGCGTGACCGACCCGATCGCTCTCGCGAAAACCGTGCTCGAACCCGTCGCTGTCCGGAGCGGACCACCATCGCTTCTTGTCACACTCGAGCGATGACGATCAGCGACGCCGACATTCCCTCGCTCGAGGTTCTCGACGACCTCGCCGATCGCATCCTCGAGCACGCCGCCGAGGAACTCGAACCCGAACGGACGACGCTCGAAGTGACGGGCTATGCGGACGGCGATTACGAGATCAGGGCCTACGAGACGATCTCGATCCGGATCGACGCCGACGTCGGGGAGATCACGGAGCGAGTGGCGGTCCGGTACAATCGCCACAGGGAGTGGATTCAGCTTCATCACTACCGCGAGTCGGACGACGGACGGACGACGATCGAGGTGCGGGACCTCGAGTCGTACCCGGACCCGGTCGCGATTGCGGATGTCGACGAGGAGTGAGCGCGTTCTATCACGTCTTTCTCGCGGACGGCACCGGTAACTCGCTCCAGCAGACCATGTGTTTGTATTGTGCAATGAGTACAAAACTCTTAAACACTCTCGGCTCCTACTGTAGCGTGATGGCAACTGATGCACACAGCGGATCGAGTTCGCGGAACGAACCCCTCCACGTCGACGGCGAAGACCACCTCGACGACGTCGTCGCCGAACACGACGTCGTGCTCGTGGACTTCTACGCCGACTGGTGTGGCCCCTGCCAGATGCTCGAGCCCGTTCTCGAGACGCTGGCCGACGAGACCGAAGCTACGATCGCGAAGGTCGATGTCGACGAACACCAGCTACTGGCAGGAGAGTACGGCGTCCGTGGCGTTCCGACGATCCTGCTGTTCGCCGACGGGGAACAGGTCGAACAGCACGTCGGCGTACTGCCCGAAGAACGACTGCGGAACCTGATCAGCGAGTACACCGAATGAACGAGGCGAAAGACGTGACCGAGATTCGAGACGTAGTGATCGCTGGATCCGGCGTCGCCGGCCTCTCGGCGGCGGTCTATGCCGCACGAGCCGACCTCGAGCCGCTCGTGCTCGAGGGCCCCGAACCCGGCGGCCAGCTCACGCTGACGACCGACGTCGAGAACTTCCTCGGCTTCCACGAGGGCGTCGGCGGGATGGAACTGATCCAGCGCGGGAAAGAGCAAGCCGAGTCGTTCGGCGCCGAGTTCACCCACGGAACTATCGAGGACGCGACGCTCGATGGTCGGCCGTTCGAACTCGAACTCGCGAACGGAGACGTCCTCCGAACGCGGGCACTGATCGTCGCGACCGGCGCCAGCGCCCGCTGGGTCGGCGCCGAGAACGAGGACGAACTGATGGGCTACGGCCTCTCGACGTGTGCGACCTGTGACGGTGCCTTCCACCGTGGCGACGACGTGCTCGTGATCGGTGGCGGCGACTCCGCGATGGAGGAAGCACTCTTCCTCACGAAGTTCGCCGACAGCGTCACCGTCGTCCACCGCCGCGACGAGCTACGAGCCTCGGAGGTGATGGCCAACCGCGCGCTCGAACACGACGACGTCGAGTTCCAGTGGAACACCGAACTGCTCGAGATTCACGGCAGTCAGGAGACCGGCGTCACCGGCGCGACGCTGATCTCGCATCCCGACGGCCTTCCGAAGAAGAAACTAGACGACGGCGAGGACGTCGAGCGTGAACGAGTCGACGTCGGCGGCATCTTCTACGGCGTCGGTCACGTCCCGAACACCGACTTCCTCGAGGGAACGCCCGTCGAACTGGCCGACAGCGGCCACCTCGAGACGCTCGAGGGCATGACGACCGAGACGTCCGTCGCGGGCGTCTTCGGCGCAGGCGACGTGATGGACCCCGACTACCGGCAGGCGATCACCTCTGCCGGCACGGGGAGTATGGCCGCACTCGACGCCGAGGAGTGGCTCGAGAAGCAGGTCGACGAAGGAACGCAGGAGTTGCTCGCGGAAGCGAGCGACTAGGACTCGAGTGCGGACGTCGGGGACGACGAAATTCGGCAGCCTGTCTTTTTGGTACATCACCGCCGTTTACCGTCGATCGAACTGGCAGAACGCCCTTATAGGCTGAACAGGCGCAATACCACGGCCTTCAGGCCGTGGATACGCGCCGTCACTCAGTGCCCCATTCCACCGACTCCGACAGACCCGGATATTTCACGTCAAACACATACTTTAATATCTTCTATTTCATAACTGGTTATGAACACAGTCCGATGCTGGAGACGACCCGCACCTACGTCGCACGCATCACGAACCATAGTCAGGTTCGTGACGACCTCGACCAGTGCGGGTTCGCAGCATCCAAACTGTGGAATGTCGGACGCTACTACATCCAAGAACGGTGGGACGAAAACGGCGAAATCCCTGACGAAGCCGAACTCAAATCGGAGTTGAAAGACCACGAACGCTACAGTGACCTGCATTCTCAGTCAAGCCAGCGAGTTCTCGAAGAACTTGCTGAGGCGTTCACCGGCTGGTACAACTCCGACGACGGCAATAACCCACCCGGCTATCGGAAACATGGCGACCGACACCCACGCTCCACTGTGACGTGGAAACAGAAAGGCATCAAACATGACGACAAGCACGGCCAGCTTCGCCTCTCGAAAGGCTGGAATCTGAAAGACGGACGGTCAGACTTCATCCTCGCCGAGTACGAAACTCGGCCCGACGTAGAAGTGGAGAACATCCAGCAAGTGCGTGCCGTCTGGAACGGCGACGAGTGGGAACTGCACCTCGTCTGCAAGAAAGAGATTCCAGTCGAGGATACTCCCGGTGACAACACGGCGGGTATCGACCTCGGTATCAGCAACTACCTCGCTATTGACTACGAAGACGGCTCTTCGGAGTTGTATCCGGGGAACGTACTGAAAGAGGACAAGCACTACTTCACCCGCGACGAGTACCAGACCGAAGGGGAGAACGGACCGTCAAAGCGTGCGCGGAAAGCCCGCAGGAAACTCTCTCGGCGCAAAGACCATTTCCTCCACACCCTCTCGAAACACATCGTACAACGGTGTGTCGAAGAAGGCGTGGAGAAGATAGCAGTTGGCGACCTCAGCGACATCCGCGAAGACGAGAACGGCGACTCGCGGAACTGGGGTGCGTCGGGGAACAAGCAACTCCACGGATGGGAGTTCGACCGCTTCACGAACCTGCTCGAATACAAGGCTGAGGAACACGGGATCCTCGTTGACCGCGTAGACGAGGAGAATACGAGCAAAACGTGTTCGTGTTGCGGGCAGATTCGAGACAGCAACCGCGTGGAGCGTGGTCTGTACGTCTGTGAGTCGTGCGAAACGACGATGAATGCAGACGTAAACGGTGCGGTGAACATCCGGCGAAAGATAACTCAGAGTCCCCCGACCGGGGATATGAGTAACGGCTGGTTGGCACAGCCTGGAGTCTTCCTGTTCGACCGCGAGAGCGGACGGTTCACACCGAGAGAACGGGGAGACTGCAAACCCTAATATCCCAACGCTTGGGATTCCTCCGCCTTCAGGCGGAGGAGGATGTCAATTTGTGATGGAATCCATCGGAGAACCGTATTTTCGTGGTTTACCGCGCCTCTGTCACCACGTGACCGTCGGTCACCGTCTGCAACGCGGTCACGAGGTGGTCGACTACCACAACATACCCACATCGTATACGGAGTCGTAACTGAATACTGGGCGCATTGCCCGTCCGTCGGAGACGACAGCTGCACAGCCCGGACAGTTCATTGTACGTCCGAACAGCACCCAGAAGGAGACGAGAGAAGATGTCAGTAACAAATGGCGTAGACGTAACAGCACTCGGCCAGGCGGTCGAGGCGATCACCGAAGAACCCGACGTCGGCCGGTTCACGTTCCGAGCGGAGACCGAGTGGGACGGAGCACTCAGGGGCGTAACCAGAATCGACGACTTCGACCAGGGCGGCGAACGGATTCACACCGAGACGTTCGAAATCGGCGGCGACGAACCGGAACAGATCCTCGGCGAACGAACGGCACCGAACGCGGTGGAACTGCTCCTCGCCGCGATCGGTTCGTGTCTGACCGTCGGCTACGCAGCGAACGCCGCGGCCATGGACATCGAACTCGAGGAGCTTCGGTTCGAACTGGAAGGCGACGTAGACCTCCGGGGGTTCCTCGGAATCTCGGAGGAGGTTCGTCCGGGCTACGACACCGTGACGTGTACCGTCCACGTCGACACGGACGCCACGGAGGAAGCGGTCGCAGAACTTCAGGAGCGGGTGGAACGCACCTCGCCACTGGTAGACAACGTCGCGAACGGCGTCACGCTCGAGACCGACCTCGAGGTGAGCTAATGTCCCACTCGCTCGACACCCGGAAACTCGAGCAGGAGGTCAAAGCCGTCTACAGCGACGTCGCCCGGACGCCCGACGAGGAGTTTCACTTCGAGATGGGGCGTCCGCTGGCGGAACGGCTGGGGTATCCACCCGACGAACTCGACGAGATTCCCGAAGCCGCCGTCGACTCGTTCGCAGGAGTGGGATACCACTTCGATCTCGCCGATCTCCAGGTGGGTGAGGACCTGCTCGATCTCGGCAGCGGCTCCGGGATGGACGCCTTCGTCGCCGCGATGCACGTCGGCGATAGCGGGAGCGTGATCGGACTCGACATGACCGACGAACAACTGGCGAAGGCTCGAGCGTTGCGGGACGATGCTGGACTCGAGAACGTCCGTTTCGAACAGGGATACGTCGAGCGACTCCCCTTCGCGGACGAGTCGTTCGACGTCGTCGTCTCCAACGGCGTGATCAACCTCTCGGCGGAGAAAGACCGCGTCTTCGAGGAGATCCATCGCGTACTCAGGCCCGGCGGACGGCTCGCAGTTTCGGACATCATCAGCGAGTCGCGGATGCCCGCGAGCATCAAGGAGAACGCAGACCTGTGGGCGGCGTGTATCGGCGGCGCCGAACAGATCGACGACTACGCGTCGCTGCTCGAGCTACCAGGGTTCGAGATGACGGCCTCGAGGGACAACCCACAGTACGAGTTCACCTCGGAACGAGCACAGGGTGCGTGCCAGCGGTACGGCGTGAAGAGCATCTCGCTCGTCGCTCGGAAGGAGTGAGGAATTCGTCCGCGTCGAAAAGAGACCGAAACCGCTTACGCGAACGGAACCGGGTCCGGGAGCGGCAGCAGCGGGATCAGGAACATCCCGCCGACGCTCACCAGGCCGATCAGCATCGGGACGACGACGACGGCGACGTTGGTCTGGCCGAGCAGACGGCCGAAGTCGCCGACCATCTCGGAGAGCGGCGGCGCGTTACTCTGTCGGAGGATCGCTAGCTCGAGCCCGAACAGGATCACGGTCGCGGCTGCGGACATCATACAGAACGGGCAAATCGCGCCGATCGGGACGAGCTGGAGCCAGACGAAAAACGCCGAGAAGACGACGCCCGACGCCGTGATCGGCGTGAGGATCTTGACGATCAGCGGGTGGCGCGTGTCGAACCACCAGAGCGTGAGCCCGAGCGTGGTCAGATAGTAGAACGCCCCGAACGTCGCGAGCGGAACGCCGAAGACGTAGGCCCACTGGCTCGTGATGACCTCCATACTGCCCTGCACTGGTGCGTCCGCCGGTATTGCAGGAATGGCGAACACGTGAATCGCGGTCAGCAGCGTACTGGCCAGCCAGCCGACGATCGCTACTGCCGCGAACGCCCCGAACAGGAACGAGACGCTCGAGGCGTACTCCCACTCGGAGTCGAAAGATTGGATGGATCGAGTTTGCGTTGACATACACGTCGTAGTACGAAGAGCAGCTATTAATATATTGTGCTCTATTTCCAATACCGTGGAAACGGCGATGGATGTCCCTCAGCGGACTGAACCCAGGCCACAAAACCGTCTCACGACGATCGCTACTTCCACCCTCGAGCCCTGACCGATGAAAAATGGGTTGTTATTGTCCGTCAAATGCAAAGCCATCTGGTACCGGGATCGAGTTTCTCGGCTGTAGTTCCGTCCCGTGAGACGTCAAAAATCCGTCCACTCGCCGGCGCGTCGCTGTCGACGCTGACGGATCGCCTTGACGTTTCGCGTCAACTCGCCGTAGTGTTCCACGAGATCCCAGGTCGTCACGATACCGCGCAGGGTCAGATCCTCGAGCACGACGAGTTTCTTGATTCGCTCCTCGCGCATCCGTTCGGCGGCCAACCGCACGGGGGCCGTCGGTTCGACGGTTTCCAACGGATGGCTCGTAACCTTCTGTGTCGGAATCTCCGAAATCGGTCGATCGGCCCGGTAGCTAGCGTAGACGACGTCCGTCTCGGTGACGATCCCGTACGGCGTACCGTCGGTCGTAACGACGACGCTACCGACCTCCTCGGCGACCATTCGTTTCGCCGCCGCCTCGAGAGCCGTCTCACGCTCGCAGGTGACGACGTCCTCGGTCATGACGTCCGTGACGCGGGCACACATACGGACCTGTTGGGACCGTGATGGGTTAACTCTTGTAGCGACTGCTGGCGGGGTTCGACCGTGGCTCAGTCGGGAACGCTCTTTCGACCCGTGACAGTCTCCGGATCCAGGCAAAAGTCCTGAAACGGAATCTCGTCCCGTGGCCGGTCGAAGATGTCGACGGTCGGGATTTTGACTGCCCACATCTGCTGGACTGTGATCGAGTCCTCCGGCAGGTCAGAGAGTGGCTCGAGCGGGCCTCTCGCGACGACGCTTCGCCAGCCTTCGTCGGTTTCGCCGTAGACGACGAGCGTCACCGGGTTGTCGATAACGTCTTCCTTGCTGGTTCCCGGAGGGAAGGAGAGCCGAAAATAGAAGGTTCCGCCTTCGGCAGCGTATCCGTACGAGACCGGAAACGCAGTCGGCGACTCGTCGGCTCCGGTTCCAAACGTCAGCACCCCGGTTCCACCTTTTCCCAGGAACTCGTTTCGCTCCGGTTCGGTCAAATTGACCCATCGAAGTCCCTTCATCCGAATTCGCTACCACGCCGAGATTAAAAAAGCACAGCCGCCACGACACGACGCTGTGTCGCCTCCTGTAGCGCCGGACAACACCTATGCCATCACCGATCCGAGAATACGTATGGAGCTCGGGCTCACCGTGGGCGATTCGATCGACCGGACGGAACGGACTATCGACGGCTTCGACTTCGCGGAGCTGTCGGTCGGCGAGGGAACCGACACCGACGCAATCGACCGGGAGCGCCTCGAGACCGTCCTCGACGACGCGGGCGCCGACCTCTGTGTCCACCTGCCGTTCAAACAGGTCGTCGCGACGTCCGTTCCCGAGATCAACGACGCTATCCTGTCGTACCTGACGCGACTGCTCGAGTGGGCAGGCTCCGTCGACGCGCGAAAGGCCGTTCTCCACGGCACCGCTCGCAACCCCCACGACACTGACCTCCGGCCGATTTTCGCGGACCAGCTCGAGGCGATCGACGCGGCAGCCGAGACGGAGGACGTCGAACTCGTCGTCGAGAACGTCGGTCACCAGAAACGAGGGCTCCCGCTCTCGGTGCTCGGGGATCTCGCGGCGGAAACCGACACTGCAGTCTGTTTCGACGTCGGCCACGCCTACATGGAAGACGGCAACGACGGCGTCGACCGGTTCCTCTCGGGCTACGGCGACCTCGTCTCCCACCTCCACGTCCACGACGCCCGCAGCCGCGGCGACACCCACATTCCGATCGGAGCCGGCGAGATCGACTACGACATCGTTACCGACCACCTCGCAGGATTCGACGGCACCGTCGCAATCGAGGTCTTCACGGACGACCTCGAACTGTTGTGCGACACCGGTGAGCGAGCGAGGGCTGCACTCGAGACCGAAGACAGTTCGTAATCGGTTCTGACATCCCCACCGGATTAATGCTCGTGACGTGGTAGCGCCGGCTATGACGTTCGTCGTTCCCTTCGACGGATCGGACCTCGCGGAAGCCGCGCTCGTCAGGGCTGTCGAATACGGTCGCGCACTCGAGGAGGACGTGGCAGCCGTAACGGTCGTTCCCGAACGAACCAGATACGCACGCGAAAAGGGCTGGATCGACGAGGACGAACCCTACGACGTCGACGCCGTCGTCGACTGTCTCCGGGAGCAGGTCGAGGCGCTCGCTTCCGACGCGACCTTCGAATACGAACGCATCAGGGAGTTCCCACCGGAGGACCGGATCGCCGACCACGTCGAACGCCTGGCACTCGAGCACGACCCCAGCGTCGTTTTCCTCGGCAGCGACAACGTCGGCCGCGTCGTGACGCCGCTGACGAGTGTCGGCGTTCACGTCGCCGCCGAGCGATCATACGACGTCTTCGTCGTTCGACACGTCTCCCCACCAAAAGTAGACACCATCCAACCACACACGGAGTTCTACGACCGGAGTCAGTAACCGTCGTGGGTGTCCCGTAACCGGAGCACCCTGTCCTCGACTCAGTCCGACACGTTGGTTCGGCAGTCCTCGAGCAGTCAGCCAATTGAACTGAACCAGCGATTCGAAACCGCTCTGCAAGGAAAGATCGTAACAACCATCTAACTGTTCGCGGTGATTGCGGTCGGCTATTCTGATAGCAGTGGTTAGCGGATTTACAGGTCCGAAGGAACCACAAATCGCACGAGGGCGTTGCTTCAAGGCTGTCCTGTAATGCTTCTGGGACTCCCTGGTTATCAGGTTTGAAACCGAGTCCGATCCTCATTTCATTTAACTCGTTGAAGTATGAGTTAATTATATATGCAGCCACTCCACAGGCTAAGTCAGCACCAAAACGGACGGCGGGAAGATGCGCCGGGTGGTCGTGTAGGACAGCTCCACCCCTGCGCGTATAGCAGTATACGCAGCCTCGGCAATAATATTTCCGACCGTTCGGGAGTGCATAAATACGTATGTTCGACACACTAACTCAACAGTTCGGAAGCGAGGACGAACGTGCCGTTTCGCCAGTTATTGGCGTTATTCTCATGGTCGCGATTACAGTCATTCTCGCGGCCGTGATCGCGACGTTCGTACTCGGAATCGGCGACGACATTCAGCAGGACCCACAGGCGGGCGTGAACATCGACGACGCCGACAAGAGCGAAGTTGAAGTATCCGTGACGTCGCTGGGTAACGCTGACGGTGTTGCGATCGTAGATACTAGCGATGGCACGTTTGAGAATAATTCGAGTAATATCGACGGCAATGGAGTCCTGACCTCAACGGGTATGTCAGCTACAGTTACTGGAGGGGACAGCTATACGGTTATAGCGTATCTGGGCGATGAACCTACAAACGATAGCGAACCAGTCGACGATCAGGTCAGCGCCACAGCATCGATCAATAGCTTTGAGACCGAAACCTAATCAGTAACGAAACCGACTCCCTGAAGCCGTCTTTGGGATACGACTACCGTACATTGGGATCGAACTCGAGAATCGGTCTTCGGGGACGATATCTCTCTTTTGTCGATTATTTATGACTCGAGTCGAAGACGGTTGTCCGAGCACGATCTGTCGAACGTCTCGAGACGCACCCTACACGTACTCCTCGAGGAAATCAGCGATCCGCTCGAACTGTTCAACCCGATTCTCGAGTTTGGTCGTGTGATGGCCTTCGTCCTCGAAGATACAGGTCTCAACGGGGACGCCCTGCTCCTCGACGGCGTCGGCGATCTGTCGTGCCTCGCCCACAGGAACGCGCGGGTCGTTCGCGCCGTGCTGGACGAACAGCGGGCACTCGATCCGGTCGACGTCGTGGATGGGGCTGATCGACTCGAGGAACTCCCGATCCTCCTCGAGCGAGCCGTACTCGGCCTCGCGGTGGGAGCGGCGGTAGTCGCCGGTGTTCTCGAGGAACGTGATCCAGTCGGCGATGCCGACGAAGTCGACGGCGGCCGCCCACAGGTCGGGGTACTCGGTGATGCAGGCGAGCACCATGAACCCGCCGTAGGACCGGCCGTAGCAGACGATCGAATCGGCGTCTAGCTCGGGTCGGTCGCGGAGCCACTCGACGCCCGCCGCGACGTCGCGAACCGAGTCCATTCGCTTCTCGACGTCGTCGAGGGCAGCGTACTCGCGGCCATAGCCCGACGACCCGCGGACGTTCGGCTCGAAGATGGCGTAGCCGGCGTCCAGGAAGTACTGCCGGACTGGACGGTTACGCCACGAGGGTCGACGCTGCGAGTGCGGTCCACCGTGGATGTCCACGATCACCGGCGTCTCTCCTTCCTCGTAGTCGTCCGGAAGGGTGAAGAACGCAGGAATCTCCCTCCCGTCGAACGTCTCGTACCGGACCAGATCGGGGTCGTGGTACTCCTCGAGCGGGACGCCGCCCGACGAGGGACACGTCCAGCGTTCTACTTCTGGGGCTGTGTCCTCACCGACGCCCTCGAGATCCACCGTGTAGATCGAGTAGTTCAGATCGGTCGCAGAGACCGTCATCGCCGCTCGCTCGCCTTCAGAACCGATCGTCAGGTCGGAAACGACGCCTTCTGGAACCTCGGCCTCGACCGTGTCGGCCTCTGTCGGAGACGCCAGCCGGCCGACGTGGAGTTCGGAGTAGCCGTCGACGTTGCGCGTGAACGCAAGCCGACCGCTTTCGGCCTCGAGCGCAAACCCGTCGATGCTCCACTCGCCACCATCGACGACCGTCTCGACCTCGAGGCTGTCCAGATCGATCCGCACGAGTTCCAGAGTGTCGGCGTTCGCGTCGCTCACACAGTAGATCGCGTCGCCGTTCGGCCCGAACGTCGGATCGCGGTAGCGGACGTGGCCCTCGTGTGGCGTGACGTGTCGGCGTTCGCCGGTTTCCACGTCGACCACGTGGAGGTCGTCGTCGGAACTGGCGTGGGCCTTCGTGACCAGCAGTCGCTCGCCGTCCGGACCCCAGTTGCTCACCTGGAGTCGGCCGTCGCCCTCGCAGACGAGCGTCGGGTCGCGTTCGGTTTCGGACGAGGGCTGGTCGGAGACGTCTATCACGTACACGTCGAAATTCGACGAGTCCCGGCGATTGGCAGCGAACGCGATTCGATCACCCCCGGGGCTCCAGCCACCCCACGCGTGGATCGCGTCCGGGCGATCAGTGAGCTGTTCGATCGTTCCATCGTCGGGCTCGAGCCGGAACAGCTGGTCGTGTTCGTCGGCTCCAGCGTCCTTCCCGAAGACGATCTCGTCTCCAGCGGGCGACCACGAGACGAACGAGACGCGATCGTCGTAGAACGTCCGCTGGGTCGGCCACTCTCGGGGTTTCTCGAGGGTCCAGACCTGCATCGTTCCGGTCGTATCCCCGAGAAACGCCAGCCGACCATCCGGTGCGAGCGTCGGTCCTTTCGTGCTGCGCGCACTCAGGTAGTGTCGGATCTCCCGTGTCACGGTCGGGTACCCGGACTGGATCGGTTTGAAGCTATGGGTCGCGGAATGTGTGGTTGCTCGAGGGTGTGCTGTGAACTGTTCGACTGCTGGCTCGGGAAGGAATAGTATTTCTTCGAGACCGAACGATGGACAGGCCTGGTTACTGGGCGTTGGATTCTAACCGAGTCGAAAAAGCATGGGCGCTGCAGGATTTGAACCCGCGACAGCTTGGTCCGAAGCCAAGTACTCTGTCCAGACTGAGCTAAGCGCCCTCACCGCATCTGTAACCGCGGGTTCCGTATAAGTGCCTCGATTTTCACCCGTTTCGACAGTCTTCCACACCCCTCGAGCGGCCACCGATTCCCTCGATTCCCGGTCGTTGAAAATTACCGCTGGGGGCTTTTTGAAGGGATGCATACGACTAAGTATACCATGACGGTGAACGAGCTTCCCCAGCCGGACGACGGCCAGACCGCGGACGCACCGCTCGAGTTGCTCACGGACGACGAGGAGGTCTGGACGGCCGTTCCGGTCGATGCGACGGGGGACGATCGGGTGACGAAGTGGATCTCGGTCGACTGTGAGCTGCTCTGTGACCTCGAGGAGTGGCGCTAACCAACCTCGTTTCTCGGTTCCCGAACTCGTCGGTGGATCGTACCGTTTAACCTGCCTGCCTGATCACTCCCGTGCATGACAGCGGGGGAGACGATCCGCGGGCTACTAGAGTTGACGCGGCCGGTAAACGTGATTGCGGCGAGTGTGCTGACGTTCATTGGGGCGTTCGTCGCTGGCGGGATCGCAGAGCAGCCGTTCGCGGTGGCAGCGGCGGTGGGCGCGACCGGGCTGGCGGTGGGTGCCGGGAACGCGATCAACGACTACTTCGATCGGGAGATCGACCGAATCAACCAGCCCGACAGGGCGATTCCACGCGGTGCGGTGAGTCCTCGGGGTGCACTGGCCTTTAGCATCGTCCTGTTCGTGCTAGCGGTCGCGCTTGCGGTGACGCTACCGTGGCTGGCGATCGCGATTGCGGGGATCAACCTCGTCGCGCTGGTCGCCTACACCGAGTTCTTCAAGGGACTCCCCGGGCTCGGGAACGCGCTGGTCGCGTACCTCGTCGGGAGTACGTTCCTGTTCGGTGCCGCGGCGGTCGGCGAGGTGGGTCCGGCGGTCGTGCTCTTCTTGCTCGCGGCGCTCGCGACCTTGACTCGAGAGATCGTCAAGGACGTCGAGGATCTCGAGGGCGACCGCGAGGAGGGACTGAACACACTGCCGATCGCGATCGGCGAGCGACGGGCGCTGTGGATCGCCGCCGCGTTGCTCGTGGTCGGTGTGCTCGCGAGTCCACTTCCCTACCTTCTCGAGTACTTCGGCGCTGTCTATCTGGTGCTGGTCGTCCCGGCGGACCTGGTCATGCTCGCTGCGGCCGTCCGGAGCTTCGACGACCCGACCGCGGGCCAGTCCTGGCTGAAGTACGGGATGTTCCTCGCGGCGCTCGCGTTCGTCGTGGGACGCGCGTCGATGGAGTTCGGCTTGTTCTGACGTACGAACTACTGAATCACGGTCTCTAAATTAGCCATAGGATTTGCCAAGACCCTTGCTTTGCTCGTCTTCCGACGTTCGCCTCACCGTCGTCCGTCTTCCCGGAGCCAGGGGCTTTCGTAGTGGTTCCAACGTTTCTGTAGACAGGATCGACTGAACCGACGACAGGTGTTTACGCGAGAATCGAATATCGAGGGGTATGACCGTCGAGTCCGACGACGAGATCAGAGAAGCACTCGAGTACGAGACGATCGCCGTGGTCGGCTGCTCGAGTACGCCGGGGAAAGCGGCTCACGACGTCCCTGCCTATCTTCGCGATCGGGGGTACGACGTGATTCCGGTCAACCCGTTCGCCGACGAGATTTTCGGACGAGAAGCGTTCGATTCGCTCGCCGACATCGACGCCGAGATCGACGTCGTCTGTATTTTCCGGCCGAGCGAGGAGGTCAGTCAGATCGTCGACGAGGCGCTCGAGCGCGACGACGTCGACGTCGTCTGGACCCAGCAGGGTATCCGCGACGACGAGGCGGCCAGGCGTGCGAGAGACGACGGTCGAACGGTAGTGCAAGGCCGTTGTATGAAAGTCGACCACCGGCGACTGATCACATGAACGGGCGTCTCGAGGGCGATTCCGGCCCGAAATCGCCACCGACGAATACCAGCCCCGAATACGACGGGATTTCGGCCGCTATTACGGCGAGCGGCCTGCTCACCGACAGAGACTTATTTGCCAGCGGAGTACTCGGTACCAGTACTCATGTGTGACCGGTTCGGGAGCTGTTCGAACGACGGGACCTGCCAGCTCGTCCTGCGGAACCGGGTTACGGGGATGGAGATGGTGGAACATCACTGCAAAGCACACCTCGTGCTTCGGGTCTGGGAAGTCGAACGCGACGAGGACCTGGACGTCGTCGATGCGACGACGCTCCGGCAGTCTTCGAACTCGGTGACGAGTTGAAACCGATCAGGAACTCCACTCCTCGAACGACCGATAGATCCCCTTCGAGAGGTACCGCTCGCTCGAGTCCGGGAACACCGTCACGACGGTGTCGTGTGGCGTCTCTATCTCGCCATCCGCTATTTTCCGGGCGACGCGTTTCGCCGCGACGCTCGCTGCGCCGGCGCTCGAGGCGACCAGATGGCCTTCCTCGCGTGCGAGTCGGACGAGTTCGTCGTGTGCGTCCTCGTCGGCGACGGGATAGACGCCGTCGACCAGTTCGGGGTCGAACAGCTCGTTCGTGCTGGGGTCGTGGGTGCCGATGCCTTCGATCTTGTACTCGCCTTCCTCGCGATCCTCGCCGACGACCTCACCGTACAGCGAGCCTTCGGGTTCGACGGCGGCGACGTACGTCTCGTCGTCCTGCTCGAGCCCGTAGCGGGCGATTCCCATGAGCGTCCCTGCCGTCCCACAGCCGGCGACGACTGCACCCACCTCGCCGTTCAGGGCCTCGTAGATTTCGGGGCCGGTGGTCGCGTAGTGGGCTTCAGTGTTCAGCGGATTCGCGAACTGCTGGGGGACGACGGCATCGTCGAGTTCGTCGGCCAGTTCGTGTGCGCGAGCGATCGCACCGTCCATCCCGTCCTCGGTCGGCGTGTTGATGACCTCTGCACCCAGCGCGGCCATTAGCTGTTGTTTCTCCTGGCTGAACCGCTCTGGGACGACGAAGATGGCGTCCAGTCCGAGTTGCTGGGCGGCAATCGCGAGCCCGATCCCCGTGTTTCCCGCGGTCGGTTCGATTACCGTCCCGCCCGCAGGGATGTCGCCGCGCTCTAGCATCCGCTCGAGCATGTACCGGCCGATCCGGTCTTTCACGCTCGCTCCCGGGTTGAACGACTCGAGTTTCGCGTAGATCCGGACGTCCTCGGCCCCGTCCTGGATGCGAACGAGCGGGGTCTGACCGATCGTCTCGAGTACCGACTCCATCGGTCGTTCGTGGGTCGTCATTGTGCTGGCAAATGTTGCCACTGTTGTTAGGTCTTACCTTTACGATCAGTCGCGGAGGGTCGGTTTTCGCCGGCAAGATCGACGGAAACGCACTCGAGAATCCGTCGAACGTAGGACAACGGCGTTGTACCGAACGGGGCTTACGCTTCGGTTTCGGCTTCGTCGACTGACTCTTCAGCAGCCTCGTCGTCACCGTCATCCTCGAGTTCGGCCTCGTCGATCGCGGCGTCCGCGAGGATCTGTTCGCCGTCGAGTCCCTGTTCGTCGGCGATTGCGATCAGCAGTTCGCGCTGTTCGGAGATCTGGTGGTCGAGTCGCTTGACGGTGTCGTGGGTGTCGTCCATCTCCTCTTCCAGGCCGATAATCCGCTCCTGGAGTTTCTGTACCTGTTTGTACATCGCTTCGGCGCGGTCCGAGAGTCCCTGCAGTTTCTTTGCAGTGCTGGTAAGTCCCATATGCGTTCGATGTGTCGGCGCGATAATGGGCCTTTTCCTCTTTCGCGCGACTGGAGCGATATTCGATCACACTACACCCGCTGGACGCAAGGGGATCAGCCAAGGTGTGCGAGCGTACACCCCGAGGACCGGGATGCAAGGCCTCGAGATGTCGTCCCGTCTCTTCGACACCGGCGATAGCGACTACGAACTGTCTGAGAGAGGCTGAGTTCGCCCTCACGGTCGACAGGCCGGAATTCGAGACGAAGGGGTCGATCCAGCGTGGGACGACGGCGTCTCGAACGTCGCCGCCGAAGCCGAGGGCGAAACCGCGACGTCGAGGAGACCGACCTCGTCGCGGCGTGTGACGGGGTTCTCGAGGGCGTAGAACCCGTAGCTGAGTGACCCGCTCGGCCTGTACTATCACTTCGGTTTTCTGAGACACCGGAAAAGACGATAGGGGACGGCGATGACGTCGTCACCATGATCGAGACGCGACGATCGAGCGGACGGGCCGGGATCGCCGGTTCGTCCGGTGAGTAATCGTGGTAGCGCTGCCGAAACGACTCGTAGTCTACGTCGGCTCGTTGCTGTTCCTGATCGGCCTCTACTCGTTCGTCTACCAGTGGGGAATGGCGGCCTACGAAGGCGAGTCGCGGACGTGGTACCAGTCGCTCGAGGTCGTCGTTCAGTCGATGACGACCACGGGATACGGACAGGATGCACCCTGGGAGACCCTCGAGATGACCGCACTCGTGTTGTTGATCCAGGTGACCGGGATCGCCTACGTGCTCGTCGCGATCCCACAGTTCGTCGTCCCGTGGCTCGAGACCCTCGTCGAGCCGACGCCGCCGACGGAGATAGACGGCCTCGAGGACCACGTCATCATCGTCGGATACACGGCCCTCTGTGACACGCTCGTCGACGAACTCGAGGCCAGTGGGACGCCGTACGTGATCCTCGAGGACGACCGGGATCGTGCACAGGAACTCCATCGGGACGGCTTCGACGTTCTGTACGGCGATCCGGCGTCGGCCGACGCGCTCGACGCGAGCCAACTCGGCGACGCGCTGTCGGTGGTCGTCGATTCGACCGAACGCGACCTCGTCAAGACGGTCCTCGCGATCGAGGATCGAGATCCCGACGCGAGCGTCTTCGTCCTCGTCGACGATATCTCGCAGGCACGGTACTTCCGGTACGCGGGCGTCGACGAGGTTATGTTGCCGAAACAGCGGCTCGGAAAGGCACTCGGGGACCGCGTTCGAAACGTCGTCACACCCGACCTCGGCGACGAGATCGAACTCGGTACCGATCTGGAGATTCGTGAATATCACGCCGAACCGGGTATAGAACTCTTCGGAGAACCCGTCGCTGCCGCCAGTCGAATCGAGGAGGCCGGTGTCACCGTTCTCGGCGCGTGGATTCGCGGCGACTTCGTCACCAGACTCCCCGAACAGGTGCGGATCGACGAGAACACGGCGCTACTCGTGGCCGGAACGCCGTCCGAACTCGAGTCTACCACAGAGTCGTTGGCCTCGTCGGGTCGACGATACCGCGTAGCCGGTGGTCCCGTCGTCGTGGCCGGGCGTGGGCTCGTCGGATCGGTCACCGCCGGGAGTCTCGAACGTGCGGGGATCGAGACGACGGTGATCGACCGCGAACAGGGATCGGCGATCGACGTCGTCGGCGACGCGACCGACGAGGAGACGCTCCGCGAGGCCGGGATCGAGGACGCGGAGACGCTCGTCGTCGCGCTCGAGCGCGACGAGGACGCGATCCGGACTGTGCTGACGGCGACAGAACTCGAACCGTCGCTCGAGGTCATCGTCGGTGCGAACACCGCAGCAAACGTCCCTGCGCTACGGGCGGCGGGTGCCGACTACGTCCTCGCGTTGCCGAACGTCGCGGGGCGGCTGATCACGCTTCGGACGTTCGATTACGAGGTGATGCCACTCGGTAACCAGCTCCGGCTCAGTACGGTTTCGGTGCCAGCCCTCGTCGAGACGGAGGTGTCTACGGGGCAGATCCGCCAGGAGACGGGCTGTGCAGTCGTCGGTCTCGTACGCGACGGCGAACTCCGATCAGGGGTCGACGGCGTAGAGCTTACTGGCGACGACAGGCTCGTCGTCGCCGGAACGGACCAGCAACTCTCCCGGTTCCGGGACGCGTACACGGACGAATGACGTGTTCCGCCGAACAGTCACTCGTTGCTGCCAGTGCGAAAGGCGTTGTTTCTGCGAGTCGTAGCCTCGAGTATGGCGGGAGACTCGGATTTCGATCCCGAGAGTTCGGAGCAGGCCGAGATCGGTCGCGAGATGGTCGACCAGAGCACCGGCCTCGGCTCCGTTGCGGCCCACCTCTATCGCGGCGAGATGGAACGGACCGTCGAGTGGCGCAACCGGCTCGACACCACGACCAACTGGGCGGTGACCGTGATGTCGGCGATCGTTGCCTACGCGTTCTCGGGTGAGGTCTCCCACGCCGTGATCCTCGCGGGGCTCATGATGGGCACCGTCTTCCTGTTCATCGAGGCTCGACGGTTCCGGGACTACGATATCTGGCGCTCTCGCGTCCGGGTCCTTCAGGAGAACCTCTTTGCGAACGCGCTCGATCCGTCCGAGGGCGTCGAACACGACGACTGGCGACGGGAGCTCAGCCGAGACTACCGCGAGCCGACGACGAAGATCAGCTATCGCGGGGCGTTCAGCCACCGACTGCGCCGGGTCTACCTACCCTTGATGTCCGCGATGCTCGTCGGCTGGCTCTTTCACCTCTGGGCGTTCGATCCGGGCGAACCGCTGCTCGAGAGCGCGTCGCTGCCGGGGATCCACGGCACCTTCGTCTTCGCCGCCGTCGCGGTGTACTACCTCGCGTTGCTCGTGCTGGCCGTCCCGCTATCGGCGAAAGAGCGTGGGGAGTCGGGCGAGGCAGATCACGGGGACTTCGAGTGACCGTCGGGAGAAAGCACTTGCCAGCGGGCGCGAAACAGGAGTTATAAACCGTCGTCGATTCCTCGCCGGGTCGACCGTACTCGCGTATGTCGCAGGCTGTCTCGAGGACGTGTCCGGACCGGGCTCCGCCATCGGCGACGCGACCGGCGACGCAACGGCGACGACGCTCGACGAATCCGACGCGAACCCGCCACTGTTCCTGCTCGAGCACGAGTTCGGAATCGACATCTACGAGGCGACTCCCGAAGCGATACTCCGGATCGGTGAGACCGACGATTCACACTGGGTCGTGGCGATGGCAGATTCCGACGATCCGATCGAGACGACTGTAACCGTTTCCGACGGCAGGAAAGCCGTCTCCTCGGAGACAGTCGGCCTCTCCCGGACGTCGTACGTTGCACTCGTCTTGCGCGACCCCGTCGCGAACACGGTTCGACTCGAGTGGGGCGAAAACCACGAGTGGTCGCGTTCGGTCCCGACCCGGCTGATAGACTGCAATTCCTCGAACGACTCGCTGCTCGTCGATCCGGACGGGGACGTCGAACGGACCGGCGAAACGACCAATCAGGACTGTTAGGTAGCCGCCCTCGTGCGATCGTGGAGGCGAAAGGCCCTTAAGTTCCGACCACCTACGAGGGGATGGATAGGTCGGGCAGTTTGGCCCTGCTCACAACCCGCGCTATGGTCATTAGCGGGGACCGAATGCCGCGGGCGTCCGGTCAGACCGACCGGGGCCTCGGGAGCCAACATAGAAGCCTCGTCCGTCGGGGACAGCGGTCCACGGTGGCCGTCCGCAGGGACGCCCCATCGTGGTTAACCGGCGACAGCCCATCAGGCGCGGAAGCGAGCAGTGGACCGCCGGACACCTGTCGCTCGACGGGTCGCGGGGTGGAGAAGGCAACCGGGATTCCCCCGGTCGGAACGCCGGGCAACCGCGGAATCCACACTCATACTTCATTTCGATACCCGATCCTCGAGCGACGGCCCTGTTTTCTTCCGACGATCACTCGAGGCCGACCGAAACTGGATTAGTCGTTCGCACTGAGCCGATGATATGATCTCGCTCGCCCTGTCGGTCCGACAGTGTGACTGCCCGCTGACCGAAGCCAGCGACGAGTACGACGTGGCCTTCGTGACCCCACACTGGCACTACGACCACGACCGCGGCGACCTCGAGTTGCGGATCCTCGCCGACGCCGCCGACGGATCGGCACTCGAGTGCGGCCTGGACGTCGTCCGAAGTCACGAGGAGACCATCGAGTTCGAGTTACTCGCAAAGCACGGTCGGACGGGCCGTGCACGACTCACGATGGGGACGACCGACGTCATGAGAACGATCGTCGACCACGACGGCTACCTCACGGGGCCGTTCGAGAACGTCGACGGAAGCGAACGGTGGCAGGTCGGATTCGACAGCGACGCGGCTGCCGAAGCAGCGCTCGCTATCCTCGAGCGTCGCGACGACGACGTCGAACTCCGTAATCGACGCGTCCTCGACCCCGAAACCGTCCTCGAGGACGTCCACGCGGATGCGATCGGATCGACCGTCCTCGAACGATCCCGCGAACTTACGGCGACCGAACGCGAGACGCTTCGGCTAGCCATCGACACCGGCTACTACGACGTGCCGCGATCCGCGACGCTCGGCGACCTCGCGGACGCGCTCGAGGTTTCGGACGCAGCCGTCTCGAAGACACTGCGACGGGCCGAAGGGAAACTCCTCGAGCCGACGGTGTCGGCGGTCGAATCGGTACTGCGACGTGAGCCGACGTAGCATCCGCGTCGATCGTGTGAACCAGACGCATCGTTAACATCCTAACGAGAGCGTCCATCCTCCCTCGATGTGTATCTCGAGTCGAATGCGATCCGTCTCACTGTCGCCGAACGCCGTGGAGTCGGGTATCTCGACGTATCTGTTCGCGCTGGCACCGCTTGCGGCCGCCGCGCTCTGGGGTGGCCTCTACGTCGTGAGCAAGTGGGGGTTCGACGCTGTACCGCCGATGACGCTCGCCTTCCTCCGCGTCGCGGTCGGTTCGGCCGCGTTGCTCGCCATCGTTCACGTAACAGCACCGCCTCGGCAGTTCTCCCGGCGAGATCTGCTCGGGTTCACTGCGCTCGGCGTGGTCGTCGCTGGCTCGCTCGCGACGCAGTTTCTCGGGACGGCGCTGACCACCGCCAGCCAGGGATCGCTCGTGACCGTCTTGACGCCCGTGTTCACGATCCTGCTCGGCGTCACCGTCCTCGGCGAACGGCTGTCCGGCCGTCTCGTCGTCGGAATCGCGGTCGCGACCCTCGGAACCGTCGTCGTGCTGACCGGCCAGTACGATCTCTCGGACGTGACCGGTTCGGCAACCGCCGGGATCGGCATGCTGCTGGTCGCGAGCGCGACCTGGGCGGCATACACCGTCTTCGGGAAGCCGCTGATCGAGCGCTACTCCGCACTCGAGACGGCGACTTACTCGTGTGCCGTCGCGGTTCCAGTGCTCGGCGCGCTCGTGCCGCTCGAGGTCGCGGCGACGGGAACGTCGTTGTGGGCGATCGAGCCGACGCCGGAACTGATCGTTGCGGTCCTCTATCTGGGGCTGTTCGGGACCGCCGCGGCGTGGTACCTCTGGTACAAGGGGATGGAGTACGTCGACGCAAGCGTCGTCTCGGCGTTTTTCTTCGCCCAGCCCGTCGTCGGGGCGTTCTTCGGAGCGACGCTGCTCGGCGAGTCGCCGGGATCGCGGTTCGTCGTCGGCGGCGCAGTGATGGCCGCCGGGATCTATCTGGTGTCGACGACGCGAAGTGGCACGTAGCGTAGACTGGGCAGTCACACCTCTCGGATGTCCCCGAGACGGTCACGCCGCGCTGACGGTTCGCTTTCGACGAACTGGCGTTTTTGCGACGTCGCGGCGAACGTGGACGTCTCCTGACTGTGACACGGCCAGTCACCGATCGCCACGACACCTTCGTCTACCACCCCCAGGAACTGTACTACGTGGAGCGACGCCACGACGAGGTTCTCGAGGCACAACTCGAGACCGTCCACAACGACGCCCTGAAACGGGGCCTCGAGAACCACCGCGAGAAGACGATCGAGCAACGCGACCGTCTCGAGTCGGTCTTCGACGAACTCGACGAACCGCTCGAGGAACGGCCGTGGCCGGCGTCTACGCCGCGTATCGGGCGCTCCGTAGATGGGGCTGAGAGCGATTACGACGTCTCGTCCGTGGCCGGCAGGGTAAACGAGACCGTCGTCCCTTCGCCGGGTGCAGAGCCGACCCGGATCTTTCCGCCGTAGCGTTCGACGGTCGAGTCGCATACCTCTCGTCACAGGACAGCCAACTGATCCAAGATTCGTTGGTAAGGCTTAGGATGGTTCCCCCATACAGTGACGACGATGGCGTACCGTCGAGTCGCTCCGTTACTCAGTATTCTCGTTATTATCACCCTCCTCGCTGGCTGTTCCCTGCCAGCCGGCGACTCGAACCCGTCGACCCTCGAGGAGGACCCGGCCGACGTGTTCGAGGGCGCGTTCGTCCACGCCGACGAGCTAGAGAGCGTCCACGGCGAACGGACGACCGAAATCGTGATCGGGAACGGGAGCGACGCCGAGACGCGAACCGAACGCGTCGCAGTCTACGAACGGCCGTACGTCGACTACCGCAGCGAGGTCCTCGAGTCGTCCGAACCCGACCGCGTCGGCGACGTCTACGTCTCGAACGCCTCGACGACGTGGTGGTACGATCCCGACGCGAACGCCGCGAGCTACTTCGCGCCCGAGGAGCCGTTCGACGACGACGCGGTCCGGTCGGACCGCGCTGAACAGGCCGACTACCAGCAGGACCTCTACGACCTCGAGTACGAGGGCACCGAGACGGTTGCCGACCGCGACGCCCACGTGCTCGCCGTCGAAGCGAAAAACGAAACGGTCACGGAGGGACTCTCCGTCCTCGTCGGCGACACCGAATTCGTCTACGCTCTCGAGACGGTCGATCCGGGCGAGGAGCTCGTCGTTCACGAACAGCGCCTCTGGATCGACGCGGAGTACGAGTTCCCGCTGAAAGAGCAACTCGTCGTGGAAGCGGACGAGGAGAACGAACGCTACGTCATGACCGAACGGTTCGAGAATGTCACGTTCAACGGTGACGTCGACGACGAAACGTTCGCGTTCGAGCCACCGGAGAACGCGACAGTGACCGACCTCGGTGCCGACTGACGGATTCCGGTAGCCCGCGATCCATCTGTGATCGTGACGAAAACGAGTTACGTGATTTCGGTCCTAATGGGGGCTCGAGCGGCGATCACTCTCTCGAGTTGCACTGCTTAGAGAGCAGGAATAGAGAACGGGTAGAAGGGCGACGAGGAAGAGGAGTAGGAGGAGCGATTGCTCAGTACAGGGAACGGAGTTATACGCTGAACAGGCGCAATACCACTTCGTTCACGGCGTGGATACGTGCCGTCACTTAGTAATACATTCCACCAATAATTGCATAGCTAGGTTTCCAATACACACTTCCAAGTGCTAAGAACTGCTATACAGCAGTAAGGTCAGGTCGGAACGGAGCGGATTCCGAACGACCTTCGGAGGCGGCCATGCCGCCACCCCAATGAGACAGTATCCGAAACGCCGACGCGGTGAACACGAATCCTCGAAGGGTTCGTCGTGTGTCCGTCGGTCGAGTAAGCCCGACGACAACTCCAAGTCCGTCGAAACGTCAGCGACTCCCTGGTGGCAAAAACAACAGATGAGAGTCAACGACGTCGAGGGTAGGAGTAACAGCCGCTTGGCACGGCTAGACAGCCACCGACCACGATGACTGGGTTAGATGCGAACTCCCGTAAAGTGGCGGCGTCCGTGGTTGCGAACCTGAAACTCCCACCGCTGAGCGGAATCGAAGATTCCGCGATGCCCGAAAATCTTTGATTTCCATCCGCTCGGGATTCCTCCGCGTTCACGCGGAGGAGGATGTCAATGTGATTCGCTCGGTCGCCTGCAATGATGGAGTTATCCCCGCCTACTGTCTGCCCTCGTTGTGGAACACGTGAGACGTACTCCGCGCATTACACGACACCGGGATGGCGGATACAGGTCTACGAATGTGAGACCTGTGGGCGAAGACACGATCCATACCTCGACGAAGAGTACGGCGGAGAATGACGGGAAATCGCAACTCTAGTGAGCGATAGTTTCACGGACGTCGATCTGTGAAGGGCTCTCGATGAGTCCAATGCGGATTTTGGAATACCGTATTAGCCAATATGTATTTTTATTGTGGATCTGATTGTATAGTATGGGAGGGTATTGTTCTGCGTGTGGTAACGAGTTATCATCTGATTCGAAATACTGTAGCAGTTGTGGTACTCCTGTTTCAGGTAACGGTAAGGGAGACAACACAGGAGACAAAAGTCAGATCAAGAAGGTGATAAAAGCACAGTTCAAAGCGCTGAATGAACAGAATCTAGAACTCTACAAGAAAACGTTTCATCCTGAAGCCGGCCACGTAGACGAAAACGTCAAAACGGCAAAGCGGTTATTCAATGACTATGACATCTCGTTCGAGGTCAAAGACTACGAATTTCTGGAGATAGGGGACGGGGAAGCCCAGGTTCGGATCGTTCAGGATACGCGGAAAAACGACAACTCGAATTTTAGAGATAACCGGGTCGACCAAATCTGGACGTTCCGAAAATCAAACGGGAACTGGCGGTTTTGGAATTCAGAAGAGGTAGAGACGGAATACTTAGACGGTTCGATCGGGTCGACCTCATCCGAACGAAGCCAGTGGAATATCACCCTCGGGAAGCTGGTCGCATATCCTATTGGACTACTCCTACTTCTCGCAGGATTCGGTGCATTCACGGACAGTATTCTTGGAGGGCTTTTACTGCTGAGCGCAGGAGCGCTGTCCCTCCCGATTGTCCGAGGAATATTGAGGCATGGGTCCGGGATTACGTTCAGTCGTTGGGCAACAGTTGCGATCGTGCTTGTTGCAGCGTTTTCCGGATCAATGCTACTCGAACCCGAAACCGAGTCTGCTGTAGAAATTGATGAGCCAGCGGCTGAGGAAGAGGAGATTTACTTCGTGGGAGAAAACTTCACAGAAGATGAAATCACATACGAAGTTACAGAGGTTACAGTAGACGATCGACTGTACGTAGGAACGACTCGATACGGGACTGGCCCCGATACTGAACTTGTGAGGTTGCGAATAGATATGACGAACGAAGCCAATGAGGAAATCGAAGTCCCCCATTCTGGTCACGGCCTGTCTACTGAATTAGATTTCCAACTCGTTGATGACCAGGATCGAACGTATACCGTTGAATATCAGCAAGTAACGGACTGGGATATTTCACCTGGCGTTAGTGAGCAAGCATTATTTGCATTTGAGGTCCCGGACGATCAAGAAGAACGGTATCTTCAGGTTGGCTCTGCAAAGGTTGATCTCACAGAAACGTAGCTGATGGACCTCTCGAGTCGTTCGGCCCTCGTCTGCTGTATTTAATCGTGTTTCAGCCCTTTCTGCCCGCAGAAATCGCTTAGACCAATTCTACGAATTTCAACAGACGGGCGATCGGTTTGTCCGAGACCGACTACTCCGCGGACTCGAGAACACTCCGCCCAGTCTCGAGTCCGAGAGCACCCTCGAGCGTCCGGACGGGGTAGGGGATGTCGATCCCTTCCTCGTCGAACCGCCGTTTCACTGCGGTGACGAACTCGCCTTTGATCCGGACGAAATCGCTACGTGAGGGGTCTGCGATCCAGAATCTCGACTCGAGGCCGACGTCGGAGTCGCCGAGTTCGGTGAGTCGAACGGACGGTTCGGGGTCGTCCATGATGTCCGGGTGGCGCATCGCTTCGTCGACGATGATCTGGCGTGCCCGGTCGATGTCGTCGTCGTAGCCGATGCCGAAGACGAACCGCATCCGGAGTTTGTCGGCGTCGACGGGGTTCTTGATGACGCAGTCGGTAAGCTGTGCGTTGGGGACTGTCAGCAGTTCGTTGTCGAACGTCCGGACGCGCGTGACCCGGAGACTGACGTCTTCGACGACGCCCGAGTACTCGTCCCACTCGATCCAGTCGCCGATCCGGAACGGTTCGTCGACGAAGATGAACACGCCGGCGACGAAGTTCGCGATCGTACTCTGCATTGCTAGCCCGACCACCACTGCGCCGGCAGCCGCGATGCCGGCCATCGAGACGAGGAAGTTGCCGAAGCCGGCGAAGCCGAAAGCGATTGCAATCGCCAGGAAGACGACGCCGAACCGGGTCAGCTTCAACAGCGGTTTCCGTGCGTGGGCGTCGAGTTCGCGGGTCTCGAGCCCCCGTCGAACGAGCGGGACGACGACGAGCCGCCCGATCGCGGAGACGACGAGAAACGCGATCAGAAAGAGGACTGCTCCCTCGAGGCTAGCGGCGAGTGGGCCGCCCGCGACAGGTTCGAGTGCGTTCCCGATCGGGCCGAGTTCCTCTCCTGTCTCCGCTTGGAGAGGGATCGGGATCATCGATGCAGCACGGCGGTGTGACCGCGGGTTTCGACGAGTTCCGCACTCACACGGTCTGCCAGATCCTCGGCCTTCTCCTCGGTCGAACTCCCGGCGCGTGCGGCACGCAGGAATTTGACCTTCACCAGGTCTCGATCGGTTAGCTGGTCGTCGAGTTCGTCGACGACGGATTCGATACCGCTCTTGCCGACCCAGACGGTGACGTCGAGGTCGTGCGCTCGTTTCTGGAGTTCCTGTCGGTCCATACCCACGAGTAATGGCGTCGAGTGGTTTGAATCTTCGCGAACGGAACGACGCTTACGTTTCGCGTTCGTCGTCCCCCTCGTACGGATATCGCGCCTGCGACCCGCAATCGCAAGTGATCACGACGTGGCCGTCCTGGAGGCGAACTCGAGCGTTCCGTCCCGGTCGGAGGTAGGCGTCGCAGTCGTCGCAGGTGAACCGGCGGAACTTCCGGGGGAGGGTGAGCCGGTTCCGTTCGGCAACTCGGCGTGCGAGTCGGACGTAGTATCGTGCGCGCTCCTGATCGTCTTCCATCGCCGCCGCTCTCGCGAGGTCGTGAAGCCGTTCGATCCGTTCGGCGGCGATGCGCATGGGCAAACGTTTCGTCGGTTCGCCTATTGATGTTGTGTTCGCGACCGACCGGTCGGTACGGATCGCTTACTCCGAGCCCGCTGGCGGACGACTCGCCGATCCAAACCCCGATAGGGAGCGGCGGTGAGACGAACGTCGGACACAATACTGTTATATACCAACGTCGAAACTGTCCGACAGAAGCGAATGAATTGGACCCCCGCCCCCTCCGACGAGTCCCTTCGCCGCCGATCCGTCCTCGCCGCTGCTGCCGGTGCCCTTCTCCCCGCGAGCGGCTGCGTGAGTCGCGTCGATACCGTCGTCGAGGACACCGGCAGACAGCTCTCGTTGACCCTCGTGACGGTCCCGACCGACGACGACCGCGGCGCGATCCGGATCGCTCGCCACCTCGAGTCGAACCTCGAGGCGGTCGGCATCGACGTCACGCTCGACGTCCGGTCCCAGGCCGGATTCCTGGAATCGGTGCTGCTCGATCACGACGCCGACCTCTTCGTCGATCGGTATCCCGTCGACGTCGGCGCCGATCCCGACTTCCTCTATGCGGCCCTCCACTCGCGGTTCGCGACCCAGGCCGGCCGCCAGAACCCGTTCGGGTTCGCGAACGGAACCGTCGACCGGTTGCTCGAGGCCCAGCGCCGGACGGACGGCGACGAGCGCCAGGAGTACGTGGCGTCGCTGCTCGAGGAGATCACAGCGACGAAGCCGTTCGAGCCGATCTGTCGGCCGGCCGAACACCGCCTCGTCCGGGCGGAACGGTTCGACGTCGACGACCTCGACGGCCATCAGCTGGCGTCTCGTCTCGGCTACCTCGACCTCGAGCCGACCGACGACGAGCAAGTACACGCGCTGCTTACTGATACGCGGCCGACGCGGAACTGCAACCCGCTGTCGGTGACGATGCGTCGGCGCGGAACGATCGTCGACCTGCTGTACGACTCACTTGGCGTCTACGAGGACGGCGAAATCCGGCCCTGGCTCGCGTCCTCGTGGGACGTCGAACGGGACGGACGGTCGACGACGGTACGACTCGCTCTCCGCGAGAACGCCAGGTTCCACGACGGAGAGCCGGTGACGGCCGACGACGTCGCATTCACCTATCGGTTTCTCGCGGACACGACGCCGGACTCGCCGCTTCCCTCGCCGGCACCGCGGTACTGTGGTCGCGTTTCGGCGGTCGACGACCTCGAGGTCCACGGCGAGTTCGACCTGTCGATCACGACCGAGGCGGGAGCGGCCGTCACGGGGCGGGTTCTCACCGTCCCCATTCTGCCGGCACACGTCTGGCAGGAGCGACTCGAGGCGCGAAGCGACGACCAGGCGTCGGCTCCACAGGGCCGCTGGAACCTCGTCACCGACCACGTCGATCCCGTCGGGAGTGGCCCGTACCGGATGGCAAGTCGGTCCGAACGGGAGTCGCTCACGCTCGAGCGCCACGAGGAACACTTCACGCTCCGAGAGCGAGCCGATGAGGAAGAAGAGACCGAGGACGACGATACCGATCAGTTGGCAGCAGAGATCCACTTCGACGTCGACCCGAACAGCGCCTCGATGGTCGAACGGGTTGCAAGCGGCGACGCCGACGTAACCGCCTCGCCGATACAGGCGTACGCAGCGACACGAATCCCGGACGACGACGCCGTTTCGCACTTCGAGCCACCGTCTCGGACGTTTTACTACCTCGGGTTCAACACCCGGCGGGACTCCCTCGGCGAGGACAACGTCCAGTTGCGCCGTGCAATCGCACGACTGGTGGACAAGTCCTGGCTCGCCGAGACCGTCTTCCGTGGCGACGCGGAGCCGATCGCGACGCCGGTCACCGAGGAGTGGACGCCAGAGCGGTTGGCGTGGGACGGCGACGGCGAGTTCCTCGGTGACGACGGCGACCTCGATCTCGAGTCGGCGCGGGAGACGTTCGCGGACGCCGGGTTCGAGTACGACGAAGACGACCGACTGGTGGGGCAGTACTGATCGCGAGGGATCTATCGCATGCTCGTCGAAGTCCTGATTCGCGTGGTCGTCGTGGTCGGTATCTTGCTCCCGATCGCTGCGGCCGCCTTCGTCGGTCGTGATCGCCTCGCAACTCTTCGGACGGAGTGGCGACCCCGACTCCGGGAAAGCGGGCCGTTGCTCGCCGTGCTCCTCGTCGTTCTCGGGATCAACCGCGTCATGCGACAGGAGGGGCCGACGATCTCCGAGGAGATCGGGGTCCAGCTAACCTGGCTGTTCTACGACCTCGAGGGGGAGTTCGTCCTCGTCTTCCAGTCGATTGCGACGCCGGAGGTGACGGCGTACTTCTCGGCTATCTACGTCTACGGCTACGCCTTCCTGCTTATCTTCCCCGGCGTCGCGTACTTCGCGCTGTCGAACACCGTCCACTTTCGGCGGCTCCTGGCGGCGTACTCGTTGAACTACGCGATCGGGGTCGCCTTCTATCTCGTCGTGGTTGCGTTCGGTCCACGAAACGTGATGCCCGACGTACTCGCGAGCACGCTTATGTACGACACCAGTCCGGAGTACCAGCACCTCACCGGCCAGGTGAACCACAGCACCAACGTCTTCCCCTCGTTGCACACCTCGCTGGCTGCGACCGTCGCTCTCTTCGCCTACTGGACCCGAGAACAGTACCCTCGCTGGTTCCCCGTCGCCCTCGTCCTGGCGGTCTCGGTCGGCATCTCGACGATGTACCTCGGATTTCACTGGGTGATCGACGTCATTGCCGGTATCCTCCTCGCGGTCGTCTGCGTTGCCCTCTCGAGCGTCCTCGTCGACCGTGGGTCAGGATCGACGTAGCGTGGCCAGTGGATCCTCTCCGGTCGACAGTCAGCGCAATACTGTTATACCGTCACTGGCGAACTGACAAACGAACGAAACCGAGATGTCTGGTTCCCCCTCTGCTGAGACGCGTAATCGGTCTAGTAACGGTCGGAGCCGCGGAACCAGTCGTCGCGCGATGCTCGCCGCGACGGGCACGACGGTCGCGACGAGTGGCTGTATCCGCCAGATTCGAAGCGCCGTCAACCGGGACGGGATCGACCCACTCTCGCTGACGATCACCACGCTGCCCGCCGACGGCGACCGCGAGAGTATCCAGCTCACACGACGGGTTCGTGACGCCCTCGAGACCGTCGGCATCGACGCCTCGATCGAGTTACTCTCCACGGAGGAGTTTCTTCGGACAGTCCTGATCAACCACGACTTCGACGTCTACGTCGGCTGGTACCACGACTGGACCGAGCCGGAATTTCTCTACGAGACGCTCCACTCGACGTACGCCGACGAACCCGGCTGGCAGAACCCGTTCGGCGTTACGGATCTGGCGCTCGACAACCTCCTCGAGGCCCAGCTACGGGCCAACGGCGACGAGCGCCGGGAGGCTGTCGCGGAGACGCTCGAGGCGTTCACGACCCAGCAGCCGTTCGTCCCGGTCTGTGCACCCGAGGAGTATCGACTCGTCAGGACCGACCGGTTCGGCGGCTGGGGAGAGTTCCACCCCGGAACCCGGCTGGGATACCTTGGACTCGAGCCCGAAGACGACGAAACCGATCGAATCCGGGCGGTTCACACTGATCCGCGGCCGTCCTGGAACCTCAACCCGCTGTCGGTCGAGTACCGCAACCGGGGGCTGTTTACGGACCTGCTGTACGATTCGCTCGCGGTCGGCCCGGTGCCCGGAACCGACGACACGGACGGGACGACTGCAGAGAACGGCGACGAAGACGGCGGCGAATCGCGATATCGCCCGTGGCTCGCAGAATCCTGGGAGTGGGACGGAAACGAAGACGAGAGCGGCGGCACCCTCACGGTCCAGTTACGCGAGGACTGCCAGTTCCACGACGGCGAGCCGATTACCGCCAGCGACGTCGCGTTCACGTACCGCTTTCTCGAAGATACGACGCTCGGTGCCGACGGCGTGTCGGCTCCCTCGCCGCGCCATCGCGGTCACGTCGCGCCCGTCGTCGCCGACGAAATCGATGCGGACGGGGATCGACTCGAGATCCCGATCGAGGCGAGCGAACCGGTCGCCGAACGCGCGCTCACGGTACCGATCCTGCCGGCACACGTCTGGCAGGAGCGATCGCGTCCGGCGAACGTGACGGGCGTCCAGATCGCCGACGGTACGACCGATGCCGTCGTCGTGGACAACGTGCCTGCGATCGGCTCCGGCCCGTTCGAGTTCGCCGAGCGAAACGAACGGGAACACGTTACCTTCCAGCGGTACGCGGACCACTTCACGCTCCGTGACGACGTCGACCTCCCCGCACCGTCGGTCGCGGAGTTTCGCGTCCAGATCGACCCCCGAAGTACGTCGGCGATCGAGATCATCTCGGGCGGGGACGCCGACGTCACGACCGACCCCATCGAGAGCTACGTCGTCGACGACACGATCGACCTCGCGGCCGAGAGCGAGGGCGTGGAACTGCTCGAGTCGCCCGCCCGGACGTTCTACCACGTCGGATTCAACCACCGTCGGGCACCGTTTGGTAACCCCCACTTCCGGCGGATCGTCGCGCGACTGCTCGACGAGTCCTGGCTCGTAGCGGACGTCTTCGACGGCCACGCCCGGCCGGTCACGACGCCGGTCGCCGAAGCGTGGGTCCCCGAGGAACTCGCGTGGGACGGCGACGATCCCGCCGTCCCCTTCCTCGGCGACGACGGCGAGATCGACGTCGAGGCCGCACGCGAGGCGTTCGAAACGGCCGGATTCAGCTACGACGCGAACGGTCGACTCCGGGTGAGACGCTGATGTTGCTCGAGGTACTCCTCCAGCTGGTCGTCGTCGTCACGTTCATGCTGCTCGTCTCGACGGCCGTCTTCGTCGGTCGGTACCGGCTCCGCGATACCCGACTCGAGTGGCGCGAGCGGGTGCGTGCGGCCGCACCGATCACGGCCCTCCTCGCAGTCGTCTTGCTGTTTAACGGCATTGCCAGGGACGTCGTTCCCGACGTCTCGTTGATCGTCGGCTGGCACTTCACGAGACCGATCTACGAACTCGAGCAGTACTTCATCCTCTGGATTCAGGAACAGGCGACAGCAGAGTTGACAGCGTACTTCTCGTTCATCTACATCTACGGCTACGTCTTCTTGCTCGTGTTCCCGGTCGTTGCGTACTTCGCGCTGTCGAACACGCGGCCGCTCCGGGAACTGCTTACTGCCTACACGCTCAACTACCTGCTCGGATTGCTCTGTTACACGCTGGTCGTCGCCTACGGCCCGCGAAACATGATGCCCGACCTCATCCAGGCGCTGCTGTACGACACGTACCCGCAGTACCAGCACCTCACCAGGCAGGTCAACCGCAACACCAACGTCTTCCCCTCCCTACATACGTCGCTGGCGGCGACCGTCGGCTTCCTGGCCTACCGCACTCGAGAGATTTACCCGAAGTGGGCCGTCGTCGCGGCGTTTCTCGCGATTTCGGTCGCGATTTCGACGATGTACCTCGGGATCCACTGGGTGATCGACGTCCTCGCCGGCATCGGCCTGGCCTACGTCAGCGTGGCCCTGGCCGGCCACCTCGTCGGTCGGTTCTCGGTATGGGCGTGGGTCGAGAATCGCCACCGGTCGCTCGAGCGGGCCGGAACGACTGACGCCACCAGGGAGAGTCCCGACCGGGCGACCGAGTCGACCGTCTCGAGCGACGACGAATAACACGGCCGTTTCCCCCTTCGGGGGGTCGTTGACTGTATTATAAAGGGAGACACTGAGCGTGGTGGGGGACGACTCTCCGACTAGGGCCGCACACGTGATCCACGATCGGTGGCATCACGGCTGTGGCAATGGGGCGGGACGGCGACTCGAGTCGACGAGTAGCCCGAACGGTCGAAGACGGTGATCACGAATGACGGACATCGAAAACGCCGATCGATTGCGGGTAACGACCGAGGTTTCGGACATCGAATCGGTCCAGGAGGTGCTCGGACAGCTGGCCGAACTCGACGCGACGGTCGACCCTCAGGAGATGACCGTGGCCGATCCCAGTGGCGACCACGTCGTCGAAGTCGACATCGGTTCGCTCACGACGAAACAGCTGGAAGCGCTCGAGCTCGCGTACCTCCGTGGCTACTACGATCAACCACGGGAAACCAGTCTCGCGGACCTGGCGGACGAACTCGGCATCTCGAAGTCCGCGGTCTCACAGCGGCTTCGGGCAGCCGAGTCGAAACTCGTCGTAGCAGTGCTCCAGGCGATCAGACCCTGGCTCGTCCAGTCGGACACCGACTGATACTGTCGACGGAACGCTCATACGGATTGCTGTAACGAGTTACCGATGCAACCGCGACCCGGATAGCGGTTGCACCGGAAATGACGTACAGCAAACCGTATCAGTCGACGAGGCGGCGAATCAGCACTCGTTCGACGGCGTTGAGCCGCTGTGAGACCGCGGACTTGCTGACGTCCAGTTCGGTAGCGAGGGCCTCGAGATCGGTCCGTCTCGGTGTCTCGTAGTACCCACGTTCGACGGCGAGTTTCGCTGCTTCCCGCTGTTTGTCCGTAATCGCCATCGCGTCGAGTTCGATCGTTCCGTCGTCGCCGTCCTCGCCCTGCCCAATTCGGCGCAGGCGAACGTCCGCGCCCGTCTCTTCGAGGGCGTCGAGGATGCTGGTCAGTCCGGCCCGGTCATCGACGACGACCGACACGACGAGTGCACCGTCGTCGACTCCCTCGAGGTCCGTGATACACTCGAACCGATCGAGGGTCGTCCGAACGCAGTGGTCGGACACCTCCGTCGACAGGTACTTCGTCTCGAGTTCGTCCTCCTCGCGAACTGTCGCGGCGACTCGACAGACTGTACAGGAGTCGCGACTGCCGATCGTCTGCGTGACGCTCGTCGCGTTCGGGGTCTCCTCGACGAGTGCACAGCCGACGGAATCGGCCGGCTCGACCTCGAGCACCGCTCTGATCGGCCCGTCCTCGGCGAACAGTGACGGCGACCGACGGTGCGAAGTGGACATATGCTGTACTGGTGAAGCCTGGAGGATATGTATAGCGTCCGTTCCTCGAACGTGAGAATCCGGTTCTGACTGGATGTGAGGGCGGATTCGGCGGAAGGCGAACGCGTTCGGCACCATCCCTACCGCACGTGCGTTCGAACGTTCGCGTACGATGACCACCTGCTCTCTCTGCGACCTTCCGACGCCGGACCCCCCGGTAACGGATGCCGCCGTCGACGGGACCTTCTGCTGTCGCGGCTGTCTGGAGGTCCACGAGGCCCTCGAGGGGATCGACGGCGTGGATCGGGACGACCTCGAGCGACGTGCAGGCGAGGAGACGAGTCGATCCGTCCCGGACGGCGCCGAGGAGGTGTTTCTCGGCGTCGAGGGGATGCACTGTTCGACCTGCGAGGGGTTCCTCTCGATTCTCGGCGAGGAGGAGGCGGGAATTCATGCGGTCGAAGCGAGTTACGCGACCGACACCGCTCGCGTCGTCTACGATCCCGACGAGGTGACACTCGAGGAACTTCCGGAGCGACTCTCGGGGTACGGCTACACGACGTACTTCAGGGACGAGGACGACGACGGAATCTCGCGGCGACGCGACCACGACCTGGCCACGCGGCTGGTGGTCGGTGGCTTCTTCAGCATGCTGATCATGCCGTGGTATCTAGTCTACCTCTATCCCAGCTACGTCGGGATCGAGACCGGGATCTTAGACGTCGACGCGACGAGCCAGGTGGGCGTGTTCCTTCCGATGACGATCCTCGGCCTGATGACGACGATCGTCCTGTTCTACACGGGCTATCCCGTCCTCAGGGGAGCCTACGTCAGTCTCCGGGTCGGCCAGCCGAACATGGACTTGCTGGTCTCGCTCGCGGCCGTGGCAGCCTACGCGTACAGTACCGTCGCGCTGGCGACCGGGAGCACCCACCTCTACTACGACGTCACCGTCGCCGTCATCATGGTCGTCAGCCTCGGCACCTACTACGAACGTCGGATCAAACGCCGGGCGACCAGCCTCGTCTCCGACCTGACCGCAGCCCGGTCCCGCGAGGCGACCCGACGAACGGCCGACGGCACCGAGACGGTCGGTCTCGAGGAACTCGAGCCCGGCGACGAGGTGATCGTCCGGCCGGGCGAACGCGTCCCGATCGACGGAACGGTCGTCGACGGCGCTGCAGCCGTCGACGAGTCGGTCCTGACCGGTGAGTCGCTGCCGGTGACGCGGGAGGAAGGCGACGACGTGATCGGCGGCTCGGTCGTCACCGACAGTGCGCTCGTGGTCGAGGTCGGCGAGGACGCGGAGAGTACGATCGACCGTATCGCGACCTTGCTCTGGGAGATACAGAGCGAGTCGCCGGGGATTCAGCGGTTCGCCGACAAACTCGCGACGATCTTCGTCCCGCTGGTGATCGTCCTGGCGACGGTCGTAACTGGGTACCGGCTCGCGACCGGCACAGCCCCGGCGGACGCGTTGCTCACCGGTCTCACGGTTCTCGTCGTCTCCTGTCCGTGTGCGATGGGGCTGGCGACGCCGCTCGCGATCGCCGGCGGATTGCGAGATGCACTCGAGCGCGGGATCGTCGTCACGAACGCGGCACTGTTCGAGTCGGCTCCGTCGGTCGAGACGCTCGTGTTCGACAAAACCGGGACGCTCACCTCGGGCGATATGGAGGTCGTCTCGGTGACCGGCGACGGGGAAGCGATCGAGCGCGCCGCGGCGGTCGAACAGTACTCCGAACACCCGGCTGCGTCGGCGATCACCGACTACGTACGCGATTCGGGCGATAAAGCCGCCGTCGCGGACGGTGGAACGGTCCAGTCTCGCGCCGCCAGCAGTGAACTGCTCGAGCGAGAGGAACCCGCCGAGGAGCGTCCGTCGGCCGGCGACGCGTCGATTCCCGTCGATGCAACCGAGTTCGAACGCCACCCCGGTGAGGGTGTCAGCGGCGTCGTGGACGGCGACCGCGTCGTGGTCGGCACCCCCGACCTCGTCGAGCGACTCGTCGGCCCGGTTCCGTCCGAACTGCGGTCGGCCGTCGACGACGCTCAGGCGGACGGCCACCTCCCGGTCGTAATCGGCTACGACGGCGAAGCGAGAGCGGTCGCCGTCGTCGGTGACCGCGAACGCCAGGAGTGGGAAGAGGCGCTGTCGGCGCTCGAGGGGCGCGAACGGATCGTCCTCACCGGCGACGACGAGACTGCAGCCGAGACGTTCCGAAAACACCCCGCGATCGACCGGGTGTTTGCAGGCGTGCCGCCGGACGGGAAAGTCGAGACGGTGCGTCGGCTTTCGGCGGAGGGCGTGACGACGATGGTCGGCGACGGGACCAACGACGCGCCCGCCCTGGCCGCGGCCGACCTCGGCATTGCACTCGGGAACGGCACCGCACAGGCGGCCGACGCCGCCGACGCGATCGTCACGAGCAGCGACCTGCGGGACGTCGGCACCGTCTTCGACCTGGCGGCGGGCACCCGGCGCCGGATCCGCGAGAACGTCTGCTGGGCGCTGCTGTACAACGCGATCGCAATTCCCCTCGCCGCAGTCGGGATGATCAACCCACTGTTCGCAGCGATCGCGATGGCGACAAGCAGCATCATCGTCGTCTCGAACTCGCGGCGATCTGTGCTTCGCGATCGGTGACCGGTCTGCTCGAGCGGAAGGGATTGCTCCATTGTGGAAACCTGTCCCCTCGTTTTTTGTACCTCGTTTGACGAGTGTACTCGATGCACGAACCGACAGTAGACGACGATTCTCGAGGAGGAATCGTCGACCGAGTCCTGTACGGCGGCGACACCCGGCTGCGTGCCACGTGGCGCGTACTCGTTCCGCTGGTCGTCGCCATCACGGTGTACGTGCTCGGACTTCTCGCCGTCCAGCAGTTCGTCGGAGCAGGTGGCGAACCGAGTCCGAACGGAGCCGTAGACGTACAGGAAGGGATAGCGGGTAGTGTCGCGATTATCGTCGTGATCGGCGTCGCGACGACGGCCGCGCTCCTGGTGGCGTCCCGGCTCGATCGACGGCCGATCACGAGATACGGCCTCGAGTTCTCGCGGGCGTGGTGGCGGGACTTCGGTGGGGGTGTGGCGATCGGTCTCGTCGCTTCCGGCAGTATGATCGCGTTCTCGGTCGGTGCAGGCCAGATGACCGCCGAGGTCGAACTGACCGGCGTGGGGGTCGACTCCGCCGCGGTGACCGCCGTCGTACTCGCCGTGCTGGTGGGCTTCGTCCTGGCGAACAACGTACTCGAGGAGGTGCTCTTCCGCGGCATCGTCATCACGAACGCCGCGGAGGGGCTTCGGGAGCGTTCGTTCGGCGTCGTTCCGGCCGTTGGCGCGGCAGTCGCGGTCAGTCTCCCGCTTTTCGGGCTCTTCCACGTTCTCGGGGGCGGGGCTGCGCTCGTGATTACCAGCGCGATCGCAGGGATCTACTTCGCGGCCGGCTACGTCCTCACCGGCCAGTTGGCGCTGCCGATCGGAGTCCACTTCGGCGGGATCGTGACCTACAGTGTGCAGCAGGCGACGCTGCTCGGAGGACTCACGCTCCCGTCGATCGTCGTCGTCGAGACCGCGACCGACCCGTCAATGCTCACTGCGTTCGGATCACAGTTCGCCCGCGTCGTGGTCGGCGTCGCACTCATCGCAGTGTGGGTGTACGTCGTCTACGGCCAGGTTTCGATCGACGACGGCGTGTACGGTCGGGCCGAATCGGATGCGTAGCCGCCGTCGAAATCGGCCTGGAAAACAGGACGGCAGAACGTGACTGCAGTCATACGGTTTCCTGTAATTCATTTCCGGTGCAACCGCCGCCCGGATCGCGGTTACACCGGTAAACCGTTACAGCAATCCGTATCAGTGAACGATCTCTCGGATGACGCCGAGGCGATCGCCATTTTCGTCTTTCAGTTCGACGTTGAACTCCTTCCAGTCCCTGACCTCCTCGAGGTCGTCGATCCGTATCTCGAACTCGCTTTCGGGATCGTCGACGACTTTCAGTTCGTTCTCACCGGACGTCACCACGGCGTGATCGACACCCGCTGGATCGGTCAGGTGACACGTGATGACCTCCTCTCCTTCCGAGCAGACGAGGTCCGTATCGACGTCGGGGCTCGAGTCGTCGCTCAACGGCGCGCCGAAGTCCAGCATCATGGGTGAGATGGGTGCCGTCCCGAGCACGAGGACGATTAGGAGGAACGTCGAGAGGTTGATCTTGGACGCCTGTCGCGCGAACGTTCGCGCGACGGGGTGTTCTGCAGTCCGTCGGAGACGGATCGCGAGCGGGACGATCACGAAGTGCGTGAGTGGCCCCCAGAAGATCAGGACGAAGCCGTAGGCCATCACGTAGTGGAGGAACGTCCACTCCGGGACGTAGGACAGAAGCAGGCTCGCCGCGGACCAGCAAAAGAGGCCGAACACCAGGAGCCCGCCGCTTTTGAGGACGCGCCAGATCGGTGTGTTGGCGTAGTAGATGCTCAGTGTATCTCGCCAGGCCTGTCTGAGGAGGCGTCGCGGGTAGGATACCGTCGACGCGGCGGGCGATCCGTTCGTGTTTGGTGACGTGGAGTCGGACATATCGTCTTGTGAGTGTGTACGGGTCGAATCGGGTTGGTAGTTCTCGGGAATCCGTTCGGTCAGGCACAGAAGAAAGAAGGTCAGCGCCGAGTCAGGCGCCGATCGACCACAGCTGCGTGAGCAGATACCAGTTCAGCACGTAGGTGATGACGAACGCGGCGAAGAAGATCAGACAGAGAACGAACGAGCCACGCATCTCGTAGGCGTGAACTGGGTCTTCGGGATCTTCGGCCATCGCCAGTCCGCCGTCGGCGACGAGATCCTGGTTGTCGCCCGGCTCGATCCGCTCACCGAACAGCACGGAGAGGACGGCCAGCGCAACGAACAGCGCGCCGCCGAGGATCGCGATCAGGGCAACGACCCCGAACACGTTGAACAGTGGCGCAGCAGCCTGGAGGCTGAACTCGGTGCCAGGGATGTTCTCGACGACCTCGGGCGTCCGTCGTGGGACGCCGTAGAGGATGCCGACGTACATCATCATCAGCGCCGTCAGCCCCATCGCGCCGCCGTAGAGGAACGGCTGGGCAGAGGCCAGTTTCGAGGAGATGAACTTCCGCATGAACATGGTCCGGATCACGAAGTAGACCAGGCCCATGAACGTGATCGTCGTGCCGAGCACGACGGTGCTGTGGAAGTGACCGACGGTCGCGAACGTGTTGTGCCAGCTCATGTTGAGCTGGAGCTGACCCATGAGCACGCCCGTGATGCCGCCGAGGAATCCGAAGAGGATGATCGCGAGCACGGGTGCGGCGAACACCGGATTCTTCCACGGTGCAGAGGTGAGCCAGCCGAAGAGACCACCGCCTTTCCCGCGCTTGCGGCGACCGGCCTCGATCCCCGCCGGGATAGCGAAGGCGTGAATCAGGCTGGCCAGCGTCGCCCCGTAGAACGCATACGAGGTGTTCCAGATCCGCCAGCCGGTCGAGATACCTGGGTCGACCAGCAGGTGGTGGGCCGCACCCATGTTGATGAAGAAGAGATAGAGGATAAACGCCGTCCGCGAGACCTTCTCGCTGACGACCTCGGCACCACCCACGACGTGGGTCAGGAAGTACCAGACGGTGATCATCGCCACGAGGTTGATCTGCTGGGTCCCGTGGCCGATGATCCAGAACCACATCCGGTACCAGCCGGCGTCGAGGGTCGTAACGATCTCGAGTCGCCACAGCAGGGCGCTACCGAACGCGACGGCCCCGCCGAGCAGTGCCTCGACAGCGATGATCGAGGTGATAAAGGCCCCGAACGTCACGAGCGGGAGTGTCTGTCCCGGGTTCTGGCGCTTCTCGCGCCAAAGAGAGACGAAGAACGGGAGTGCCGCGACGACGACGCCGATGACGAACAAGAGCGCGCTCGCGTAGAACGCCGGTGACGACGGGAGCGGCACGTACGCCGTCAGCAGCGGCGCCTGGTCGGGTGCGGAGGTCGTCCAGATGGAGTAGTACACCGCTACGGCGCCGGCGAGCATGAGTGCGTAACCGGCTTTCGCCACTGCAGTCAGCGGCAACCGACGGCCCAGTACCATCGGACCACCGACGTAGAGGATCGCCACCTCCATGAAGACGATCCAGAAAAGCAGCATGCTCCAGGCGTGCATGCTGAGGTGGATGTAGTAGTCGGACGCGTCGAGCAGACCGATCGTCTCCCAGCGGGTCAACGCGACGGTAATCGCGAAGAACCCGCCGACGATCATGAAGACGATCGCCGTGAGGCCGAACGCCTTCACGTGGTTCTCGACCGACCGATGGACGTCGAGGCCGGTCACCGAACAGGTCCGGAACCCGTCCTCGTCGTACTCGTTGTCGAACAGCCCCAGCACGTCGTACTTGTGCGTCATTCTGGTTCCTCCACGATCAGTCTCCCGTGCATCGTTTCGTGGCCGTTTCCACAGAACTCGTTACAGAGCACGCGGTAGGTCCCCGGCTCCTCGAACTCCATGGGAACGATCCACTCGTAGCCCGGGAGCATCTGCAGGTTGATCTGCTGGCTCAGCGTCTCCTCCGGCCGAATCGAGAAGCCGTGCTGGACGTCGTAGGAGCCGAGGTGGATGTTGTACTCGCGGCCGGCCTCGAGCACGACCGGGAGTCCGTCCCAGCTGAAGGAGTACGCGCCGATGTAGACGTCGTCCCCAGGTGGGACGATTCCGTCGTCGGTCTCTTCGGCCTCCTCGATGTAGGCCTGCACTTTCTCGCGATACTCCTCGCTTTCGACCTTGTAGGATTCCCCGATCGGGTTCTGGTCACCGACCCGGGTGAACGCGCTCATCCAGCCGAAGAGGACGAACGCCCACCCGGTACAGAGGCCGAGCCAGATCGTTTCACGTCTGTTGACGGGTTGATCCCACCAGTTTCCTTCCGGCGGTTTGATTGGTGACGTCATGGATTACCCCGCTGGAACCGTGTAAATGTCGATCAGCCCCCATACGACGTACGACAGCGCGAAAAACAGCAACGCTGCCGCAGCCAGGAGCCATATTCTATTGTACAACCGTTGCATGAACGGTATCTCGTCGTCCCTGTGTGACGTGGTCATAGCACTTCTCCATCCGACGATTGTAACCGGGGGTCTATGGTAACGTTGCCGTACATATTCGGACAGAAATGCAGTACATGGGAACCGTATCTGGAATCAAAAATAATATATTATAGTAGTGGCTATTCGGTGGGCTCGAGTGGCCGACCACTGCACGGCCCCTGCCACGGGACCGGGAAAACGCTCGCGAATCGATCAGAGCGCCACGTAGAGTTGCCCGAATCCGGCGAGCACGATCACGCCACCTGCGAGCTTGATCAGCCAGTCCGACCGAGGGGCGATGCGACCAGCGCCCAGGTTGTGTCCGACCGCGATCGCAACCGTAACCGACAGCATGAGCACCGCGAACCCGCCGGCGTACGAACCAAGTACCAGCGCCGTCTCCGTCGTCGAGAGCGTCAGCGACTGGAACGCGACCGCCAGGAACAGCGGCAACACGCAGGCAGTCGCCGCGAGCGCGTACATCCCGCCGAAGACCGTGAAGCCAGAGACCGTCGCTCGACGTTCGGGCAACATTACGTGTACCGCACCGCTGCCGGCGTACAGGATCCACGCACCGAGGACGACGAGTGCGACGCCGACGCCGACCTCGAGAACCGGAAGCGTTCGCTCGAGTACCTCGCCCGCGACGACCGCAAGTACCGAAAGTACCACGAAGACGGCGAGTGCGCCGATAGCAGCGGCACCACCACGAACGGCAGCACCACCCAGCGGTGCCCGTTCCTGACCGGTCGCCGCGACGTAGTAGCCGACGTAGCCGGGAAGCAACGCGTACGAACACGGCGCGAAGAAGGTTGCCACTCCCGACCCGAGTGCGAACAGGACCATTCCGACCAGTTCACCCAGAGGCACGGTCACTCACTTCCGAGAGCGGTTTCGATCTGTTCGCGAAGTTCGTCTGCGGTCTTGAATCCCCTGTCCGACCAGATGACGGCGTTTTCCTCGTTTAACACGAGGCTGTACGGCGTTCCCGTCGCATCGAGTTCCCTGGTAAACTCGAGGTCGTCGTCGTGGGCGACCTGCCAGCGGCCGTCGTGGTCTGCCCACCAGTCGGCGACGTCGTCGGCGGTCGTCGTCCGACCGAGCGGTTCGTTCGTCACCGAGACGAACTGCACCTCGTCGCCGACGTCGTCGTACACCTCCCCCAGCGGCGCCATCATGTCCGAACAGACGCCACACGGGGTCGTGAACACCTCGAGGAACGTCACCGTCCCTCGCTCCGGGACGACGACCGTTCCCGCGTTGCTTCCTGGTGCATCGATCCCCTCGAGTTCGAACTCCGGAACGCCGTCGCCGTCCTCGAGAGGATCCCAGTCGCCGAGCGTTACGGCTGCACCGGCGCCTGCAACGGCTGCTGCGGCCGCACCGACCAGTACCTCTCTGCGACGCATGGTTACCACTCCTCGGCGACCGTTCGAACGTCGTCTATGAGGTCACTGTACGATGGGAGTCCGTCACCGGTGTAGGTGCGTTCGACGTAGCCGTCGGCGTTGGCCAGGACGATCATCGACTCGTGCTGGAACGCCATCTCCATCTCGCTCTCGTCGTCGAGTTCGTCGGGTTCGGGTGGTTCGTCGTCGTGGTCGTCGTGTTCATCGTGGCCGTCGTCGTCGTGATCGTTCTCGTGGCCGTCGCCGTGGCCGTCGTCCGCTTCGAAATCCTCGTTTCGCATGTAGAAGCACCCGAACTCGTCCATGACGTACTCCTGGGCCGCCGCTTCGCTCTCCGGTCGGAGGTCGTACCAGTTGTTCAGGTCGTAGTTCACGCCGTGGTCGTGGCCGTACTCCTCGAGCACCTCTGGCGTGTCGTGTTCGGGGTCGAAGGTGACGTGTACCAGCGCGACGTCGTCGGCGTAGTCGTTGTCGGCGGAATCAGCCTGCACGTGTCTGAGCGACGACGTCAGCGCCGGACACGCGCCGTGACAGCGTGCGAAGATGAACGTGTATAGCGAGTGGCGTTCACCCTCGAAATCGCCCGTCGCGATCTCCTCGTCGCGGATCGTACACGGCGCGCTCACGTCCGGCAGTTCGTCGCCGTATATCGGGTGCGGAAGCTCACCGCGGTCCCGCGAGTCGCGAAGGGCGTCGTAGTTTTCGGGTGGCTCAAGGACGACCCGGTCGTACTGCTGGTCCGATACCAGGTCCGTACAGCCGGCAGTGAGTCCCACCACTGCCGACCCGGTCGCAGCCAGATACGTCCGTCGGCCGAGTCGATCGAAGGAGTTCATGGTCTCTACGTAGAGATAGCCATACCATCGGCTAAAGAGCGATCGTGGTTCTCGAGGGGCAGGAACCCACCCGAACATCTGCTGTGCGGCACTTAAGTACTGGTTCGAATCTCGAACGGACTGGCGGCGAAACCCGAACGGAGAGTCGGTTCACGGCGTTCGGACGAAATGACGACGATCCCCGTACGAATTCGTACTGTATAGGTGAAGAACGACGGACGAAAACGAGTACGACGACCCTGCGACGATGCCGAGACTGCGCTACTCTTCGGTCAGTACCGCGCGCATTTCGTTGTCGATCTCCTGGATGACCGTCGAGGCTCGACCGGGCAGTTCCAGGTCGTCGTGTTCGGTAGCCGGTTGTCCCTCGAGGTCCGGCCAGCCGACGACGACGCGGCCGACCGCACCGAGGGATTCGTGGGTGGCACAGAGAGTCCGGGTGTCGGTGTAGTCGTAGATCCCCTCCTGTTCGAACGTCCACTCGAAGTCGCGGTTTCCGCTGAGGGTTCCACTTCCCCACGGCTCCGCGCCGTCGGGGATTCGCTGTGGGCCGTACGTATCGGGATGATACGCAGTGACGGTGTGACGGTGACCCTTGACGTCCCACGTGACAGTTCCTCCCGGATTGACGTGAACGAGTCGTGATTCGAACGCGGGATTGGGCGTCGAGACGACGTCGACCACGACTTCGTCGGCTGGATTGCCGATGGTTCCGTCTCCGTCCCCGGACGTCCCGGTATCCCCGAAGCGATCCGACAGACAGCCGGCGATTGCAGCGATGCCACTGGCTGCGCCCAGTTTGATCGCGTTTCTCCGTGTGAGGTCGTTCATGAATGGGGAAATGGTAATGGAACGGTTTTCGCTCGGGTCTCGCCGGCGATTCAATCGGCTGGGGCAGTACTACGGATCGGGGTTGTAGATGTCGGGGTCTTCTTCGCCTTCGACGTTGATCGTCGCCATCAGCCCCTTCCGGTTGACTCGGCTGAGTGCGTGGTCGACCAGGAAGATCGGGCCGGGGACTTCCATGTCCATCGTCCCGAAGGCCGTGGTACCGGCCGCCTGTGCCGTCCCTTCGACGTACTGGGCGGGGTCGGAGAGGACGTCACCGTCGCGGTACCACTCGGTCCAGACGTTGCCGATCGGGTGTGGACCGCTGGTCAGGTTCGGCCCACCGTTACACCAGAACACCCGGACCGTCTCGCCGACCTCGGCGTGCAGCGGGCCAGCCGCACCGTCCTCGGTGAACCGGCCGACCTCGCCGTTGAAGAGGACGTACGTCGGGTCCTCCGAGGCGGCCTCGTCGAAGTCGAAGGCGTGGTGACCTTCCTGTCCGGTCTCGCCCTCGAGGTACAGCTCGTGCTGGCCGATGTAGAACTCCCGATCGACTTCGGGGAGTCCGTCTTCGGGTTCGACCAGGATCGTCCCGAACATGCCGAGACTGATGTGCTGGTCGTGGTTACCGGGCGCACAGTGGTAGATGTGTGCACCGGGGTACGTCGCCTGGAATTCGATCGTTTCTTCGCCTTCGCCGGGAGCGATCGTCGTGTCGACGGCACCCCCACCGGGTCCGTACACCGCGTGGAAGTCGATGTTGTGAACGTCCCGGTTCAGGTCTTCGGGGACGTCGAACGTCAGGCGGACAGTGTCGCCGACCCGCACTCGGTACATCGGACCGGGGACCTGTCCCTCGAAGGTCATGAACCGAGTCGTGACACCCGGCTCGATTTCGGCGACGTACTCTTCGGTCTGGATCCGGATCTCGTGAGTCCGCGGCGAATCCCAGTCGACCGGATCCGGAACGTCCGTCGGATCGGCAGCGATCGTATCGACCTCTGGCTCTTCCGGCGGCGGCAGTTCGACGTTACCGTTGCTGTTACTGTTACCGTTGCTTCCCGAATCGTCGGCGTCTGTGCCACTGTCTCCGAAACAACCGGCGAGAGCGGCTGCACCAGCCACGCCCACCGTTTGCAGGAACCGTCGTCGTCGTTTGTTGTGATCGGTCGGGCTCATGGTCTACACCCGGAAATAGAAACCCACGTTTATTCAAATACAGACCAGGCTCCCGGACAAGAGTAAACAAAGGTAGATGTTCGGGCAGTCCTTTATATGCTCCTGCCACCCCCACAGTATCGGGCCTCAAATGGGCTTCTGGACGCAAAACTCTGCATGGACATGTGAAGGCATCGTGGACACACGACGAAAACAGGTACTAAAAAACCCATCAAATGTCAATCTCGGGCCGGCAGGATCGGTTACAGAAAGAACAGGACGAAAGCCCACGGCTTCAGCAGGGGAAGAAGTCACGCGAGTAGCAACGTCTCGACGATAATCGCGATCAGGATCGCTCCCAGATAGTAGTTCGAGACGTAAAACGAGCGAAGGGCGACTTCCTTCGTCGGGTCGTGGTACTGTCGGACGACCGAACGCAGGAAGACTGTCCCGAGCGCGATCGAAGTCAACGCGTAGAGCCAGCCGAGTCCCGCGATCCATCCAAGCAGGCTCACGGCCAGAAGCGTCGCACCAAGATACAGCATGATGTGACGCCGAGCGACCAGATCGCCCGCGACGACGGGGAACATCGGGAACCCACCCTTCGCGTAGTCCTCACGGTAAGCGATCGCGAGACTGTAGAAGTGTGCGGGCGTCCACAGGAAGATCACCGCTGCGAGGACCAGCGCCGGGAGATCCACGCTGCCAGTGACCGCGACCCAGCCGATCAGCGCCGGCAGTGCACCGGCGCCACCGCCGAGAACGGTGTTCCACGCCGTATTGGGTTTCAACAGCACCGTATAGAGGACGACGTAGTAGCCGATTGCCGCGAGCGTGAGCAGCGTCGCAAGGAGGTTCACCCAGACGAGCATCACGAGCGCGGACGTGACGGTGAGTACCACGCCGAAACAGATCGCGTTCGCCACCGGAACGCGATCGTGAACGAGCGGCCGATCGGACGTCCGCTGCATCTTTCGGTCGCGGTCGCGTTCGTGGACGTGGTTGAACGTCCCGCTGGCACCGATCGCGAGAACACCACCGAGCAGCGTCGCTGCGACGACAGCCGGCTCGAGCGTCGCCCCGGTAAGCGTCGCGAGTCCCATCCCCGCGAGCGCGACGAGACACAGCAGCCACATCAGCTTCGGTTTGGTGAGGGTGACGTAGGCACCGACGGTTTTGCGGAGTTCTGCCAGTCGGCCGCTCGAGGACGCGTTCTCGCCTCCGCCGTCTGTGGCCGCGACCGGGTCGGGATCGGACGAGTCGTCCGGCGCCGGCTCGATCGATCTCGCGTCGACGGTACTCGCGGGCGTTCCGGCCGTCGACTCGGAATGAATCTCGAGCGTGCGCACGAGCGCGACGAGCAGGCCACCGAAGATCACCATCGCGAGCAGGAGGTGCGCTGCGCCGACGAGCGCCGACTCGCGAACGACGAGGGCGGCTCCGACGCCGACCTGGACGGGAAAGAGGACGCAAGCGAACGCGAGCCCCGCCCGTGTCGCTCGATCGAGGTCGATTTTCGAGGCGGTGTAGGCCGCCCCCGCGAGGAGGAGTCCGGTGACGAGGGCGACGGCGCGGTGACCCCAGAAGAGGAGCCCGTCGCTGGTTATCGGTCCGATGGCCCACTCGGTCGAACAACTCGGCCAGGTCGCACAGGTATCTGCACTGCCAGTGGTCGACACCGCCGTGCCGAGGACGATGAGGACGTACGTTGCGATCGTCGTCGCTATCAGGAGGGACGTGAACCGAGTTCGGGTAGTGGTGGATGTCATGGGTGAACAGGTAAGTGACGGCTGTGCCGTCGGTGGGAAGCGAGCGTTGCGTCGGCCGTATCGATCGACCGAATCATGGTCTCGGTGGACTCGAGCGTGGGATGCGAGTCGCCGTCTCCGATCCACGAGCGGACGGGCCGAGAAGGAGGACAGTCCGAAGATCGACCCATTCGGACTGCTCTCGGGTGTGTTCGGCGGAAGTCACAGGCAGGTTCATGAATAGGATTCGCTCCGCCACGCCGGTATTCCCTTCTCCGAACATGTTCTTTCGTGTGACGAGGAGACAAGGCGGTGAATCGGAGACGAGTGGGCCCACGAACTTCGAGGAAAGAAGTTCCGACGGAGTCGGGGGGAACGCGTTCGGTCGCGGAACCGTCGTCGGGGAATCGGTCGTCGGCCCGTGCTACTCGAGCAAGTATCGAACCGACTCGGCCGTCGGCGTCGCCACTACAGCGGAAAACGACGGCGAAAAGTGATCAGACGACGAGGCGTGGACGTTACTCGTCCTCGAGTGCGTCGGCGATACGCTTGATCGCGCGGGTCTGGTCGCGCATCTCGTCGCGGAGCTGGCGGACCTCACGGACCAGTTCCTCGTTGCTCTCGTCGCCACCGGGTCGGCCGCCGGGACCGCCGGGGCCGCCGCCCATCATGCCGCCCATCATCTGGGCGAACGGGTTGCCACCGCCCATACCGCCGGGGCCGCCACCGCCGCCGAACGGACTCTCGGGCGGTTCGCCTTCACCTTCGCCCTCCTCGGCGCGTTTCTCGCGGATCTCCTCGACCCGCTCCCGGAAGGACTTCTCTTCGCTTTCCTCGCCGTTCTCCTCGGAGCCGTTGTTTTCGTCCGTCATACCCTCGGCTTCTTGACGGCCGGGGAAAAGGATTGCCATGTCTCGAGTCGTTTGCACGACGACGTAGGGGTCAGTTCGCTGCGCTCGAGCGGTCGGGGTCGAAGACAAAGCTTGGCTTTATCAGTCCGGAAGGCATCGGTCGAGATATGCAAGGAAACCTGCCGCCGGAAGCACAGGAAAAGATCGAACAGCTTCAGGACCTCCAGGAGACCGCCCAGGAGGTCGCCGTCCAGAAACAGGAAACTGAATCGAACCTCACCGACGCCGAGAACGCCCTCGACGAACTCGAGAACATCGACGACAGCACGACGATGTACCGGCAGGTCGGCGAGCTTCTCGTCGAAACCGAATACGACGAGGCCGAGGACGACCTCGAAGAGAAGGTCGACTCGCTCGAACTCCGCCTCGAGACCCTCGAGAAACAGGAAGAGCGCGTGCAGGATCAGTTCGAGGACCTGCAGGAAGACCTCGAAGAACTGCTCGGCGGCGCAGGCGGCATGGGCGGCCCCGCAGGTCCGGGCGGGCCGGGCGCTGGCGGCGCGTAACCATGGCGACTGACGCCGATGGCGACGACCCGTCCGACGAGACCGTCGTCCAGACGGCCTCGGAAGCTGCGGAAGGACTGATCTTCTCGCAGTACAGACAGTCCGACGTTCGCGATTACGACGTCACGGCTATCTTCGAGGACGGCGTCCTCGAGGTCGACGTCTACCTGAACGCGCCCGACGAGGAGGACGGTCCCGACCCGGAGCAGGTCGCGGACGACGCCGCACTCGCGGCGCGTGAGGCGGTCGACGAACTGTTCGGGGAGTAAGCGTTTCGTCCGCCGTCGACGCCATCGTCACCATTCTACAGTTCGATATGGCCCACAACTGATAAGTATCGGTTCCTCGAATCGGTATTCGAGGACTATGGAGACCGTTTTTCAGTAGTTCGGTGCTCCCGATCCGTCGCGTTCGGTCGCGAGTAGCGGCGTGAACGCACGGGAGAACCGCGAGTTCTCCGGCGATAGCCGCCGGACCAGCATTGTTACGACAGCCATGACGCCACCAGACAGCCAATGTCACGAACGCATAACGCACCGAAACGAACAGTCGTCGCGAACCGATCGAAGGCCACCCCCGTCGAGACCGACGAGATAGAAGCACTCGTCCGGGCGGCGGGCGACGAGGTCGTCGCCGCCGTAACCCAGGCCGGCCGCGAGGATGCGGGCAGCTACTTCGGCCGCGGAAAAGTCGACGAACTCGCCAATACCGTCGCCGACACCGACGCCCACCGCATCGTCGTCGACGACGAACTCACGCCGGGTCAGCACCGCACCCTCGAGTCGTCGATGCCCGACGATACGGCGGTCCTCGACCGCCACCGACTCGTCCTCGAGATATTCGAGGCGGGCGCAGGCTCGAGGCGCGCGAAGCTACAGGTCGAGCTCGCAGGACTCCGGTACGACCTGCCGCGCCTGATCGAGTCGGCCGACGAGGGGATGCTCAACGAGATGACCGAGAAGGGATCGCCGGTCTACGACGTCCGCGACCGGATCGATCGACTCGAGCGAAAACTCGATGAACTGCCCGAACCGGCGGAGCAGTTCCGGGAACGCCGCCGCGAGGAGGGGTTCGACCTCGTCACACTCGCCGGCTACACGAACGCCGGGAAGTCGACGCTGCTGCACCGGATTGCGGACGAGATGTCGCTTTCTGACGCCGACTCGCGCGCGGAATCAGGCGACGCCAGTACCGAGAAGGACGCCACTGCAGCCGTCAGGGATCGGCTGTTCGAGACCCTCGAGACGACGACCCGCCGGGCAACGATCGACGGCCGACCGCTGCTCGTGACCGATACGGTCGGGTTCGTCGACGACCTGCCACACGACGTCGTCGAGTCGTTCAGCGCGACGCTGTCGGAGGCGGGGGCGGCCGACGTCGTCGTGCTCGTGGTCGACGCGAGCGATCCCGAATCGCAGTTTCGCGAGCGTCTCGACGTCTCGTTCGAGGTGCTCGCGTCCCAGGGCGTCGAGGACGAGCGGATCGTTCCGGCGCTGAACAAGATCGACTGCCTCTCCGAGGACGCTCGAGGGCGTCGACTGGAGATCGCCGAGGAACGACTGCCGGCGGCGGCCGCCGATCCGATTCCGGTGAGCGTGCTCGAGTGGACGAACCTCGAACGCCTTCGGAAGACCGTCATGGAACGGTTACCGACCGATACGGCCGAACTCCAGGTTCCCAACTGTGACGAGGCGATGACGCTCGTCTCGCGGGCGTACGATCGGACGACCGTCGAAACCGTCGACTACGACGGTGGGGTGACGATCGAGTGTCGCGGCCCGCCGCGGGTCCTCGAGGAGTTACGGGCACGAGCCGAGCAAATCTCGGACGGGCGAGCCGATTAGCTGTCCGGCGCCAGCAACTCGATCGGATGCGGAACCGGCCGCTCGAGAAGCGTCTCGAGCTGGTCGCTACAGGACGTACCGGAGGCGACGACCCGGTCGCTGTCCTCGAGTTCTTCAGCCAGGTGTTTCCCGGCGTCCATACTGACGTCGTAGTAGTCGCGTTTGTAGCCGAACGATCCGGCCATGCCACAGCACTCGCCGATCGTGGTTTCGGGGGCGTAGCCACACTGCTCGAGCACCGCTACCGTCGGTGCTTCCAGGTCGAGCGTGCGCTGCTGGCAGTGGGAGTGGTAGCCGATCGGTTCGTCACCGTCGCCGGTCGAGAGCGCGTCGGCGTCGGCGCCGTTCTCGAGGAGACCGTAGACGTACTCGCAGATCTCGTAGCTGTTCGAACTGAGGCGTTCGAACGACGCCTCGGGGAGCAGCCGTTCGTACTCTCGTTTGAAGGCCGCCAAATCAGAGGGTTCGACGACGACCACGTCGCGACCGGCGTCGACGTCCTCGGCGAGTTCGGCGTAGACCTTACTGGCCTGACGATCCGCGGTCGCGATCATCCCCTGCGAGAGCGCGGCGCGGCCGCTTTCCGGGAGGGACGGGACCGAGACTGGAACGCCGAGTGCCTCGAGCGTCCGGACGGCCGCCTTACCACGGTCGACGTCGACGTAGTTCGTGTAGATGTCGGGGTAGAGAACGGCCTCGCGCTCGAACGCGACAGCCGACGTTCGAGCGCGCCGTCGAGAGGCATCGACGCCGCCGCGGGCCTCGAACCAGTCGACGAGCGATCGACGCTGGAACGCCGGCAGGTCGCGACGGCGGTCGATCCCGATGGTTCGTTCGAGCAGCGCCCGGACGGGGTCGGCGCTGGCGATCCAGTTCGAGAGCGGTGCGGTCGCGCTCGCGAGTTTCGCGACCGTGCCGATGTTCCCGAAGAAGCGCTTGTCGAGGGGGAGTCCGCCCGACTCTTCGTCGGGTGTGAGCCCGTCGACGAGGAAGTCGTAGGCCTCGGGATCTTTGCCGCGGTTGACCCGGTCGCGGACGGCGGTGTTGATCCACGGGATGTCGATCTTGACCGGGCAGGCGTTCACGCAGCGCGTACATCCCGTACAGAGGTCGTTGAACTCGGCCGCGGAGTCCTGGCCGTGGACGCCGGCCTCCCAGCCGGTCGCGATGCCGCCCGAATACGTCTCGCCGCCGAAGCCGTGGCCCCCGACCGACTGGAAGTTCACACAGGAGTTCGAGCAGGCACCACAGCGGATGCAGTACAGCGTCTCCCGGAGCTGGTCGTCCTCGCGCATCGCCGTCCGACCGTTGTCGAGCAAGACGAGGTGGAACTCGCGGTCCGACTCGCCGTCCGTGATCGGCTCCTCGGCCGCGGAGCCGTCGAACTCGATCGTCGGCGAGTCGGTCGGCGGCGAGAGCATCGTCACGTACTGGGAGATCGGCTGTCCCGTCGCGCTCTTGGCGATCAGGTTCACGAACGGCTCGAGGTCGTCCATCGAGGGAATCAGTTTCTCGATCCCGGCGACGGCGACGTGGGTGTCGGGCGTGACCGCACACTTTCGGGCGTTTCCCTCGTTCGTGATCAGCGTGATCGTCCCGCTCTCGGCGGCGACGAAGTTCGCGCCGGTGACTCCGACGTCGGCCTCGCGGATGCGCTCGCCGAGGTAGTCACGGGCGAATCTGGTGAGATCCTCGGCGGTCTCGAACTCGGCGTCGGGGTCGAACTCCTCGCTAAGCAGTTCGGCGATCTGATCCCGGCCGAGGTGCATCGCGGGACCGACGATGTGCGAGGGCGAGTCGTCGGCGACCTGAATCACCCACTCCCCGAGATCCGTCTCGTAGGCGTCGATACCCCGCCGCTCGAGGGCGTCGTTGAGATCGATCTCCTCGGTGGTCATCGACTTCGACTTGACGACCGACGGCCGGTCGGCGTCGTCGTCTGACCGGTTGTCAACGACGTCGGCGATGTACGCGTTCGCGTCCGCAGCGTCGTCCGCGACGTAGACCGTGCCGCCGTTTTCCTCGACGGCCTCGCGGACCGTCTCGATCAGTTCGGGGAGGCGATCGATCGCGTCCTCCTTGATCACTCTCGCCTCGGTTCGTAGCTCCTCGAGTTCCTCGAACTCCTCGTAGACGCCCTCCCTGCGGGCGTTCTTCTGGCTCGCGCGCGGCCGAATGGACTCGCCCTCGGTCTCGAGCAGGTGACGCAGCCGTTCGGCGGTCTCGGTGCGGGACGGTTCGCTCGCCATGGTCAGCGGTCCTCCAGGACGATCACGTGTACCTCGCCGGGGCCGTGGACGCCGTGGACCAGCCCGCCCATGTCCGCGGTCGCGCTCCGGCCGGTCGCGAAGACGACGCTATCCTGCCCGTCGGAAAACCCCTCGAGCAGTCGACCGAACCCGTTCCCGAGGTCGTCGACGACGTCGCTCTCGGCGACGACCGCGACGTGTCGGTCCGGGTAGAGACTGATCGGTTCGTCGCCCCGTTCGCTCGAGGTGATCGCGACCGTTCCGTGTTCGGCGATGGCGAACGCCGCCGGCGTCACGCCGGTCGCAGCGTTCTCGAGCTCTTCGGATGTCGGCTCCGCCGTGACAGTCTCGGGCAGCGAAACGCCCTCGAACGGCAGAACGGTACCGACTGCTGGGTCCTCGACCGCCGCGGCGATACGATCGCCTGCGTCCGTGGCCGGCACGACCTCGCTCGTGACCTCGAGATCCTCGAGCGAGCGTTCGAACCGGCCGACTGTGTCGGTCGTCATCACCTACCGAATATCGGCGCACGACCAAGACGGTGGCGGTGATCGGGCCGCTACAGGGCTTTGACCCAGCCAGGGACGGAGGCCATGCCCTCCTTCTCTTCCCAGCCGTGGTCGTGCAGATAGGTCTCGAGGTCCGTGAACTCGAAGCCAAATCGGTCCTCGAGTCCCTCGAGATCCGCGCTGTAGCCGACCTCGTTGAACCACTCGCACATGACGGTGAACTCCTCGCCGAAGGAGTCGTAGGCGTCCTCGATGGGGACGTGGACGGGGTCGACGTTCTGGCCCGTGACTTCCGAGAGCACGTCGGCAGTCTCGGACAGCGTCAACTCGTCGCCCGCGATTTCGATGCGCTCGCCGACGAACTCGTCGGGGTTCGCGAGTGCGACCGCGGCAGCACGACCGACGTTTCGCGTGTCGATCATCTGGAGCGAGACGCCCTCCTCGAGCGGGAGCGCGATCTGTCCGTCCTCGACGACGTCCTCCGCGAACGCTTCGAGGTTCTGGAAGAAGAAGACCGGCCCAAGCGTCGTCAGCGGCAGGTCGAGTTCCTGGGCGTGCTGTTCGATCTCCCAGGCCGAGTCGAAGTGGGGGACGCCAGTGTCTTCCCAGTGGCTGCCGACGCCGCTGAGGACGAACTGGTCGACGCCCTCCTCACTCGCGACCTCCGCTATGTTCTTGCCCTGCTTTACCTGCTGATCGTAGCCCTGCGTCCAGAAGTTGGTGACGGCGAAGACCGCGTCGACCTCTGCGACGTGGGGTGCGAGCGTTTCCTTCTCGTTCAGGTCGCCCTCGACCATCGTCACGCCGCGATCCGACAGTTCCTCGGCCGTCTCGCTCGAGGCGTCGCGGGTGAGTCCGTAGACATCGAACTCGGCGTCGGACTCGAGCAAGTGGTCGACGACGGCACCGCCCTGATTGCCGGTCGCGCCGGTGACGAGGACGCTGGTCGCCATTCAGACCACCTCCTCCGGGGTGTCGTCGGTCGTGAGCGATACGTGGCTCGAGACGGTAGCAGTAACTGGTTGCATCACGTTACTAGCTTCGCTGGCGAACTACATATAGCTCCCACAACACTGGCGATAGTACCTAACACCGGTGTTACCGGTAGTAGACTGCAGGAGAGAAAGAGGTGTTGTTGAATACTCAACCAGTAAATCGCGTAACCAGTCGTATTCCCAACGATTATTGCCGCCCAGCCGACCGTATTTTGCAATGAACCGACGGAGTGTCCTCGCCTGGTTCGGAAGCGGACTGGTCGTAATTGGACTCGGGGGATATCACCAGCGACGTCGCCTGCGACGGTGGCCTGATCGCGACGCGTTGCACGCGGCACAGGAGATCGAGTATCCCACCGTCTCGCACCCCTCATATCTCCGTCCAACAGAATCTCATCTCACCGACGCGCTCGACGACCTCGCCGAGCGCGTGGACGCCGCTCGAGAGCGGTGGCCAGACGAGGAAGTCGAGGCCGACGACGAGGAATACATGGCGAACTCCGGCCGACGGTTCGAGCGAGCGAAGGCAACGCTCGAGGACCTCGAGGAACAACGAAGGACGTTCGAGGAACTCTCGGCGGCGGAACGACTCGAGGTTCTCGGCGACCTCCGAACTGCACTGGGCGGTGCAGAGCAGGCAGTTGCCCTAGCAGATCTCCAGCGCGGTGATCGCGACCGAGATGACATCATCACTGACCTCGAGGCATTGCGCGACGAGTACGAGACGGCCCTCGACGACCTGTCGTACGTTGCATCCAGTCTCTCGTGGGCCGCTACTGCGTACGGGGAACTAGACGAATGGCTGGACAACGCCCGCGGCTCTATTCGGATGGGTGAGCGATACGTTCACGGTGAAGGGACCATCGACACCGTCGAACCACAGTATTCGGCCGCCCGTGCAGCCAGTGCACGCGCCCGTCTCGCCGATGCCGACCGGTTGCGCGACTCGCTCGAGGAAACCGCACGAGAGAACACGACCGCCCACTCATTCGAGCAGGAACTCGAGGACGCGTACGAACGGCTCGAGGAGCGCACGGACACGGTTATCGAGCAAGTCGAGTTCGATATCGAGGACGGTGCAGACGAGGTGCGCTCTCACGCGTCCGAGATTTCGCTTCGAGAGTACATCGCGGTCCACGACGGACCAGACGATGCGTACGAGAAGGAGTTGCTCGCACTCGCAGTGCGTCGAAAGGTAGAACACCATGCGTATGCACTGATTCATTCGGAATTCGAGGATGCACCAGCCACGCAACATTTTGACGCTTCCATCCCCGAGTTCGACACGACGGGTGCGGACGTTCGCGATGCCAAAAATCGTGCCGCCGTCGCGTTCGACGACCGTATCCGCACAGACGGTGACGATCCGCTCGTTCGCCACCTGTGTGCGACGCTCGTAAAACGACTCGATCGACAGGAACGACGACTCGGCCGCCATCTCGACGCGATCAACGACGATGCGGCGGACGAATGGACTGTCGATCTCGAGCGAACGCGACTCCGATACCGCGAGATCGAAGAACTGGCGACGGCGATTCCGGCTGCGATTGCAGCCGCCACCGGTAACGCCGACCACGCGTAGAGGCCATATGCCGGGAGTAGACCACTGTGTAATTTCGTTCAAACGAGAGACAGAGAAACACGAAGTGAGAGATCGTTCGAATTCGTATGGAACGGTGTATTCATCGGGGCGACCGTCGAACGAGTCGCGGTCACGCCGAAAGTGACGTACAGCGGTCCGTGTCAGGCAGACTCGCAGATTTCGAGGAAGTTCTCGAAGATTTCGTCGCCCTCCTCGGTGTGGGCGACCTCGGGGTGCCACTGGACGCCGTAGAGGTCCCGATCGGTGTCGCTCATCGCTTCGACGTCACAGACGTCGCTTTTTGCGGTCAGTTCGAATCCATCCGGGAGTTCCTTGACCTCGTCGGCGTGGCTCGCCCAGACTCGAGTTTCGGGGTGCAGAGAGCCCGTCAGGGGATCGTCGTCGTCGACGACGTCGACGGTCACGTCGGCGTAGCCGCCGTACTCGCCGCCGCCGACGCGACCGCCCAGTTCCGCCGCGATCAGTTGCATGCCGAGACAGATCCCGAGTACGGGTACGTCGGCCTCGAGGTAGTCGGCCGACTTGCCGATCCGGTCCATGTCCGGGCCGCCGGAGAGGACGACGCCGTCGGCGTCGACGTCTTCGGGCGGCGTGTCGTTGTCGATCAGTTCCGTGTCGACGCCGAGGTCGCGAAGCGCGCGCTGCTCCAGGTGTGTAAACTGCCCGTGGTTGTCCACCACGACGATTCTCGTCATTGTGGGTCTATAGCCAGTCACCCGGTAAAAACGACCCGGAATGGGTTCTCGAGTCGGATGGACAGACGGGGAGTGAATTTGGTTTCAGTTTCACTTTCACCGCGTCTGGCCGACCTAGTTGTACACGTCGACCATCCAACGGGTATGGACGAACGGATCAGACGACACGCCGAGATTCTCGTCGACTACTGTACCGACGTCGGTCCCGAAGACGACGTGCTCGTTCGCGCACCGACCGTCGCCGAAGACCTCGTCGTCGCTCTCTACGCGGAACTCGGGGCTCGAGGCGCGCGCCCGCGAACAGAGTGGCTCAACTGGAGAGCGAAGCGAGCCTACGACCGGACGATCGAACCGGACGACTACCGAACAGCCAATCACGACCTCGCGGCGATGGCCGAGACGGACGTCGTCATCCTCATCAAGGCAGCTCGGAACGCGGCCGAGGGATCGGACGTGGACGGCGAGACGAAAGCCGCCGCCAGCCGCGCTCGCAAGCCCGTCCTTGAGCAGCGACTCGAGACCAGGTGGGTCATCACGCAACATCCCGCGCCGGCCGGCGCACAGCGGGCCGAGATGAGCACCGCTGGCTGGGCGGACTACGTCTACGACGCCATCGACAGGGACTGGGAAGCCCAGCGGGAACGCCAGCGCCAGCTAGTCGAGATCCTCGAGCCGGCCGAGGAAGTCCGGATCCGCTCCGGCGAGACGACCGATCTTCGACTCTCGATTTCGGGAATGGGAACGCTCAACGACGCGGGCGAGGAGAACATGCCGGGCGGAGAGGTGGCAACGTCGCCCGTTCCCGATAGCGTCGACGGCGAGATCGCGTTCGACGTTCCCCTGTTCCGGAACAGTCGCGAGATTCGAGACGTTCGCCTCGAGTTCGAGGACGGCGTCGTGGTCGACTACGAGGCGAGCCGAAACGAGGCGGCGCTTGAATCCATGCTGGAGACCGACGACGGTGCGCGACGCGTCGGTGAACTCGGATTCGGGATGAACCGCGGTATCGAGCGAGCGACGAACAACGTCCTCTTCGACGAGAAGATGGGTGACACGCTGCACATCGCATTGGGGAACGCGATGGAGGAGTGTGTCCCTGAAGACCAGCCGTTCAACGAGAGCGCGATCCACGCGGACCTGATCGTCGACGTCGGCGAGGAGTCAGTCGTCGAGGTGGACGGCGACGTGATCCAGCGAAACGGCGACTTCCGGTTCGAAGAAGGGTTCGACGCGGCCGGGGCGACGTAGAACCGGTCGTCCGCAACTCGAGGGTCTTTCACGTTCTTTATCAGCAGTTGAAACGAAACCGACGCGTTACGAATGGACGCTGGCGTTCCATCCGACGTGCCACGGGAGACTCAGACGATCCACGTTCCGCCCACCAGAGTCGAGTCGTACCGGGAGTGGGCAACTGACGGAACCGGGCTGACGGCCGCTGCTCGCGTCAGAGACTCCGACGGCCGGATCGCCCTCGTCAAGAACGGCTGGTCGGACGGCTGGATCGCACCCGGCGGTGCGGTCGAGCCGAGCGAAACGCCCGCCGACGCCGCACGACGCGAAGTGTACGAAGAGACGGGGCTCGAGGCGACGGTCGACGAACCGATCCTCGTTCTCGATCAGACGTACGTCTCCGAGGCCGATTCCGGCGTCCAGTTCCATGCGGAGTTTGTCCTGTTTGCCGCCAGCGCCGACGGACCGATCCCTGACGTCGACCAGTTGGGCGTCGATTCCGACGAAATTACCGCAGCACAGTGGTTCGAGACGCTTCCCGAGAACCTGCACGAGGACGACCTGTTTCGGCCGTATCTCTGATCACTGCCCGTAGGACTCGAACTTCTCGAGCACGACCTCGAGTTGCTCGTCCGACAGCGTCTGTGGTTCCAGCCCCGCGGATCGGCTCTCGAGATAGAGCCGTGCGAGACTCTCGACGTGGTGGGTGTTCTCGAGCGCGGTCGGGAGGTCGGGCGCGGTGACGACGAGGCCGTGGTTCTCGATGAGTGCGGCGGTCGAGTCGGCCGCGTCCATCGCGGCGACGATGTTCGCCGCGAGTTCGTCGGTCCCATAGGGGGCGTACTCGGCGACGGGGACGCGCTTGCCGACGGCGACGATCATGTAGTGGATCGGCGGCAACGGTTCGTCCGCGACGGCCAGCGCGGTCGCCCACGGCGAGTGGGTGTGAACGATGGCGCCGACGTCCTCGCGCCGGTAGATAGCCGTATGCATCGGCACTTCGCTACTCGGAGCCATCTCGCCGTCGAGTTGTTCGCCGTCGGCGTCGATTCCGACCACCGGAACGTCCGCTACGTCGAAACCATCGTAGGGGACACCGGTTGGCGTGATCGCGAAGGCGTCGGACTCGTCGCCGTCGCCGCGGACGCTAAGATTTCCAGTCCTGCCAGGAGTGAGGTCGGCCAGTTCGGACGCGTGATCGACGATAGCTCGACGCTCCGACGCAAGGAGATCCGACTCGGTCATACCAGTTCAGTTACCTCCGCCAGGGCATCTATCCTGTGGTCGGGCTCCCGGCGGCCCTCGAGTGACTCGGGGTCGTCGACGCCGCCGTTGAACAGTACGGTCTCGAGTCCGACCGCGTTCGCACCGACGATATCCGACGAGACGGAATTTCCAACCATGACGGCCTCCGAGGGCCGTCGGTCGAGTCGCGCCAGGGGAAGCGTAAACATGACCGAGTCGGGCTTCTCCCGGCCGACTTCCTCGGAAGTCAACAGCAGGTCGAGGGAGTCGGCGATCCCCAGTCGCTCGAGTTTCCGGAGCTGGATCCGCGTCGTGAGGTTCGTCACGATGGCGACGTCGACGCCGCGATCCTGGAGCGTCTCGAGCATCTCGACGGCGTCGGGGAACGGCTCCATCGCCTCGAGAAACCCGTCCCAGTACGCGTCACCGAGCGCGAGCGCGTCCGCTGGCTGGGGACGGCCGGTGTGTTCCTCGAGAGCACACTTGAAGTACAGCAGTCGTTCGTGCGAGGCGGCGGTGCCCGAGAGGTGGCGTTTCACCTCCTGGCGGCCAGTCTGGTAGAACTCCTCGAACTCGTCGGCGTCGAACTCGTAGCCTCGCTCTCGAGCAGCTTTCCTCGCGGCCTCCTTTCCCGCCCGGTTACACGGTGGGTAGGGATAGAGGGTGTCGTCGAGGTCGAACAGCACGGCGGTTACCATACGACGGTCGTCGGGCGGCACGGAAAAACGAGTACCGGTCCCGGAAGCTCGGGACTCGAGTAATCGCGGCTACTCGTCGTCCGAGAGGTCGAACCAGAGTTCGAGTTCGAACTCGTTGTCACCCGGTTCTTCTGCCGGAAGACCGTACGTATCGGCCGCGGAGTCACAGACGGTTCCGGATCCCTCGACGGTATCGAAGCCGGGGACGGTGAAGGTGTCGTCGACGAGCGTCGCGGTGGCAGTCTCACCCTCCAGCCCGGTCTCGAACGACTCGCCGCTGAGACCACCGTCACTGGTCTCGGTCGTCATCTCGAGTTCGGTCTCGGTCACACAGGTCGAGTCGGGGCCGAGACCGAAGAGCGGCCCGACGACCGCGGCCTCGATCTCGAAGACTGCTTCGGCCGTCATCTCGCCGGTGTCGGGATCGATCGTTCCCTGGAACCCGTCGGGTGCGCTCATCTGGACCTCGGCTCGATCCGCGTTGACCCTGTAGGAGGTGATCAACGGGATATCGGTGTCTTCGGGGTCTGCCTCCCACGTTCCGTCCTCGAGATCGAGGTCGGCGTCGATAACGAACGAATCGTCCTCCCACTCGACGTCTTCGGGTGCGTTCTCGGGCTGTGGCTCGTCCTCGTCGCTCTCCGGAAGGAGGATCGGATCGTCCTGATCGCCACCGAGTACGATCGTTCCCTCCTGTGCGTAAGCGGTAAACGAGCTATTGGCGGACGCCTCGTCATCTAGCGTGGTGACGCCATCGATCGCCGACCGCTCGTCTGCAGTCGCCGTCGTGCTCGCCATCCCGGTGGTCAAACCCGTCGCCAGGACAGAAACCAACAGGAGTGTCGCCAGACCGATCGCGAGAGCACGTGTTTTCGTCATGGATGCCCCACGTTCACATTGCGTCTCCGCTTCGACGAATCGTCGTCGTTCGCTCGGTCGATGCCCCCGTCGAATGACCACTGGCGAGAACTCTCGCCACCTCTGGTAATTATCATGTCTCTCGTAATCGTGCACCACGACCGCCGACTTGTACCTTTGTTACAGTACAGCTGTATGTACTCGCGACCGTCCATTCGGCGGCTCATCGCCTCACTACGACCGCTGTAGGGTAGTCGGGACGGCTCGAGAACGCCATCATATCACAGCCGCTCGTCCGAACAACGGGACGAAACGATGAACCGATTGACCGTTACTGATCGTTCCGGTACGTTTATACGCCGCTCGGCGGACGATACTCCCATGGCAGTCGATCTCAACGAGTTCAAGCATCCGTCCTGGATCACCGCCGCAGGAGCGATCACGGGCTATCTCCTCATTCTGATCGTGCTGACGGTCGCACTGTTTATCGTCCCGTGGCTCGTTTTCCTCGCGCTTTAACAGCGTGACCGCCGCGTCTCGCGTCGCTATCTCGTTTCTGTAGCGCTGCCCGCGGCCACTCGAGCGAGTCGCTCGCCGGCGGCCACTGTCGTAACTGAATTCCGTGAAGAACGGTAGAAACGGCAACCGAACCGAGAGCGACCTCCCGACAGGAGTTACGCGAACGTCTTCGAGACGTCCTCGACGTCCTCGGAGTCGGCCTGAACCTTGTCCCAGGCGTTGTAGAAGTCCTCGGTCCTGATCTCGGTGCGGTCGTCGCGGATGGCGAACATCCCGGCCTCGGTACAGATGGCCTTGATGTCGGCACCGGAGGCTTCTTCGGCTTCCGTGGCCAGTTCGCCGAAGTCGACCTCGTCGGCGACGTTCATGCCGCGGGTGTGAATGTCGAAGATGATCTCGCGACCTTCCTCGTTGGGCTTGGGGACCTCGATGAGGCGGTCGAAGCGGCCGGGCCGGAGGATAGCGCGGTCGAGCATGTCGAAGCGGTTGGTCGCCGCGATAATTCGGATCTCGCCGCGTTCCTCGAACCCGTCCATCTCCGAGAGGAGTTGCATCATCGTCCGCTGGACCTCGGCGTCGCCGGAGGTCTTCGACTCCGTTCGCTTGGCGGCGATGGCGTCGATTTCGTCGATAAAGATGACGGCTGGCTCGTGCTCGCGGGCGACCTCGAAGAGGTCACGGACGAGCTTTGCCCCCTCGCCGATGAACTTGTGGACGAGTTCGGAGCCGGCCATCTTGATGAAGGTCGCGTCGGTCTGGTTGGCGACGGCCTTCGCGAGCATCGTCTTGCCGGTCCCCGGCGGACCGTGTAGCAAGACGCCACTCGGCGGGTCGATTCCGACGTCGTCGAACATCTCCGGCTTCTCGAGGGGCATCTCGACGGTCTCGCGGACCTCCTGCATCTGGTCCTCGAGGCCACCGATGTCCTCGTAGCTGACGTCGGGGCTCTCGGTGACTTCCATCACGCGAGCGCGGACGTCGGTCTCGCTGGAGAGCGTCTTGACGATAGATAGCGAGTTGTTGACGGCCACTCGGTCGTCGGGCTCGAGTTCCTCGAGCATCTCCTCGGTGACCTCGGTCAGGGCCTCCTGGTTGTTCCCGTGCTGTTTGATGATGACGCCTTCGTCCGTGACTTCCTGGACGGTAGCGACGAACAGTGGGGACTGCTTGAGCTTCTTGTTCTCGTGGGTCAGTCGCTCGAGTTTCTGCTGGTACTTGTTGTTCTCGGCGTTCGCGTCGAGGAGTTTGTCACGCATCTCCTCGTTTTGCGCCTCGAGGACTTCGAGGCGTTCCTCGAGCGCCTGGATTTTCTCCTGTTGGGACGCCTCGTCCTCGTCGTATGGGAGGTCGACGTCGTCCACAGTGTCGGTCATCATCGTTGCTTTGGGGGTTGGTTCATAAGAGACTTCGGGTCGGTAGGGGTTCGCAGACTGTATAACTCATAAGCATTAAATAGAACAGAAAATATTATTAGCCCGTATTCGGAAGGGATACATGATGAGTACCTCAGAGCCCCTACGACAGGGAACGGACGATCCGGACGATCGCGGGACCTGGGAGGACGTCCGTGACCTCCCACCGAGCGCCAAACTGGTCGCGAAGGTCTTAGAGTACAACGACACGATGACCCAGCAACAGATCGCAGAGGAGACGCTCCTTCCCGCGCGGACGGTCCGGTACGCACTGAACCGTCTCGACGAGGAGAACGTCGTCGACTCCCGGTTTTCCTTCTCGGACGCCCGGAAGCGACTCTATACCCTCGACATCGACTGCTGACTCTCTCGAACGTTCGGCTCGCTTTACTTTCACACCGGTCGCGGAACTCCTTTAGGGACTGCCCCCGAACGATCGGTAGATGACGCGGGTGATACACACGGGCGACACCCACATCGGGTATCAACAGTACAACGCGCCCGAGCGACGACGGGACTTTCTCTCGGCCTTTCGCGACGTAGTCGAGGACGCAATCGAGGACGACGTCGACGCCGTGGTCCACGCCGGCGACCTCTTTCACGACCGCCGGCCGACGCTGGTCGACCTGCAGGGAACGGTCGACATCCTCCGGGACCTCCGGGAGGCCGACATTCCCTTCCTCGCCGTCGTCGGCAACCACGAGGGGAAACGCGACGCCCAGTGGCTGGACCTGTTCGCCGATCTGGGACTCGCGACTCGGCTAGGTGCGGAACCCGAAATCGTCGACGACGTCGCCTTCTACGGGCTGGATTTCGTCCCCCGATCGCGACGCGAGGACCTCGAGTACGAGTTCGCCCCGCTGCCCGAGGAAGCCGATCACGCAACGCTCGTGAGCCACGGCCTGTTCGAACCCTTCGCCCACGCTGACTGGGACACTGAACGACTTCTCGAGGAGTCGACGGTCGAGTTCGACGCCGTCCTGCTGGGCGACAACCATCACCCCGATACAGCGGAGATGAGTGACACGTGGGTCACCTACTGTGGCTCGACCGAACGAGCGAGCGCGAGCGAACGCGAGGATCGGGGCTACAACCTCGTCGAGTTCGACGAGGAAGTGACGATCAGCCGCCGTGCGCTGACCGACATCCGAGAGTTCGTCTTCGTCGACGTCTCTCTCGAGGCCGGCGAGGGAATCGACCGCGTCCAAGAACGCGTTCGGCAACACGACCTCGAAGAGGCGGTCGTCATCGTCACCATCGAGGGCGAGGGCAAGCCGATCACGCCCGCCGCAATCGAGGAACTCGCGATCGATCGCGGCGCGATGATCGCCCGCGTCAACGACCGGCGCGACCTCCCCGACGAGGACGAGGAGGTGTCGGTGAGTTTCGCCGACCCCGACGAGGCCGTCCGGGAACGCGTCCGCGACCTCGGCCTCAGCGACGCCGCCCTCGAGATCGACGAGACCGTCCGCGACGGCAAACTCGCCGACGCCAACGTTCGCGAGTCGGTCGAACGACGCGTTCGCGAGTTGCTCGAGGACGACGACACCGCGTTCGAGCCCGCACCCGACCGAGAACCGGGCGACGAGGACGTGACGACGGTGGCAGATCAGTTGTCGGAGTCGGAGTCGGAGAAGGAAGAGAACGAAGAAGTGGAGGTCGAAGAAGAAAGCGAGGAGCCGAAAGACGAACCCGCCGAACCAGCCTCGCTGGGTGATTTCGAATGAGAGTCGACCGCGTTCGCCTGCTGAACTTCAAGTGCTACGGCGACGCCGACCTCACGCTCGAGCGCGGCGTCACCGTCGTCCACGGCGTCAACGGCAGCGGGAAGTCGACGTTACTCGAGGCCGTCTTCTTCGCGCTGTACGGATCGAAAGCCCTCGACGAGCGCACGCTAGACGACGTGATCACCACCGGCGAGGAGGAAGCCGAAGTGGAACTGTGGTTCACCCACGACAACCGCGAGTACCACGTCGAACGCCGACTCAAACTCCGAGGTGACCGGGCAACGACGACGAAGTGCGTCCTCGAGACGCCGACCGAGACCATCGAGGGCGCTCGCGACGTTCGCCGGGAGGTGACGGAACTGCTGCGGATGGACGCCGAGGCGTTCGTCAACTGCGCGTACGTCCGTCAGGGCGAGGTCAACAAGCTGATTCACGCCTCGCCGAGCGACCGGCAGGACATGATCGACGACCTCCTGCAACTCGGCGCGCTCGAGGAGTACCGCGAACGGGCCAGCGACGCCCGACTGGGGGTCAAGTCCGTCCTCGACGGCCAGCAGGAAGTCCTCGAGGACGTCCGCAAGCAGGTCGAAGAGAAAGAAGCGGCGAATCTTCACGAGCGGCTCAACGACCTCGAGTCCAGGCGCGCCGAGATCACCGAGCAGATCGATCACTACGACTCCCAGCGCGAAGAGGCGCGGAAGACGCTCGAGACCGCGCGAGAAGTCCTCGAGCGCCACGAAGAGACCCGAGAGGAGATCGGCGACCTCGAGAAAGAGATCGAGGAGATTCGCTCGAAGATCGAGGAGACCGAACGTAAACGCGAGGACGCGAAGGAAGCGATTCGTGAACTCGAGGCCGAACGCGAGGAACTCGCCGAGGAACGGACGGAACTGCTCGCCGAGGTCGACGGCGACCTCGACGGTGACGACCGAAGCGAAGCGATCGAGACCGCGATCGACGACCTCGAGAGCCGAGACGAAGAGCTTCGAGACGACCTCGAGGACGTCAAGATCGCGATCGAGACGAAAAGCGGCGAGCGCGACCGACTCGTCGAGGAAGCCGACGACCTCGAACAGCAGGCCGAAGAAGCACGCGAACGGGCCGACAACCTGACCGAGAAACTCGAGGAAGACGAGGAAGCGATCGAGGACCGCGAGACGAAACTCGAGGAACTCGAGGACGAGATTGCGACTGCCCGCGAACGGTTCGAGGACGCACCGATCGAGTTCGGCGAGGCGGCCTCCCACCTCGAGGCACTCGAGGCCGACCGCGACGAGCTAACCGACGAAATCGGGGATCTCACCGCCGACGTCAGAGCCGTCGAGAACGCCATCGAGGAGGGCGAACGCCTGCTCGAGGAGGGGAAGTGTCCCGAGTGTGGCCAGCCCGTCGAGGACTCGCCCCACGTCGAACTCGACGACAAACGCGAGGAGCTCGCGGAACTCGAGTCGGAACTCGAGAGCCTGGAAGACGAACGCGACGACCTCGAGGACCGAATCGAGGACGCGGAGACCCTTCGCGAGGCCGAACGCCGCGTCGAACGGCTCGAGGACAACCGCGACAACGTCGAACAGTTGCTCGAAGAGAAACGCGAGACGATCGCCGACCGCCGGAGTCAGCGCGACGAACTACGCGAGGACGCCGAGGAGTACGAGAACGAGGCCGCCGAGAAACGCGACGAAGCCGATGCTCTCGAGGACGAGATCGACGAGAAGCGAGCCGCCCTCGGCGAGATCAACGCCGAACGCAGCGATATCAAGGACTCGCTCGAGACGCTTCGGCGCGTGAGCGAGATCGGCGACGAGCGCGAGGAACTCGCAGGCGAGATCGAGAACCGGCGCGAACGCCGCGCTGACTGGCAGGAACTCAACGACGAACGTCGCGACCAGCTCTCGGACAAACGCGACCGCAAACGCGATCTCGAGGAGGAGTTCGACGAGGAACGCGTCGAGACGGCCCGTGAGGACGAGAAAAACGCCAAAGAGTACATCGAGAAAGTCGACGCGAAACTCGAGGAACTCGAGGCCGACCGCGACGAGATCCAGGGGAAAATCGGCGGCGTCGAGGAGAAACTCGAGGAACTCGAGCGGCTTCGCGACCGGCTCGAGGCGCTCGAGGAACGCTGTGAGCGACTCGAGTCGCTGTACGACGAGGCCGAGACGCTCCAGACGACTTACGGCGAGTTGCGCTCGGAGCTTCGACAGCGCAACGTCGAGACCTTAGAACGGCTGCTCAACGAGACGTTCGAACTGGTCTATCAGAACGACTCTTACGCCGCGATCGAACTCGACGGCGACTATCGGCTGACGGTCTACCAGAAAGACGGCGAGACCTTAGAGCCCGAACAGCTCTCCGGCGGCGAGCGGGCGCTGTTCAACCTCAGCCTGCGGTGTGCGATCTACCGCCTGCTCGCGGAGGGGGTCGAGGGAACGGCACCGATGCCGCCGCTGATTCTGGACGAACCGACCGTCTTCCTCGATTCCGGCCACGTCACGCAACTCGTCTCGCTGGTCGAGTCGATGCGCGACCTGGGCGTCGAACAGATCGTCGTCGTCAGCCACGACGAGGAACTCGTCGGCGCGGCCGACTCGCTCGTGCGGGTCGAAAAGGACGCGACCTCGAACCGCTCGCGACTCGAGCGCGGCGAACCGCCCGAGGCGGAGTTGCTCGCGTCGGATTGACTAGTCGGCTTCGTCGTCGACGGTATTTCGAATCGCCTCGAGCGCTCGCTCACACGTCTCGGTGACACGATAGCCACGTTCGCCGGCGACCTCGGTTTCCTCAAGCAAGCCGGCAGCCGTGAGGACGGTCAGTCGTCCGTGGAGGTCGCTCTCGCAGAGGTCGTACTCGTCGAGCAGCGTTCGAACGCCGAGCGTCCCGCGGTTCTCGAGTTCGACCAGCAGACCGAGCGTCTTCTCGTCGTGGACGTTCGTCAGGAGGGTTCGAACCGGGTCGTCGATCGTTTCGGCCGCCGTCTCGAGACCGGACGCCTCTATGAACTCGAGGCGGTCGTTCTGGATGTAACACTCGTCGCCAGTTTCGGGGTTGCGGACGAGACTCGCGCTTTCGGAGCGTTTCACGAGCAGGTACTGGTTGCCTCGGTCGTCTCGAACTGGGTTCATGGGTCGGTGTCGTCTGGATTCTCGGCTGGCGTGGATTCCGTAGTGGAATCGTGCCCGTCGGCGTCGACTTCGGCTTCGGACTCGGCGTTCGCTTCGTCGTTTCCGTCCGTCGGTTCGGACTCCAGCGAGTCGGAATCGAATGTCAGGTATCGGCGGATAGCGAAGGCAACGAGGACGATTCCGCCGCCGATCAGCCAGGCGGCGTAGGTCGTGTTCCCCTCGAATAGCAGAAATAGGATGCCGAGAGCGAGGGCGAAAACTGCAGCGTTGACCACGAGTACGAGCGCCCAGAAGGTCTTCGCGAGTTCGGGTGGGACGTCGGTCTCGGGAGTAGCGACCTCTGGAGGACTCACCGTCGGCAACTGTGCTGGATCCCACTCCGACTCCGACTCCGACTCGGGTGTGACGTCGGGAATCGTCAGCGAGTCGCTGTCGGGATCCCGGAACTCGGCCTCCGGATCGTACTCTTCGGGTTCGTCTGGCTCGTGGTCGCTCCCCTCGAATACCACACGGGAGACGAGGGCCACCGGAAAGAAAAGGATTCGCGTTCGACGTCAGGATCAGGCCAGTTCCTCGAGGGTCAGCGTCCGCGACGTTTCCACCCACGCGAGGGGGTTTTCGGCGTCATAGAAGACGACGCCTTCCTCGGTCTCGTAGGACTCGATCGTCGCAGTTCCCTCGGGTTCACTGCTCGGCTCGCGTCGATCCGTCGTTTCGTCGTCGTTTAGGGGGGGAGACATGTCGATCACCTCATCACTTGTTATGTGTTACCACACTATATGTCTTGTTGCTTCCGCAGTACTGTATGGTACCCGCTGTCTTGTAACCGCGTCGGTGGATTGCAGGGGTTTTTATTCGGTGGCTCCAAACTCCGTTACCATGACCGAGCCGGGCCAGGCCGGACTCACGGCGTTTTCGTCGTCGCCGGAGTCCGCGGACGAGGAGAGACCCGACGAAGAGGCAGTTGCAGTCGCCGGCGCGAGTGCCGACGGTGGCGTCGAGGTGATCGACGTCGTCGAGGAGACGCTTCCGGAACCCGACGGCGAACTCGAACTCGCCGTCATGCAGGTCGACTACACGGTCGCCGGCTACGGAGCCGAGGAACAGCCGATCATCCACGTCTTCGGGCGGACGCCGGATGGCACCCTCGAGCACGTCCAGGTAGTCGATTTCAAACCGTACTTCTACGCGCCGACGGAGACGCTCGAGCGGCCACCAGAGGAGGAGTACGACCGGCTGACGGGGAGCCGCGAGAAGGACCGAAACGGCGAACACTACGAGAGTATCCGTGGCGAGAAACTGACCCGTATCTTTGGCCAGACGCCACGCGACGTCGGACAGGTCCGTGACGACTTCGAACACTACGAGGCGGACATTCTCTTCCCGAACCGCTTTCTGATCGACAAGGACGTCCGTAGCGGCATCCGTATCCCGGAACGCCGCGCCGAAGACGACTCGCTGGTGATCCACCACGAGGAGGTCGAACCGACCGACGTCGACGCCGAACCGCGCGTCTGTATGTTCGACATCGAGGTCGACGACCGCTCCGGATTCCCAGAAGACGGCGAAGAGAAGATCCTCTGTCTCACGAGTCACGATTCCTATCTTGACGAGTACATTATGTGGGTCTGGGAGGCCGACGAGGGCGACGGCGAGATTCCGACCGAAATCGAGGGGTACGACCCGATCGAGGGCGAGATCGACCACGAGGTCCGGGCCTTCGAGGAGGAAGAAGCGATGCTCGAGGCCTTTATCGACTACGTCGACGAGACCGACCCCGACGTGCTGACGGGCTGGAACTTCGAGGACTTCGACGCTCCCTACTTCCTCGATCGGCTCGAGGAACTCCAGGGCGGCCACGATTACAACCTCGAGATCGACCGACTCTCTCGAGTCGACGAGGTCTGGCGGAGCAACTGGGGCGGTCCGGACGTCAAGGGACGGGTCGTCTTCGACCTCCTGTACGGGTATCAGCGGATGGTCTTCTCGGAACTGGACTCCTACCGACTCGACGCTGTCGGCGAGGAAGAACTCGGCGTCGGCAAGGAGCGATACGCCGGCGACATCGGTGATCTCTGGGAGGACGACCCCACCCGGTTACTCGAGTACAACCTCCGGGACGTCGAACTCTGTGTCGAACTCGACCGTCAGCAGGCGATCATCGCCTTCTGGGACGAGGTGCGGTCGTTCGTCGGCTGCAAGTTAGAGGATGCGCCCACGCCAGGTGACGCGGTCGACATGTACGTCCTCCACCAGGCCTACGGCGAGTTCGCGCTGCCCTCGAAAGGCCAGCAGGAAGCCGGTGAGGAGTACGAGGGCGGTGCCGTCTTCGAGCCGATCACGGGCGTCAAGGAGAACGTCACCGTGCTCGACCTGAAGTCGCTGTACCCGATGTGTATGGTGACGACTAACGCAAGCCCAGAGACGAAGGTCGATCCCGAGGCGTACGACGGCGAGACCTACGAAGCGCCGACGGGGACCCACTTCCGGAAGGAACCGGACGGGGTCAACCGGGAGATGATCGAAGAACTGCTCGCCGAGCGCGAGGAGAAGAAGGAACTCCGGGACGAACACGAACCCGGTTCTCCCGAATACGAGCAGTACGACCGCCAGCAAGGAGCTGTAAAGGTTATTATGAACTCTCTGTATGGCGTGTCGGGATGGGAACAGTTCAGGCTGTACGATAAAGAGGCAGCATCTGCGATCACTGCCACTGGCCGCGAAGTGATCGAATTTACCGAGACTGCTGCAAAAGAGCTGGATTATCAGGTTACGTATGGTGATACCGACAGCGTGATGCTCGAGCTCGGCGACGGCATCCCGAAGGAAGAAGCCATCGAGACCTCCTTCAAGATCGAGGAGCACATCAACAACCGGTACGACGACTTCGCTCGAGAGGATCTGAACGCGGAGGAACACCGCTTCCAGATCGAGTTCGAGAAGCTCTACCGGCGGTTCTTCCAGGCGGGCAAGAAGAAACGCTACGCCGGACACATCACCTGGAAGGAAGGAAAGGACGTCGACACGATCGACATCGTCGGCTTCGAGTACCAGCGGTCGGACATCGCGCCGATCACCAAGGACGTCCAGCATCGGGTTATCGAGATGATCGTCAAGGAAGGCGACGTCGAAGGTGCCAAGGAGTACGTCAACGGCGTCATCGAGGACGTCCTGGCCGGCGAGGTGAGCCTCGAGAACATCGCCATCCCGGGCGGCATCGGCAAGCGACTGGACAACTACGACACGGACACGGCCCAGGTCCGGGGTGCGAAGTACGCGAACCTCCTGCTCGAGACCAACTTCCAGCGCGGGAGCAAACCCAAGCGACTCTATCTGGATCGGATCGACCCCGCCTTCTTCCGTCGGATGGAGAACGAGGAAGGGTTCGACCCCCAGCGTGACCCCCTCTACGGCGCATTCAAGCGCGACCCAGACGTCATCTGCTTCGAGTACGAAGACCAGATTCCCGACGAGTTCGAGATCGACTACGACAAAATGCTCGAGAAGACCCTGAAGGGACCGATCGAACGCATTCTCGAGGCGCTCGACATCTCGTGGGAGGAAGTCAAGAGTGGGCAAGAGCAGACGGGCCTCGATAGCTTCATGTAACCTGTGGGATCGTCTCGATCTCTCTCGTTCTGCTGGTACCTCTCGAACTCGGTAGCGACGAAGACGACGAACCGATGGCCACAGTATCTGACTGCCGGAATTACATTCCGCTTCCAGTAGAATTTACTCCGTTCGAACCGTCCCCTCGAACGACGGGTTTATAAGTATTTCCGGGAACCGGTTCGGGTTTCCAGTTCTGTAGCTGTTCGAGAGTGAACCGGAGTTCCCATTTTGGAAAATTATTTTGAGAATAGAATACCGTATCCAATTGGATACGAAACCGTTATCAGTCATACGACCCACCGTTCGAGTGACAGAGTACTATGGCACGTCTCGAACTGAGCAACCTGCACGCGGAAGTAGCTGAGGGCGACGAGCAGATTCTCGAGGGCGTCGACCTCGAGGTCGAATCGGGCGAAATCCACGCCCTGATGGGTCCAAACGGCTCCGGGAAGTCGACGACCGCGAAGGTCATCGCCGGCCACCCAGCCTACGAGGTCACCGAGGGCGAAGTCCTCATCCACCTCGAGGAAGACGAGTTCGGCGACGACGTCGAGATCGACGAGGACCAGCGCACCTGGAACCTGCTCGACCTCGAGCCGAACGAGCGTGCCGCGCTCGGCGTCTTCCTCGGCTTCCAGTACCCCGCCGAGATCGAGGGCGTCACGATGACGAACTTCCTCCGTACGGCACTCAACGCCAAACTCGAGGAGCGCGAGGAGCTCTTCGAGGAAGAGGAAGGCGAAGAAGAGGAGGAAGACGAAGGCTTCGAAACGTCGCCGATGGAAGGCCCCGCGGACGAGGGCGAGATCGGCGTCGCCGAGTTCCAGGAGATCCTCCAGGAGAAGATGGAGCAGCTGGACATGGACGAGAAGTTCGCCCAGCGCTACCTCAACGCCGGCTTCTCCGGCGGCGAGAAGAAACAGAACGAAGTGTTGCAGGCCGCGATCCTCGAGCCGTCGGTCGCCGTCCTCGACGAGATCGACTCCGGGCTCGACATCGACCGCCTTCAGGACGTCTCCGAGGGCATCAACGCGCTTCGAGACGAGCAGGGCACCGGCATTCTCCAGATCACTCACTACCAGCGCATCCTCGACTACGTCGAGCCAGACCACGTCCACGTGATGCTCGACGGCCAGATCGCAAAGAGCGGCGACGCCTCGCTCGCCGAGGAACTCGAGGACAAAGGGTACGACTGGGTTCGCGAAGAAGTCTACGGCACTGCGTAACCGGTTTCGGCTAGAACAACGGTAATAACCCTACAGCCGTAAACACAACCACAATCAAATTATGAGTTCCGAACAAGATCACCTCAAAGAAACTGACACTGAAGCGCGGTTCGAGTTCAAGAAAGAACAGAACGCCGCGGTGAAATCCGACAAGGGGCTGACCGAGGAGGTCATCCGCATGATCTCCGACGACAAGGACGAGCCCGACTGGATGCTCGAGCGCCGTCTGCGCGCACTCGAGCAGTACCAGAACATGCCGATGCCGTCGAACTGGCCCGGCATGCCCGACCTCTCGGGGCTGGACGTCGAAGAGATCATTCCCTATATCCGCCCGGACGTCGACAAGCGTGAAGGCGTCGACGACTGGACGGAACTGCCCGACGAGATCAAGGACACCTTCGACAAGCTGGGTATCCCGGAAGCCGAGAAGAACGCCCTCTCGGGCGTCGGCGCCCAGTACGAGTCGGAGGTCGTCTACCAGAACATGCAGGAGCAGTGGGAGGAGAAGGGCGTCATCTTCATGAACATGGACCGCGCGGTCCAGGAGCACCCAGAGCTCGTCAAAGAGCACTTCATGACGACCTGCGTGCCGCCGAGCGACAACAAGTTCGCGGCGCTGCACGGGGCCGTCTGGTCCGGCGGATCCTTCGTCTACGTTCCCGAAGACGTCACCGTCGAGATGCCCGTCCAGGCGTACTTCCGGATGAACTCGGAAGGGATGGGGCAGTTCGAGCACACGCTCATCATCGCCGAGGAAGGCTCCGAGGTCCACTACATCGAGGGCTGTTCCGCACCGAAGTACGGTGCTCATAACCTCCACTCGGGTGGCGTCGAGGTCTTCGTCAAAGAAGACGCTCACGTCCAGTACTCCACGGTCCAGAACTGGTCGAAGAACACCTACAACCTCAACACGAAACGCGCCATCGTCGAAGAGAACGGCACGATGGAGTGGATCTCGGGCTCGATGGGCTCGAAGGCCACCATGCTCTACCCGTGCTCGATCCTCAAGGGTCGCGGCGCGACCGACACCCACATCACCATCGCCTTCGCCGGCGAGGGCCAGGACATCGACACTGGCGCGAAGGTCTACCACAACGCGCCCGAGACGAGTTCGACCATCGAATCGAAGTCGATCTCCAAAGACGGCGGCCGCACCAACTACCGCGGCCTCGTCCACATCGCCGACGGCGCCGAGAACTCCTCCACTGCAGTCGAGTGTGACGCGCTGATGTTCGACAACGAGTCTACCTCGGACACCATGCCGTACATGGAGATCGAGGAGTCGAAGGTCGACGTCGCACACGAGGCGACCGTCGGCAAGATCGGCGACGAGGACATCTTCTACCTCCAGTCCCGCGGACTGGACGACGACGACGCCAAGAAGATGATCGTCGCCGGCTTCATCGAGCCGATCACGGAGGAACTGCCGATCGAGTACGCGGTCGAACTCAACCGCCTCATCGAACTCGAGATGGAGGGAAGCCTCGGATAATATGAGCACGACGCAGGTACACGCCAATCTGACGGAAGAACAGGTCCGCGAAATCAGCGAGGGTCTCGACGAACCGGAGTGGCTCCTCGAGACCCGCCTCGAGGCACTCGAGGCACTCGAGGAACTGGACATGCCCGACGTCATCCGGACGCCTGGGCGGTCCTGGACGAACCTCCACGACCTCGACTACGAGTCGCTCGTGGACCCGCTGAACGCCGCGGAAGACAAGGATCAGGTCGGCCCCGACGAGGTCGACGTCCTCCCATGGGGCGAAGCAGTCCAGGAACACGAGGACCTCATCAAAGAGCAGTTCGGATCCGTCGTCGATCCCCAGGAAAACTACCTGACGGCGCTTTCCACGGCGCTGTTTAGCACCGGGACCGTCGTCTACGTCCCCGAGGGCGTCGACGCCGAGGACGTCACCATCCGGACCGAGCAGAACTCGCGTTCGCTGTTCAACTACACGCTCGTCGTCACCGAGGAGTCCTCTTCGGTCACGATCCTCGAGCGGCAGTCGACCGGTGCCGAACAGGACGAACAGTACTACAGCGGGATCGTCGAAGTCGTCGCCGGCGAGAACAGTTCGGTACAGTACGGTAGCCTCCAGAACCTCTCGGAGGAGGCCTACAACTTCTCGCTCAAGCGCGGCGACGCCGACACGTACGCGACGATCGACTGGATCGAGGTCAACCTCGGCACGCAACTGACGAAGTCCGGCGTCTCGACGGAGCTCAACGGTGACTCCTCCGAGACCCAGATTGTCGGGGCCTTCTACGGCCACAACGACCAGCACTTCGACTTAGACGCGAAGGTCTGGCACCGCGCCGAACACACCACGGCCGACCTCGTGACCCGCGGCGTCACCGACGACGTCGCCCGATCGGTCTACGAGGGCGTCCAGGACGTCGGCCGCGACGCCTGGGACACCAGCTCCTACCAGCGCGAGAACACCCTCATGCTCTCCGACGAGAGCGAGGCCGACGCCTCGCCGAAGCTGATCATCAACAACCACGACACCGAGGCCAGCCACTCGGCGACGGTCGGCCAGATCGACCAGGAGGACCTGCTGTACATGACCTCCCGTGGCATCGACCCCCGTTCCGCACGGAACATGCTCGTCGAAGGCTTCTTCGTGCCCGTCCTCGAGGAAATCGCTGTCGACGAACTGCGCGAGGACCTCGAAGAACTGATCGAGGCGCGTCTTCGCAAGCGCGACTAACACCTTCGTCGCTATCGTTTTCTTCGGTTCACGCCCCTCGAGCGACCGCTCTCGACCGAGTCGCGATGGCACTCCGGGATGACTAAGTGATCCCGGGCCTCTTGTGGTGATATGAGTCTGGGACAGCGCGTCTCGAGCGACCACCAGCTCGCCCGATTGCTCCAGATCGGGGTCGTGCTGGAGGAGGTCGTCGAATCACGCGCCGCTCACCACCTCGAGTCGCTCCCTCCCGACGAGCGAACGGACGTCGACGAAGAGGTACGTGAACTGCTCGACGAGGCCAGCGAAGAGTCGGCCGAGCACCGCGAGCGCCTCGAGGCACTGATCGCCGACCTCGAGGCCGAGACGGTCGCTTACGAGGAGATAAACGCCCTCGTCGACGCCCAGTACGGGCCGCCGGAGGACACCGACGGCGTCCTCTACGACCAGCTAGCGAACGAAGAGACCGCCTACAAGTTCTACGACGACCTCATCGAGGCGGTCGAGGCCTCCGACGCCGAGTTCGCGATCGACCGCGAGCGGCTTCTCGAGACGCTGTACGAGATTCGCGAGGAAGAGAAGGAAGGGGTCGAAGAGGTGACCGAGATTATGGAGCACATAGCATGATCGGGGACACGACGGCGGTCGCGACTGACAGCCACATCCCTGAAGTCAGTGCTCGGTCCGTGCGTACAGTTTCCCGGGAGCAGGTTCACCGGCGTACTGCGACGACGTATCTCACTGACGGAGGGACGCGATGAACACCGCAGATCAGTATCTCAAGGCGATCTATCTCGCTCAACGCATCGAAGACGGTCCAGCCTCGACGGGCACCCTCGCGGACTTGCTCGAGGTGAGTCCAGCGAGCGTCAACGAAATGATCGGCAAACTCGAGGATCGCGACCTCGTCGAACACGAGAAGTACAAGGGCGCGAGCCTGACCGACGAAGGGCTCGAGCGCGCCCACGACGCCTTGCAGACCTACTGTATCATCGAGCGATTCCTCGCGAACGTCCTCGAGGTCGAGGAGTTTCGGGAGGAGGCCCGCGCTCTAGAGAGCGTCATCGACGACACGGTCGCCGAACGACTGGATACGATCATCGACCGACCCGAGGAGTGTCCGGACTGTTTCGACCCCGAACGCGACTGCTGTGAGCGACTCGAGGCCGAAATCGGCGGACGCGCGGACTGAGCTACGATACGTATACGTTTTCGAACGAATCCTTCACAGTCGTCACGATATTAGTAGCAGATCGAGTTGTATCGATATCGACCGACTCGATCGCTGGCAGACCTGAACCACATCGAAACAGCTATTGAACATCTTGCCTATTTCACATTTGTGGGCCACGATAGGTTGTCCGACCGACAGGTTCGAGGGATCGCACTCGTGGTCGTCGGATGGCTGATCGTCTCCAGTCTGCTTACTGGTCGCCTGATCGATCTCGAGCGAGTTCTCGACGTTGGGGTCATCATCCTCTTCGCACTGCCGTTTTTCTCGTGGCTCTCTCGACACAACAGAGTCGTTGGCTGTACGATTCTGGCAGTCGGACTCGGCGTCATCTGGATCAGTGTCGACGGAATCGGAGCACGCCCCAATCGAAATCTGGTTCTCGGGTACCTCTTCGCCATGTACGGTGCCGTTCTGTTCGCCCGGCCAGGACTGCTCCGCCCGTTCGACGACCACGAGGACGAGCACTAACCGGAACTGATTCCGCATCAGTGTTCCTCGCCGAACCGAACGTATCGGTATCCAACGACCGCTGCCCCCGCGAGCGCGACGACGACGGTCGCCGACAACTCGAGCGGCAGCGTCCACCCTTCTTCCGCCCAGTCGTCCTCGAAGACCGCCGCGTAGAACCCGGCGGCCTCCTCGCCGTGGGCCGCGATCAGTACCTCGCGGTTGTTCTCGAAGGCGTTGTCGTTCCAGTTGGCACTACCGACGACGGCGACCTCGCGGTCGACGACGACGCCTTTCGCATGGATCTTCTCGAACCGGTCGGAGTCCTCGAGGAGTCGCACCTCGAGCGGTAGGTCTTCACTTTGGGCCGTTCGTCCGAGGTCGTCCGCGAGTGCAGCGTTGTCGTCCTCGTGGTACCACGTCGAGTCGAGCAGGATACGGACGTCGACGCCACGGCGGGCCGCATCGACGGTCTCCTCGAGCAGTTGTGTGTCGTCGGCGATACTGGCCTGCTTGACCAGTAGTTCGTCGTCTGCGTTCCGGACAAGTTCGATCAATCGCCGCTCGGCGTTGTCGGGGGCAACGAGGAGTTCGGCCGACTCGAGGGCAACGGCCTCGGGCGGATGTTCGCTGGGAAACGACCGCGGCGGCGACTCTTCGTCTTCGACGAACGACGTCTCCTGCCGGAACTCGGCCCCGGACTGGGTGTCCCATCCCTCGAAGTCGGCCTGGAAGACGGCCGCGAGATCCGCAGCGAGTCGTTCGTCCTCGAGTCGAATTCCCCAGCCACGGCTGGACTCGCCGCCCGTCCCCGAGGGCTTCCAGTTTTCGGTCGTGACGAGAAGGTGGTCGTCGGCGACGGCGTACTTGGGGTGGTGATAGCGGTAGCGTGCTCCTTCGCCGCCAATCGCGCGGACGTCCACGTCGCTGTCCTCGAGTTGCCTCAGGACCGGTTCGGTCGTCTGTGGCGTTCCCCCGACGGGTCCGGACTCGAGGAGGACGGCCACGTCGACGCCGCGGTCGGCTGCGTCGACCAGTTCCTCGGCGACTGATTCGGAGGTGATCGTGTAGCCGGCAAGCAGGAGGCGGTCGTCGGCGTTCCGGATCGTCTCCCGTGGAACCTCGGGCGAGTCCGGAAAGACGAACGCCGTCGCCTCGTCAGTGTCGCTCTCAGAGGCGGGGAGACAGGTCGCATCGCGGGGCCACCAGCGGCCGTCGACGTCCGTCGTCGGCGTTGTGCTCGAGGCCGCGTTCGAATCAGTTCGATACCATCGCTGTGCGACCGGTGCCTCGTCGTAGGCAACGCGGTCGACGGTATCGTCGCCGTCTCGGAGTTCGAGCGTATCACCGTCGACGGCGAGACGGACAGTTCCCTCGAGTTCGAGCACCGGATCGTCGGTCAGCGACCGCGTGGCGCTCGCGTTCGTACTGACTGCGACGCGTCCGGAGACACTCTCGTTTGGGAACGACGCCGTCGTGTGTCCGTCGGTGATCGTCCAGTTCTCGAGTCGGGTTTCTGCGGGCGTCTCGAGGACGACGTACTCGCCGACGTTCCGGTAGGTCGTCGGGTTCGGATAGAGTTCGACGATCCGCGGTTCGTCGGCTTCGATCGCCACGTCAGTTCGATTGTCGTTCGGCGGCGGTTCCGCTCTCGTGGAAGCCGTAGACTCGTGAACACCCTCGTATGGACACTCGAGTGCACTCGAGGGCGCTGACTGTGACGTCGCTGGTTCACCCGGTGGGTCGACCGTCGGCGTCGGTCCGGTAGCCGCGGTCGCACCGCTGACGACAGTCCCCAGAGCGAGGACGACCAACAGCGCGACAGCAGGCCACTTCATCGACGGCTCTGGCCGCTGCCCGATATATAAACTCTCGTCCGACTCGAGGGCTGGACCGAGGCTGACCGCTCGTTTTTTACAGCGGTAGTGAGGCGAAAGCCCACCTCTTCAGGGGTGGGATGAAGCCGATAACTGGGAATCTCTCCACGCTCATAGCCACGATTGGGATTAGATGTCTGCGTAACATCTTTAGGTGAGTGATTTCTATATACCGACGATGCCTCGTGGGTTCGACAGGGAACGTACCAACGTCCACAAACTCCAGTACCACTTCATCTGGTGTCCGAAGTACCGGAAAGCGGTGCTTGAGGGCGAGGTACGCGACCGTCTCGAAGAACTCATCGAGGAGAAAGCCGACGAACTCGGGTTAGAGATACTGGAGTTGGCGATTCGCCCCGACCACGTACACTTGTTCATCACGGGCGACCCGACGCTCGCCCCGAACAAAATAATGCAACAGGTCAAGGGCTACTCCTCGCGCCACCTCCGCGACGAGTTTGACTTCGGCTTGCCGTCGCTGTGGACGCGCTCGTACTTCGTCTCAAGTGCGGGCGACGTATCCAGCGAAGTCATCGAGGAGTACATCGACGCCCAAGCAGGTGAATAGACTATGCAACGGAACGTCTCGACCACGGTGCGGGTCAAACTCCACTCGCTGACCAACAGGAAGGCTGACCTACTCGCCCGTGAGTACGAGGCGTTTCAGACCGAGGTTCACGGCGGGGACGCCGACCTCTACTCCGCGACCAAACAACAAGTGTCGAAAGTCCAGCGACAGAAAGACCCGAATCCCGACACCGAACAACCCGTCGTCCTCCGCAACGACGTGTTCAACATTTCTCACGACGAAGACACGGTTCTCTCGTCGTGGTGGGTCAAAGTCCCTGTCTACGACCCCGAACGGGGACGGGGTAACTCCATCTGGTGTCCCGCTCACGTTCCGCACAAGGACGAACAACTCATCCATGGAGGCGATATTCGGGACAGTGAATTGGTGCGTCATGACGGTGACTGGTACGTCCATCTCGTCGTCAAGCGGTCTGTGACCGTCCAAGACGAGTACGACGACGTACTGGCTATCGACATGGGCGCACGGTGGGTTGCCACCTGTGCGTTCCTCTCCGACCGCAAAACCACCTTCTACGGCGAGGAAGTGCGCCGTATCCGAGAACACTACAAGCAACTGCGGAAGTCCATCGGGAAATCCAAACCCCGACAGGGACAACAGGTGGTCGAGCGTATCGGTGACGCGGAAGCGCGGAAGGTGGACGACCGCCTCCACAAGATTGCTCGCCAAATCGTGGGGGATGCCGAAGAACGGAACGCGGTCATCGTTGTGGGCGACCTCGGCGGGATTCGCAAGGACAACGACAAAGGGCGGTACGTCAACGACAAGACCCACAAGATGCCGTTCGCCTGCCTGCTCAACTACATCGAGTACAAAGCCCACGACGCAGGCATCAACGTGCAGTTGGTCAAAGAATACGACACGTCGAAGACGTGCAACCGCTGTGCCTGCAAGGGCGTCCGAGAGACGCAGGGACGCTTTGAGTGTTCCGAGTGTGGGCTGGACGACAACGCCGACAAGAACGGTGCGCTGAACATCGGCAAACGAGCCTTGGGCAAGTTCTCGAAACCGCTGTCCGAGGCGGGGGCTGTACTGGCACAGCCCGAAACGCAGGTCATCGTCCCACGTGACGACGAACCTGCGAACCTCTCCGTATCCGTGGGTTCAACCCCCAGTGGGGGAACCCCACGGCTTTAGCCGTGGGAGGATGTCAGAACGTGGTCAGGTTGAGCCGTATATGACGATCACCCACGACGGGTTGACGGTCTCGTGGCTCGGTTACGCGACTGCACGCATCGAAGCCTCCGACGGTACCGTGGTCTACACGGATCCTGGGCGGTACGGGACGCTCGATGGCACCTGGACGGAGCAGTACGGCGACGCCCAACATCCGAGTGGGGAGCCCTACGACGCACGGGACGGCGACCTCGTCGTTATCACGCACGACCATCACTACGACAGCGACGGCGTCGAACGCGTCGCGAGTGAGGACGCGACGGTCGTCGTCTACGACGCGGTGTCGGCCGAACGCATCACCGACGGTGGACGGGACGTCGTCGAACCCGAGGAACTTCCCTACGACGTCCGGCGGGTCGAGTACGGCGACGAACTGACCGTCGCCGGCGTCGACGTCCACGTCGTCCCCGCGTACAACCGTCCCAACGGACCGAACACCTCCAACGGCGATCCGATTCATCCCGACGGCTTTGGCTGCGGGTTCGTCCTCACCGTCGACGACATTTCCTGTTTCTGGACGGGCGACTCGGACGTGATCGACGCCCACTCCGACCTTCCGGTCGACGTCTCGGTGTTCGTGCCCTCGATCGCACAGAATTTCACGATGGACCGCCACGACGCCGCCGAACTCGCCGTCGAACTCGAGCCAGAGCTCGTCGTGCCGATCCACTACAACACGTTCCCCGACCTCGAGGCCGACTCGCAGGCGTTCGCCGGCGAGGTGGCGAGCCACGGGATACCGGTCGCTCTGGACGAACGAAACGGCGTTTGAAAACAGTCGGTCGTGCCGAAAGTTAGGCAGCCGGCTCGAGGTCGACGCTCTCGGCTTCGGCCTGGACGAGGTAGGCCCGGTCGTCGTGGTACTCGGCGACGATCTCGAGGGCTTCCGTCGTGCCGATCTGGTTGAGCGCCCACGCAGCGCTGGCACGGACGCGGTCCTCGTCGTCGTTTTCGAGGACGTCGGCGAGCGGGTCGATCGTGCGGGTGTCGCCGATCAGACCGAGTGCACGGGCGGCCCAGCTTCGAACGTCCGGATTGTCCGCGACGAGCTGGTCCGCAATCGGCTGGACGGCGTCTTCGGCACCGATCTCGCCGAGCGCACGAAACGCCGGCTTCTGGAGGTCCGGGTTGGAGTCGACGTAGTCGACGAGCGTGTCGACGACGTCGTCGTTTGCGACGCCGATCTTTCCGAGAATACGCATCGCCGCCTGGTCACGCCGGTTCGCTTTCTGGAGCATCGGGTCGATCGCCTCCTCGGGACCCATCCGTTCCAGGGCCTCGAGACAGTGTTCCTCCATGAATTCGGAGCCGAGCGTCTCGTAGGCCAGCAGGATCTGATCGACGTTCCCTCGCTTCTCGTGGACCTTCAGCGCGTGCCACTCCGGTGGGAAGTCCTTGACGTGATCGAGCACGTCGTAGAACCCTTCACGGCGGAGCTGTTCGCGGACCTCGAGGTCCGTCCACTCGGTCGCGTCGTCGACGTCGCCCTCGAAGTCGTCGGTCGCCTCGAGCAGGCCGGCGATCGTCTCGGCGTCGTCGTCGGGGTCGAGACCGGCGTCCTCGACGGCCTCCGTAGCGTCCTCGAGTGTGTCCTCGAGCTTCTCGGGGACGTTGCCCTCCTCCTCGCCTTTCTCACCGAGTTCGGCACCGCTTACTGGCTCGAGACCGCCGGGCGTCGAGAGGTCACTGCCGAGCAGGTCGTTCACGTCCGTGAGGAACGAGTTGACGGCCTCGATCAGTTCCTCGTCGCCCTCGACCGTCCAGCGGGTGTTCGTGATCGTGTTCGCGACGCCGTCGATCTCGCTGACGACGTCCTCGGCGTAGGGGCCGCGCTGGTCCTCGAGGTCGTCCTCGAGATCGCCGAGATCGCTCTCGACGTCGTCGTAGCGGTCCTGCAGTTCCTCTTCGGGCGTGGGTTCGTCGTCCTCTTCCTCGTCGTCGTCCGTCTCCGGCGGATCCGGAATCTCGACGTCCTCGAGGTCTTCGCGGGTTGACTCGAGGTCGGCCTCGACGACGTCTAAGTCGTCTTCGGTTTCGGCCGCCTCGAGGTCGGATTCGAGATCCTCGAGGTCGTTCTCGAACGAGTCCAGGCGGTCCCGAATCGCGTCGAGATCCGCCGACTGTTCGGCTTCGCTCTCGTCGGGAGTTGACTCGTCTTCGCTCATGGTACCACCGTCGCTGCAAGACGACGCCGACGCGTGACAGAGTCCATACGCTACGGTCGTGTCAGGATCGCCCTAAGCGTTTCCATGCACGTCGGCCGTCGCCGGTTCGGGGCCCTCGCGCCAGTAGAACCAGGGACTCAACGTCATGTACGCGAGTCCGAGCAACAGGAGGGCAAAGGGGAACGATCGGTCGGCGAAGGTCGGGACGAGCACCGCGAGGACGTGGACGACGCCCATGATGGCAGCGTCGCGAGCGAGCAGGTCGGGGTAGGTGATCCGCGAGACCATCAGGTAACAGAACGCACCGGTGATCGCGAGCACGAGCCAGGCGTCGGCGACGCCTGCGAGGATGGCGGCTCCGAGGATCGTCGCGGCCAGCGTCGTCTGGATCCCTTCGGTGTAGTTCGCGGCGGTGTCGTATGTCGTGTACATTCCCAGCCGGGCGACCGCCGTCGCGACGAACAGGGCGCAGACGGCGGTCACCAGTAGGAGTTCGGCGGTGACGGCGTCGTGACTGACGCCGAGCCCGTCGGTGACGACGACGAACGCGAGGACGGCCGGCGCGACGCCGAAGGAGGCGACGTCGGCGAGCGAGTCGAGGTAGGGGCCGGCCTCGGTACCACCGTACCGGCGTGCGAGGATGCCGTCTAATCCGTCCGCGACTGCTGCGAGGAGGATGAGGCGGGCGGCGAGATCGATGTCGACGAACGCGACGACGACGGCGACGAAACCCAGCGCGGCGTTTGCGATCGTCACCGCGTCGGCGACGCCCAGTCGACCGACGAACCGCGGGAGCATACTCGCCGATTCGACGGGCAGATACCTTACGTGTTTTCGTTTCATGACGACCGGACACGGCCGTGGTTCGATCGTCGAACCGGACTCCCGAACCGGGCTGGTTATACCCCCACTCGCCTAACCGTCCGGTATGAACCGGCGCGTCTACCTCGCCGCCGTCGGAACCGGCGTTTCGGCGACGATCGCGGGCTGTACGTCAGTTCTCAGTGCGTTCGACGGCGAGGAGTACCAGATCGGTATGTCTCGCAACGCGTTCGATCCCGAGGAGTACGAGGCCAGCGTCGGCGAAACCGTCGTCTGGAAGAACACGAGCAGCGCCGACCACACGGTGACGGCGCTCGAGGACGGCATCCCCGAAGAGGCTGAGTACTTCGCAAGCGGCGGCTACGACGACGAGGAAACCGCTCGAGACGCCTGGCACGGCTATCGCGGCGGCCGAATCGGTCCACGGGAGACGTTCGAATACACCTTCGAGGTCCCGGGCCGGTACGTCTACATCTGCGAACCGCACTTCGAACCCGGAACGATGGCAGGGACGGTCGTCGTTACCGAGTAACCGCTTCATCGCTTTTCTCTCTGCAGACTACCGAAGTCCGATTTCATAGCTCGACTCGCTGCTCACCAGTCCGTGGGTTACGCTGGCACGATCGTTCAGTCACGTCTGAACGTCGCGACAGACTTTTCACCACTCGAGTATACCACCTAGTTGTATGAGCGACTTCGACCAGTTCAGTCAGGTGGGCGAGGCGGACGTAACGCGTGCAATCGGCCAGGAGTGGACCGAGGAGTTCATGGACTTCTCGGACTCAGACGTCATCATCGTCGGCGGTGGCCCCTCGGGGCTGACCGCCGCGAAGGAACTCGCAGAGCGCGGCGTGAAGACGATGGTCGTCGAGAAGAACAACTACCTCGGCGGCGGCTTCTGGCTCGGCGGATTCCTGATGAACAAGGTGACGGTACGTGATCCGGCCCAGAACATCCTCGAGGAACTCGAGGTCTCCTACAAACAGTCCGAGGACAGCGAAGGGCTGTACGTCGCCAACGGTCCGGAGGCCTGTTCCGGGCTCATCAAAGCTGCCTGTGACGCGGGCGCGAAGATGCAGAACATGACCGAGTTCACGGACATCGTCATCCGCGAGGACCACAAGGTCTCGGGGATCGTGATGAACTGGACGCCGGTCCACGCGCTGCCCCGCGAGATCACCTGCGTCGACCCGATCGCGGTCGAGGCCGACCTCGTCATCGACGCGACGGGTCACGACGCGATGGCCGTCAAGAAACTCGACGAGCGCGGCGTCCTCGACGCACCCGGTATCGGCGACGCCGAAGCCTCCGCGACAGGAATGGACCAGACCGGCGACGATCAGTACGGTGCGCCCGGTCACGACTCGCCCGGCCACGACTCCATGTGGGTCGGCAAGAGCGAGGACGCCGTCGTCGAACACACCGGGCTCGTCCACGACGGCCTGATCGCCACCGGGATGGCCACCGCGACGACCTACGGCCTGCCGCGCATGGGTCCGACCTTCGGTGCCATGCTCGTCTCCGGCAAGCGCGCCGCACAGGAAGCACTCGACGAGCTCGAGGTCGACGCCGAACCCGTCGACATCACGTCGCGTGCGGCACCGGCCGACGACTGACCGCGTACGAACGAGTTCTCCGACTTTCGCGACGACGCTACGACCAGCCAGTCTCGTCGCTCCAGCCGCTTTCGGTCTGGGTCCGATCGCTCGAGTCGTGATCGGCCGGATCCTCGGCGAGCGACTCGCCACAGTAATCACAGGTTCCGTCGTCGGTCGTCCGGGAGCCACAGGACGGACAATTGGTCTTCGGCGGCGTCGACGTCGAATCGTCAGAACTGCTGAGCGCATGTAGCTGCTCGAACTCCACGACGATCCGGAAGTAGGTCCCGACGCCGATCGCGACGAGCACCGCGATCGTCACTACTGACTCTGAAGTGATAGCCTCGAGTGGCACCGTCGATGACCATCCTGTTTCTCCGTCGGGAGAATAAACCTTCTGCCGACGAGATTTCACATCCCGTGCTGGTGGGACCCGCACGCGAACGAGACTGATGGATTCGTCGATCACCGAATTGATAGACCTCCCGTCGGTGGTTGACGTATGGAAGACGACCGCGACGTGACTGCCGTCCGAATCGCCGTTCGACGGGAGCTAAACCACTTCTTCCGGCGACTCGTCTCGTTGCTTCTGGCCACTCTCGGAACTCTCGTCGGTCTCGCCGCGATGGTTTCACCGTTCGTGCTCGGTGGCGGTGAGTTTCTGTTCGCAAGCGGATTTCTCGTCGCCACACTCTGTAGCTGGTGGTTCCTCGGTGCGACCGCCGACCTCGACCTCGAGGAGTTGACAGAAGAGCTGGACGAACCGAGAGGGTCGAACGACTCGAGCAGTTCCGGCGACGTAGGCAACTCGGGGGAAACTACCGGCGCCGAGTAACCCTCGTCCCCTCACCGAAACCCACACTGTTTTCGCCGGCCCGCGACAGCCGTTGGGTATGAAACTCGTCGTCACCGGCGCGACCGGCGGTGTCGGAAGCTGGATCGTCGATCACTTCGCGGACGAGGGACACGACGTCCTCGGACTCGATCTCGAGCGACCATCCAGCGAACGCGAGAACGCCACCTTTCTCGCGGCCGATCTCACCGACCAGGGTCAGGCGTGGGAGACGGTCCTCGAGCACGACCCGGACGCGATGGTTCACGCTGCGGGGATTCCGCGGATGGGCGAACGGACCGGTACCGAGACGTTCCTGACGAACGTCGAGACGACCTACCACGTCTTCGAGGCCGCGGGTCGGACCGGCGCGGACGTGGTCTGGACCTCGAGCGAGAGCCTCTACGGGATGCCGTTCGCCGCGGAGCCGTTTCTCCCCGACTACCTGCCGATCGACGAGGATCATCCGATGCGACCGGAGGACGGGTACGGCACGTCGAAACTCGTCGGCGAGGAACTCGCGGCGAAGACGGTTCGGAAACACGACGTCTCGGTCGTCTCGATACGGCCGTCCTGGGTCCAGTATCCCGGTGAGTACGTGGCGACCGACGAATCGGAGGCGTTCGATCCGGCGACGGCGGAACCGGCCGGTCACTTCTGGTCGTACGTCGACGTCCGCGACGTCGTCTCGATCGTCGACGCCGCGCTCGAGGCCGACGTCGACGGCCACGAGGCCTACCACGCGATGGCGGCGGAGAACTACCTCGGTCGGCCGACCGCGGAGACGATCGAAGCCGTCTTCGGCGACCTGCCCGAAGAGTGTGCTCTCGAGGGCGACCAGTCGGCGTTCTCGACGGCGAAAGCGCGCCGGGACCTGAACTGGGAACCCGCTCACTCGTGGCGGGAGGCCGAGACGGAGTCCGTGGAGGGGCCGGCGTTTCTCGAGAAGTAGATACCCGTCGGAACGATTGACTTTTCAACTTCAGATCGAGTGGTACGGGTACGAATAGTGACTCGAGCGGACGAGGAGTCGATTCCGGACGAGGAACGGGACGCCCTCCTGACTATCGCTCACGGCGCAGTCGTCACCTCCGGCGGAATTTCGGGACAGCGAGCGCTGATGACGGCCGTCGAGGTCGTTCTCGCACGCGGTCTCGGGCCGACGGCGTACGGCGTGTACGCGATGGCGTGGCGGATCGCACAGATACTCGTCCGACTCGTGACCTTCGGGAGCGTGCCGGCGCTGCAACGATACGTTCCCGCCTATGCGGAACGGCCCCGGCGCCAGTCGACGGTCGTGGGACTGGCGTACGCGACCACGATAGGATTCGGCGTCCTGCTGGGGGTCGCCGTCTGGCTCCTGGCCCCGCGGATCAACGAACTCACCGTCGACCACCCGTCGTTCGTGCCGACGATGCGCGGCTTCGGGTTCCTCGTGCTGTTGCTCGGTATCATCACGGTCGTCTCCGGCATCTTCCGGTCGGTCGGCTCCGCCCGCGGCGAAGTCGCGTTCAACAAGCTGTTTCGTCCGGGCGTTCGGCTCGTCTGTGCGAGCGTGGCACTCGCGCTCGGGTACTCGGTCGTCGGCGTCACCGGCGCGATCGTCGTCGGAACGGCTGTCTTGGCGGTGCTCGCTGCACCGATTGCGGCGCATGTAACGGGAATCGTCCCGTCCCTGCGCGAGATTCGAAGCGAGAGCCGGCGCTTCTACAACCACGCCGGCCCCGTCGCGATGAGTAGCCTCGGAAAAGTGTTCCAGAACCGGATCGACGTGCTGCTGGTGGGGGCGCTGCTGACGACGGTCGCGGCCGGCGTCTACAACGCTTTGCTCGTGTTGATCGCGATCGCGTGGATTCCGCTACGGTCGTTCAACCAGTTGTTACCGCCAGTTGCGTCGGATCTGTACGCTGACGGCCGGATCGACGTCCTCAACGAGATCTATACGTCAGTCACGCGGCTGATCGTCACCACGGTCGTCCCCGTTCTCGTCGTACTCGTCGTGTACGGGCGGGAGTTTCTCGCGCTGTTCGGACAGACGTACACGCAGGGGTACGTTCCACTGGTCGTGTATCTCGGCGGCGTCTTCGTCGGCAGTGCCGTCGGCGCGACCGGGTGGCTGCTGATGATGACGGACCACCAGTACGCTCGGATGCTCCTCGACTGGCTCCTGGCGATACTCAACGTCGCGTTGACGTACCTGTTCGTCGTGGAGTTCGGCCTCGTCGGTGCCGCTCTCGGCACCTCGATCGCGATTGCGGTCCAGAACGGCATCCAAGTCGTTCTCCTGCGACAGTTCGAGGGACTGTGGCCGTTCGATCGGACGTTCCTCACGCCGATCGCGGCTGGCGGCGTCGCGCTGTCCGTCATGTGGACGATACGCGCCGGCGTCTCCAGCGGGTTCGTCGCTCTGGCTGGTATCCCTGCAGGGTTGATCGCTTACGTCCTGACGCTCCACGTTCTCGGCGTCGATCCACGGGACAGGCTCGTCGTTCGCGAACTCGCCGACCGGTACCGGGCCGAACTGACGGAGACGCCGGAACCCACCGATCGCTCCGCGTAGGGCACCTCGACAGGAATCGGTCGCTATCGCTGCGGAACGCCACTGTACGTTCACCTCCCCGAGGACCGCAACCCATTACCGCGTGGTACGACTACGGAATACATGGTCGATCGAGTTACGCTCTACCGGGCGCCGACGACCCCCGTCGACACCGACGAACTCGCCGACTGGCTCGAGGGCCGCGTCGACGCCACGGTGTCCGTCCAAGACCGGTTTCTCGAGGTACACCGAACGGACGACCTCCCCGAACGGTTCGCCGAGGCCCGCGTCACCTCGCCGTACGACCGCGAAACGGGGAACACGATGCTCGGAACGATCCGATACGAGGAACGCGCGCTCGAGAACCCCGACCGCGAGGGTGGCGTCCTCTACGACGGGCTTCAGGTCCAGCGAGCGTTGAACAGCGCCTTGCCGGACGAGGAACGCGGTCTCGAGAAACTTCACGTCCCACTGCTGGATCGAGCGATCGGTACCTGGGGCGACCACGATGGCCGCTGGCACAAGCGCGTGAACGTACTGGGTCAGCCCGCGCTGGTATCGGTGCCCGGCCTCTACGAGGCACCGGCCAAACCTGAGGAGTACTACAAGGAAAAGCAGCGCCACGCCCTGCTCTCGGGCGACGCACCGCCGCGAGAGGTCCTCGAGAATCAGGTCGAGGGCGACTTCCTGGTCGAGGACGATCCGCGGACGACCGACGCCCTGAAAGGCTACGTCCTGCAGGCCTACCACTACCTCGAGACGGGCGAGGCCTTCTGTGACCGCGAAGCGTGTCGGCTCTACAACGCTCACTATCACGAGGACCTGATCGAGGCCCAGCTACGCGACCCTGTGTTCTGCGACGAACACGCCCGACTGTACAGCCAGCAGTGACCGGCTCGAACGTTGCCCGAACCGGTGGGCTCTTTAGCCCGCTCCGTTTCGACAATGAACAATGAATGAGAAGTTCACCACCGAGATCCCCGTCCGGTTTCGCGACCTCGACCCGATGGATCACGTCAACCACGCTGTCTACGCGAGCTACATCGAAGCCGCACGAATCGATTACATCGACGAGGTCATGGAGATTCGCCAGCAGGACGCCGGTTTCGTCATCGTGAACCTCGAGATTTCCTACAAACGACCACTCACGCGGGGTGACGAACCCACTGTCACGCTCTGGGTGACCGACCTGGGAACGACCAGTTGCACGATCGAGTACGAAATTCGCACTGCCGACGGCGAAATCGCCGCGACCGCCGAAACCGTCATGGTCCAGACGAATTCGGAGGGACAGCCGGAGCCGCTCTCGGACGAGGTTCGCGAACGGATCGCGGAGTACGAGAACCTCGAGGCGACGGCCTGACGTCCGGACTCGACTCGCTTTTCTTCTCATACGGTCTGCTGTAGTCACTTCCCACCATCGCCGATCCCGGTCTGACGATCGGTGGGAACCAGTTACAGCAAACCGTATCAACCCAGTCGACCGCCAGTTAACCGCACGACGCCGAAGACGTGCGTCTCGTCGGCGACCGCACTCGAGCGTTCCCGGAGGCGAGCGTGAGCGCCGTCGATCTTCCTGTCGAGTCGCAGATGTGGCTGGTCCTCGTAGCGCAGTTTCGTCGTCGGTGGCGTCGAGAGGACGACGATCGCCCGGAAGACGGCGTTGACCGGCGGCGCGTACCACTCGTCGCTGCGGGCCGCGTTCGCGAGGACGACGTGACCGTCGGGACCGACGAGGTCACACCAGTCGTCGACCGCGCCCGCGGGGTCCTCGAGCATCCCGACGACGAAGGTCGCCAGCAGGGCGTCGACGTCCCTGTTCACGTCTGCGAGCGGCGGCCGCGTCGCGTCACCGCGAACGACGTGAACGTTGTCGTACTCGGCCGTCAGGTCGCGCGCTCGCTCGAGTACCTGGCGTGTGAAGTCGATCCCGATCACGGTACCGCCGGGACCGACCTGCTCGCGCAGGTACGGCAGGTTCGCACCCGTTCCACAGCCCATCTCGACGACGGTGTCGCCGGGCTCGAGTCGACAGGTTGCCGCGGCCCGTCTCCGGAGGCGTGGGATGCCCGGCGTACGACGCGCGATGAGGTCGTAGAGACGCGCCCAGCGGCCGTAGAACTCCTGGGCGGACGCCGAACTCGTGCTCGCGGACATCTACAGTAGCGATCGAACCGTATCGGCGACCGACTCCGCGTCCGGGCCGAGGACGTAGATCAACGGTTCGATCCCCATCCCGCCGGTCTGGTACAGCACCGTCGCTTCCGGTTCGTCTTCGATCGCTGCAGCGACGCTCGAGGCGACGTCGTCCGATTCGTCGAATTCGGCGGTGACGTGGCCGTCCTCGGACAGCTGTGCGAGCAGGTCTCGGTCGTAGCTGATGTTGATCGCCGCCGACGCGTCCGATCCGTGGGCGCGGGCGGCCAGCAACACTGTCGCGACGTGTTCGGAAACGCCGAACTCGGGGCCTGTCGGGACCGTCGCCTGCCCTTTCACGTCGAAGATTCGGCCGGGAACGCCGGCGACGTCGTCGACGTCCTCGGCGTCGGGCGTACACGCCACCAGGTTCGAGCCGACGGCGGGGATCAGCGTCGCGAACCCGCTCGAGTTCTCGAGGATGCGAAGTCCACGCCGAAGCGACGAGAGTACGCGCTCGCTGGTCCGCAGGTCGCTCTCGGGGTCGTGCACCCGGAAACTCGAGCCGTGGTCGGCGAGTTCGGGCACCTCCGCTTCGTGAAGCTGAGCAAGCAGGTCGCCGCCGCCCTCGAGTTCGCGGATCAGGACCTCGATTTCGATCAGTGCCTGGACTGGCGTAATGTCGCCGGCAGCGAGTCCCTCGCCGAGTTCGTCGACGAGTGCCTCGACACGTTCGTCGTCGGCGATCCGGTCGTTCGTCGCGACGTCGCCGTGGGCGTACTTCGAGACCGCGCTCTGGCTGATGCCGAGCACGTCCGCTACTTCGCTCTGGGTGAGTCCCTGCTCGCGGAGCCGGCCGGCAAGCAACGACCGGACGGTCGGCAGGAACTCGTCGACGACGATTTCCTCGACGAATTGCATTTGCCGTTCCGTACGACCGCCTCGGGGATAACTTGTCGGTACCGTCCCCGGAGTGAGACCGATCAACACTTACGGGAGTCGATAGCAGTGTGGTGTAAGCGATGTCCGCCAGAACAGTCGTGCTCGCGCTCGTCTCGGGACTCCTCGCCTTTTTCGGATTCGGAATGACGACGGCCGCGATCACCGGCCCGCTCGTGGAGTTCGAACTCCTCCTCGGACTGCTCACCGGGACTATCGCTGGACTGGTCGCGACGGCGGCCGTCAGCGTCACCCTCACCCCCGACGTTCCGCCGGGACGACGACGCGTTGCAGGGATCACGACCGGCTTCGGCGCGGGCTTTTTCGTCGGACTCGTCGGTGGCGTCGTCGTCGTCCACCTCGGCCCGATCCAGTCGATCGGCTCCGGATTCGTACTCGGATTGCTCTGTGCGTACGGCGTCTCTCGATCCGGGTTTGCCGAAGGGACGGAACCGATAGAAGAGTAACTTAGTCCTCGCGCTCGAGTTGGTCGCCACCGAACTCGTGGTCACCCTGGATGCGCGAGGCCTGTGGACCGTCCTGATCCTGATACTTCGAGCCGCGTTCGCTGCCGTAGGGTCGTTCTGCGGGTGTTTTGAGCTCTGTGAACGTGAGCTGTGAGATTCGCATACCGGGCGTGAGTGCGACTGGCGCGGTTCCGAGGTTCGAGAGTTCGAGGGTGATCTGGCCACGGTAACCGGGATCGCACAGTCCTGCAGTCGCGTGGACGACGACGGCGAGCCGTCCCAGCGAGGAGCGTCCCTCGACGTGAGCGATCAGGTCCGGCGGGATCTCGACGCGCTCGTGGGTCGTCCCCAGCACGAAGTCTCCCGGATGCAGGATGAAGTCGTCACCATCGTCGACGACCGTCTCGGTGACGTACTCGTCGACCTCCTGCTCGGAGTTTGGGTGGATACAGGAGATGTTCGTCCGCTGGAACTCGAGGAACTCGCGACCGAGGCGCAGGTCGACGCTCGCCGGCTGGATCTGTAGTTCGGGATCGTCGAGGGGGTCGACGACCAGGTCGCCCTCCTCGAGTCGTTCGAGAATGTCCGCGTCGGAGAGGATCATACCCGTCGAGTCGAACGGCGAGGGTGTAAACGGTTCGATCCAGTCCAGTGGATAGTCCGACAGCCCGTTACTCGAGTGCGCCGTCGATCGCACTCACGAGGTCGTCTTCGACCAGTTCGCCGTCGACGAAGAACGTCGGTGTCCCCTCGACGCCGTTGGCCGAACCGTACTCTCGGTTCGTTTCGAGGGCGTCACGGTACGTTTCTTTCTCGGCCGCCTCGCGAATGTCCTCACCGTCGAACCCGAGGTCGTCGGCGACGGTCTCGATCGCGTCGTAGGAGTAGTCGTCGAAGTGACCGTAGATTTCGGCGGCGAACTCCCAGAACGCCTGGTCGCCCTCCGTCTCGTAGACGGCACGGGCACCGGAGGCGACGGCCCACGACCAGGTCTCGTCGACCGGAATCGGGAAGTCCCGTTGCTCGAGTCGGATCAGTCCTGGGCCAATGTAGTTCTCCTGTATGTACGGCAACATCTGGAACTTGAACTGTCGACAGACGCCACAGGCGAAGTCCTCGTAGACGGTCACCGTCACGTCCGCGTCCGGGTTTCCCGCTACGGGTGGCTCCGGCGGCTCCGGTGACGTCGAGGGCTCGTCGTCACCGAGACAGCCGGCGATCCCGATACTCGCGCCTGCAATCGCGGCCGTCGCGAGAAACGACCGACGCGTTTCGTCCATGTCGGCGGCTAACCAAGCAGGAGCCAAATACGTGACGGGGAGTCCCAGCTATAGTAGCCACTGAAAGTCAGTGCGCACCCGATCGCACGACAGCGGTGCGATCGGTGTGCAAACAGTTTCAGTTGTTACTATACCGGGATCGCCGACGATTTATCGATCCCCCTCGAGAACTCGCGTATGAAACAGGCCATCGTCGCTCGCACCGACGTCGGGATGGGACAGGGAAAACTCGCCGCACAGGTCGCTCACGCGTCGCTATCGGCATACGAGAAAGCCGAGAGACGGACGCAGGATCGATGGAAACAGGGCGGGCAGAAGAAGGTCGTCCTGAAAGGGGAAAGCGAACGCCAGCTACACGAACTCTCCGAGATCGCAGACAGCAAAGGGATCGCCAACGCCCTGATCCGCGACGCCGGTCACACGCAACTCGAGCCAGGGACCGTCACCGCGCTCGCGGTCGGCCCTGCCGAGGAGGATATCGTCGACCGCGTGACCGGCGAACTGTCGCTATTCTAGCGGCTCGAGCGGGCAATCAGCCCTCGAACGACCAGTTCGTTCGAAGTCACCGCCAGCAGTAATTATTTATCAATCACGGTGGAAGTTTTCGGTACTATGTCAGTCCTCTCGACTGAAGACGAAGGAAAGTTCCTGATGGACGTCCGCGGCGAACAGATCGGGATCGTCACCGAGGTCGATCCCGTCGAACAGGTCGCCTACGTCGATCCGGACCCGAGCCTCACGGAAGCGTGGCTCCAGAGTCTCGGACGTGGCAACGCGAACGAAGACGATCTCGAGATTCCCGCCGAGAACGTCGCGACGGTCACCGACTCGGAGATTCGCGTCGACGCGGACCTGAGTAGCGAAGCCTAACGCCCGCGAGAACGAACCGATTTATCCCCGGCGGCCAAAGCGCCGGCAACGACTATGCGCCCGGCACATCCCACGGAACAGGCCGTCGGCATGGACCACTACGTCAGCGACGCCGACGGCGTCGGCGGCCGTCTTCGCGCCGACGACGAACACTTCCGCGTGCGTGAACTCGAGCGGTTCTCCACCGAACCCATCGACGCCGATACGGGCGGCTACCCACACGTCGTCTTTCGGGCGACGCTTCGCGGCTGGGACACGAACGACTTCGCCGCCCGGGTTTCGGACGCACTCGGTATCTCCCGGGAACGGGTCGACTGGGCCGGGACCAAGGACAAGTACGCGATCACGACCCAGCTATTTTCCGTCGACGGTACCGACCCCGACGCGCTCGCAGCCCTCGAGATAGACGGCGTCGACCTCGAGGTGCTAGGACGGGCGGGCCGTGGCCTCGAGTTCGGCGACCTCGCGGGCAACGCCTTCGAACTCGTCGTCAGCGACCCCGACAGGCCCGAGACGGCCGCGGAGATTACAGCGGAACTACGCGAGTTCGGCGGCCGGGAGAGCGAGGACGGAGAGATCGGCGTCCCCAACTTCTTCGGCCAGCAGCGGTTCGGTAGCCGACGGCCGATCACCCACGAAGTGGGCCTCGCGATCGCTCGCGGCGATTGGGAAGGCGCGGTGATGGCCTACCTCGGGAACCCGGCCGACGCCGAACCCGAGGGGACTCAGGAGGCCCGCGCATTTCTCGAGGAAACTCGCGACTGGGAGGAGGCACTCGAGCGGTTTCCCAACCGGTTACGGTACGAACGCTCGATGCTCCACGAACTCGCCGAGTGTTCGGGTGAACCCGACGAGGAGACGTTCCGGGCCGCACTCGAGCGCGTCCCGTCGAACCTCCAGCGGCTGTTCGTCCACGCCGCACAGTCCTACGCGTTCAACCTGATGCTCAGCGAACGCCTCGAGCGCGGGCTGCCGTTCGACCGGCCCGTCGAGGGCGACGTGGTCTGCTTTTCCGATACCGGCAGCGACGTCCCCGACGAACTCGTCCTACCCGACACCGACCGACTCCAGCGCGTCGACGAGCGCCGGGTCGACTCCGTCACTCGTCACTGCGAGCGCGGCCGAGCGTTCGTCACCGCACCACTGGTCGGCACCGACACCGAACTCGCCGACGGCGAGCAAGGGGAGATCGAACGCGACGTACTCGACGAGTTGGGACTCGCGCCAGCGGACTTCGACCTCCCCGACGAGTTCCACTCGACCGGCACCCGGCGAGCGATTCTCGTTCGGACGGATATGGACCTCGAGAGCGATCCGCTCACGCTCTCCTTTTCCCTGCCGAAAGGATCGTACGCGACCGTAGTCGTCCGGGAGTACCTGAAGGTGAACCCGATCGACCTCGGATAGCGTCGCTACTCGAGACGCGATCCCAAAAATCGAAACCGAACGTGCGATACGGGAACGTTAGTCGGCTGCGACGTCTTCTTCGTCGACGTCGACGGCCGTCGCTTCCTCTTCGGCGACTTCCTCGGGGTGGGCCTCGAGGGTCGCCTTCTGGATTTCGACGCGGCGAAGCGGATAGATCGTCTTGGCTTCGCCGTAGATCGCCGAGGAGAGTCGGCCTTCGACGACGCTGTCGATCAGCTCTTCGAAGGTGCGTTCGGCAGCGGCTTCCTCGATCATCGCGACCATCTCCTCGCGGATCGCCTTCTCCTGGCTCGCGTCGGCCTTCTTGGTCGTGAAGGCGACGGGCTGGATCTGGACGCGGTAGTCGTCCGTCGTGAGGACGGTGACGTAGGCCTCGATCTTCGAGGCACCGCGGCGGACCAGCGAGCGCAGGTAGTCACGGGTCAGGGAGTGTTCCTTGAACTCCGTGTAGGCCGTGTCGCTGCCGACGTCGTTGATCTTGAAGGTGAGCTTCGTGTTGTTCTCGCTTGCGGCTCCCTTCAGGTCGCCGAGCGTCGTCTCGATAGTTCGTTCGTAGAGCTTTTCCGGTTCGTCAGCGGGGGTCTCGCCGAGCTCCTCCCGGTCGAACTGCTCCGGGGCGAGCACGGTGTACCACCGCTTCTCCTGTTTCGCGCGTGAAACTGATCGTTCACTCATTGTTGTTGGTAGGTTCTGTATCGGACGCAGGTCCCGCGTCCGTCGGTCGTCCGTGCTGTTCGGCTGCGTTCGCGACGTCGATCGCTACGTCCAGATTGACCACGTAGTCGTCGACCGTCGACTGGAGTCCACTCGTCGTCTCGCGTTCGATCCGGGTGACGACTGCGCTCGACTCCGCGTCGACGGTCGTCTCCATCTCGTCGGTGTTGTCGGGCTCGAGCGCCCGCGCGACGAGTTCGGCGTCGCCGTGTTCCGTCCGGATCGTCGCTCGCCGACTCATAGAAGCTCCCTCACTGTCGTGACGACCGTCGATCGCTCGAGGCCGGGATCGTACCGCAGGTAGCCCCGACGACGACCGACGTCGTACTCGACGCCCTCTGCGTCGGACTCGAGTTCGCGAGCGATTCGTTCGACGGTCGCACCCAGCGGATCGTCGTCCTGGGTCGCGATCGCGGCCTCGCCACCGTCGGCGGCGACCGCGAGCACGACCGGTTCCGGCGAGCGGTACGCGACGGCGATACGAGCGACCGCCTCGACGGGGCCGTCGTCGATCCCGACGACGAACAACCCGTCGTACCGGCCAGTCGAGGCCGACTCGAGTGCCTCGTGTGCGCGACGACCGTGCTCGCGCCAGGCCGCGAGTGCCGGATCGCGAGCGTCGTGACCCATCGCGAGCGCGACGCCGGTGCCGGGTTCCGTCCGGGCCGTCGCCTCGAGCACGTCGGCGTAGCCGCCGACGGTGGCGAACGGCGCGTCGGATCCGGTCGTCGCGTAGGGTTTCAGTCCGCGCCGGATCGCGCTGGCTGCGGTCTCGGTCGCCTCGTCGTCACCGACGACGTCGAGTGCGACTGCCGAAGCGATCGCGCGGCGGTCCTCCTGCTCGAGGTCGGACTCGAGATCGACGCTCGAGGCGAGCGCCTCACGGGTCGCCTCGAGGTCGCCCGACCACGGCCCGCACAGTCGTGTCGAATGTGCGACGCCGTCGATCGGGTCCGCGGTCGGTACCGCGACGCCCGGCCGTCGGTCGACCAGGTTACGGTCCTGCGCGGTCTCTAAGACCCACTCGCTCTCGCCTGCGCCGGGTTCGACGCCAGCGGCGACGAGTCCGGCGAGCGCGAGCACGGGATCCGGAGTGACGCCGAGTTCGCGGACCTGATCGACGGCCGCGAGCGTCGCGGGTCGATCGTCCGCGTCGAGTCGCGGCACGTCCGCGTCCGTTGCGCCGACGGCGAGCGTCAGATCGCCCTCCTCGCCGGCCCGAGCGCGGTCCGTTCGGTCCGCGACCGTTCGGCCGACAGTTACCTGGAACGGCGTGTTCCGTTCCGCAAGCGCCCGCGCGACGATACCACTCGCGGCCAAGGCGTCACCGTCCGATCGCGTTACGAGGCGAACGAACGCGGCGCTCTCGAGGCCGGGTGTGGCGGTCGTCGATTCGACGGGGCGACTGTCGGTGGACATCTGGAACTAGCTTAGACGTCGTCGAGCAGGTCCTTGGCCTGTTCGTAGGAGTACGTGAAGTCCGGCTCGAGTTCGTCGCCACGGTAGTAGTCGACGAGTCGACGGACTTTCGACTCCGTGTTCTGCAGGGCTCGCTTGTTCTGGTAGTCCTGCTGGTTCTGCTGGACGTGCTCGCGCAGTCGCACGGCACGTTTCATCAGGTTCCGCAGATCCTCGGGAATCTCGGGGTCGGCGTCGTTCTCCTCGAGAATCTCGGTGATCTTCTTCCCGGTCGCCAGCTTGACGTCCGGGATGGGCGTGCCGGTGACGCCTTCGTCACGCAGCTTGATCCCGATCTGACTGGGATCGTAGCCCTGCTCTGCCAGTTCGACGACCCGCGATTCGATATCTTCGGGGTCGACGTCGCTCCACTCCGGAGGTTCGTCTGCCGTCGGCTTGTCCGAACCGGACGAGCCACGACGGCGAGTATGCATTCGTGCCATTGTTCGAGGATAGGAACCGCACTGACCGCACGATAGTGTGCCAGTCGCCGGACACCGACGACTGGCGATGCACTTCCGCAATCCCAAGCCACCGAACGGTGACGAGTCAGATTTGCGGCCGTGCGCTTCCCACCTGGCCTATCACTACGACGAACTAAAGCGTTGCGTAACCGGCTCGGTGGCGGGTCGGCGTGCCAGAGACTCCCGCACAGCGCCGGGTGAATTCGTGGGGTTTATACTCGAGTGCGTGAAATCGATAGTTGCGAACGAGGGCTCGTAGATCAGAGGTAGATCACTCCCTTGGCATGGGAGAGGCCCCGGGTTCAAATCCCGGCGAGTCCACTATTCTTGCGCGGCTCACAAACTCGTGAGCCGCGCAAATCGTCGTCGAAGCCCGGATTTGAAGCCCTGTGAGTCGCAGCGCCGAACGAAGTGAGGCGACCGTCTCACAATGGGTTCAAATCCCGGCGAGTCCACTTCTTCACGTCGCTTCGCTCGTTCAGTCGTGGACTCCCCGTAGTCACACTCGCTTCGCTCGTTCAGTCGTGGACTCCCCGTAGTCACACTCGCTTCGCTCGCGTGACTCCCGGCGAGTCCACTATTCTGCGCCGCGAGCAAACTCGCGAGCGGCGCAAATCGTCGACGATGCCCGGTTGAGTTCCTATGAGCTGTAGCCTGCGCGGTGAGCGAATCGAACGGGCAGGACCGTCTCACAATAAGTTCAAATAGGGTTGATTTGAGAGGGCAGAGAGACTTCAGCCAGAACGCCTCATACTACTCGTATCGAGCATCTCAAGAACTCCAACAGGTATTTCACCGCCGTGCTTATGACGCTGCATCCAGTCTCGAGTAGTAGCGACGACGGGAGAAATCGGGCAGGTGTGGGCAAGGTCACCTGACGCGAATTGCGAGCGATCCCGGACGATTTACCACCTTGTCATAGTCCCCATATGAGTCAACCCAGAGAAACCGTCGAAACCAACGTCCTTGGCCTCGAGAGCGGCCTCGAGGCGCTTCAGGAGAGCCCGGCGTTTTCGGGCCCCGTAGAATCGCTCGAGGAGCACGAGTCACACGACCATCTCGCGTCGATCTACAACTCGCAGGCCGAGCAGTTCGCGACGGCGATCCCGTACATCGAACACGGTCTCGAGCGGGGGGAGCGGTGTGTGTACATCGCGGACGAGAACGATACCGAGGAGATTCTCGACGCGCTTCGCGAGCAAGGCGTCGACGTCGAGACGGCGCTCGAGTCGGGTGCGCTCGTGATGTACACGGCACAGGAGTCGTATCTCAGGAACGGGGCGTTCGATCCGGACGAGATGATCGCGTTCATCTCGGAGACGATCGAGGAAGGGGCTGACGCGTACGAGGGGGTCAGGATCATTGGTGAGATGACCTGGGTGTTCGGCGACGATCCGCCGCTCGAGAAACTCGTCGAGTACGAGGGGAAACTCAACGAGGTGTTGCCGGACGCGAACGGGATCGCGCTCTGTCAGTACAATCGCGAGCGGTTCCCGCCGGAGATTATCCGCGATATCATCAAGACGCATCCGCATCTGGTCTACGAGAACACTGTCTGCCAGAACTTCTACTACACGCCGCCCGAGGAGTTCTTCGGGCCCGATCAGCCGGAACGCGAGATCGATCGGATGATGGGGACGCTGCTCGATCGGACGGAAGCGCGTGCCGAACTCGAGCACCAGCGCCAGCACCTCCAGCGGCAAAACGAGATTGCCGGCGATCCTGTCCGTTCGTTCGAAGAGAAACTGGACGACCTCTTCGAACTCGGGTGTGAGCGGTTCGACCTCGAGTTGGGTGGACTGGCGAGGGTTGATCCGTCGACCGACTCGTTCGAAGTCGAGGCCGTCCACGGCAACCACGAACAGCTCAGGCCTGGAGCGCAAGCCCCGCTTTCGGAGACGTACTGTCGGTCGACGGTCGACGGCGATGGGATAGCCAACGTCGTCGATCCGGTACACTGTGGATTCGGGAACACGCTCGCCTACGAGGAGTTCGGCGTGCAGACGTATCTCGGGACGCGTATCGAACTCGAGAACGCACCGGATCGAACGTTTTTCTTCGTGTCGACGGAATCTCGTGATCAGGAGTTCTCCGACGCGGAACGAACCTTCCACCACCTGATGAGCCAGTGGGTGACGTACGAACTCGAGCGAAAACAGCGCGAGCGAGCCCTCGAGGAGTCGAACGAACGGCTCGAGCAGTTCGCCTACGCCGCTTCCCACGACCTCCAGGAGCCGTTGCGGATGGTGACGAGCTATCTCCGGCTTCTCGAGAGTCGGTACGGCGACCAGCTCGACGGGGACGCCGAGGAGTTTCTCGGGTTCGCGGTCGACGGTGCCGAACGAATGCGGGAGATGATCGATGGGCTGCTCGAGTACTCGCGGGTGGAGACGGGAGGTGATCCGTTCGAACCGGTCGCACTCGACGGCGTCCTCGAGGAGGTGCTCGAGGACCTGCAGTTCCAGCTCGAAGAGAACGACGCCGAGGTTACGACCGCAGAACTGCCCCGGGTCGAGGGAGACGCCAGCCAGTTACGGCAGGTCTTCCAGAACCTGCTCAGTAACGCGATCACCTACAGTGGCGACGAACCACCCGAGGTCGACGTCACGGTGACGCGTCGCGGCAGGGAGTGGGTGCTCTCGGTTCGCGACTCCGGGATCGGGATCGATCCGGAGGATCAAGAGCGTATATTCACCGTCTTCGACCGCCTGCACAGCCAGGAGGAGTACGACGGCGCTGGAATCGGGCTCGCTCTCTGCGAGCGGATCGTCGAACGGCACGGTGGCGATATCTGGGTGACCAGCGAACCCGGCGAAGGGTCGACGTTCTCGTTTACGCTTCCCGTCGCCGACGAGCCGTAGTTTCCGATCGGTACCGGGAGATCACCGTATCCATGCCCATTATCGACCTGCAATAGCAGCATTCTGGACAGAAACGGTTCGATATCGAACGACGAGTAAACGCTCTCGACACTTGCAGGCGCTGCCGATCGAAACCTCGCTCGTCTCCCGTGTAACGGCCGTCAACGTATTCTCGAGCCGGTCGGCTCGGTCGTTCGCCCCCTCGAGTACGGATCGTCGGAAGCCAGTGGTCGCCGTTGCCAGCGTCTCCCCGGTCGCTGTCTGTGGCGCATGCCAGAAATTCGAGTGTCGTTCGAGAGCACTGGAAGGCAAACGACGGTCGTCACGGGGTTTATCCGTTTTAGCAGCGATTACGTGAGTATGAGTACACGAGCGGATGCCACTGAAGAGGGATTTTGGGGGGATGTCGACGGGGACGTGGCACGACAGCGATACCGAACGCTCGTCAACACGATCGACGACGGCATCTACCAGCTCGATGCCGAGGGAAACTTCGTCGCGGTCAACGAGGTAATCGTCGAACTGACTGGGTACGCTCGCGACGAACTCGTCGGCGAACACGTCTCACTCGTGCTCGACGACGACGATATCGAAACGATCCAGGACGAAATCCACACACAACTGAAGGCAGGCGGGACCGATATAGCCACGTTCGAACTCGGCATCCAGACTGCCGGTGGTGACACGGTTCCGTGTGAACTCCGAGTCAACCTCCTCGTGGCCGACGGCGAGTTCGAGGGCACGATCGGCGTCGCTCGAGAACTGACCGAACGGCAACAGCGACGGAAGACACTCGATTCGGCACGAGAATCGCACAGATCTGTCAGGAACGTGTTAGACGAGGCCAACATCGGTGTTTTCGTCCTCGACGAGAACTTCGACGTCGCGTGGATCGACGAGACAGTCGAGGAGTACTTCGGTCTCGACCGAAGCGAGGTCGTCGGTCGCGACAAGCGAGCGTTGATCGAGGAAACGGTCAAAGACAGGGTCGCCGATCCCGACCGGTTTGCCGACACCGTCCTCCCGACGTACGACGACAACGCCGACAGCGAACGCTTCGAGTGTCGGATCGTCGGCGACAACGAACTCGACCTCGAGGAGCGATGGCTCGAACACCACAGCAAACCGATCGAGTCGGGACAGTACGACGGCGGCCGGATCGAACTGTACTACGATATCACCGACCGGAAGGAGTCGGAAGGAGCCCTGCAGGAGAGCAGAGCGGAGTTCCAGTCGCTGGTCGACGCCGTCGAAGAGTACGCTATCTTCCGGTTAGACGCCGACGGACACGTCGTCAGCTGGAACAGCGGCGCAAAACGGATCAAAGGCTACGACTGCGACGAGATCCTCGGCGAACACTTCTCGACGTTCTACACCGACGAGGATCGAGAAGCGGGCGTTCCCGAGCGAAATCTCGAGCGGGCACTCGAGGACGGCTCCGTCGAGGACGAGGGCTGGCGCGTCAGAGAGGATGGAAGGCAGTTCTGGGCGAACGTGACGATTACGCCGATCTCCGACGACGACGGGACACACAGCGGTTATCTGAAGGTGACTCGCGATATGACCGACTGGCGCGAGCGCGAGCAGGAACTGGAGAGCGAACTCCAGCGTCTCTTCGGCCGGATCTCCGACGCTTTCTATGCGGTCGACGAGGAGTTCCGATTCACGCACGTCAACGAACGGGCCGAAGAACTCCTCCAGCACTCCGAAGACGACCTGCTCGGCGAACGGCTCTGGGACGTGTTCCCCGACCTCACCGATCTCGATGAAGTGTGGGACGCCTTCCATACGGCACTCGAGCAGCAGGAAGCGACCAGTTACGAACTGTACTACGACACACTCGATTTCTGGGTCGAGGCGAACCTCTACCCCTCCGAGACCGGGATCTCGGTCTACTTCCGGGACGTCACCGAACGCAAGGAGCGCGAGCAGTACCTGGAAGACGCCAAGGCACAACTCGAGGCGGCGACGGAAGCCGGTGCGGTCGGCACCTGGGAGTGGAAAATCGATGAAGACCGGTTCGTCACCGGCGCGTCGTTCGCCAGAACCTTCGGCGTCGATCCGGACGCGGCCCGAGAGGGAGTGTCCCTCGAGCGAATCCTCTCGTCGATCCACGAGGCCGACCGCGACCGCGTCGAGCGAAAGATCCAGGAGGCCGTCGAATCCGGCGGCGAGTACGAGGAGGAGTACCGCGTCTGGAACGCCGACGGGGAACTCCGCTGGGTCGTGGGACGCGGCCACGTCGAGTGCGACGACGACGGTAATCCGGTCGCGTTCCCCGGCGCATTGGCCGACATCACCGAACGGAAGCAGGCCGAACTCGAACTCGAGAAGCAACAGCGCCAGCTCGAGACGCTGTTTCAGGTGTTGCCCGTCGGTGCCGTAGTCGCGGACGCGGACGGGTCGTTGATCAGAGCGAACGAGACGGCACGAGAGATCTGGGGTGGCGATGTCTTCGATGCGGAGTCCGTCGAGGAGTACGAGAAGTACTCGGCGGTGTGGGCCGAGACCGGCGAACCGGTCGAGCCCGAGGACTGGACGATGTACCAGGTGCTACAGGGCGAGGAGGTGACGGAGCCGAACATCTACGAGATCGAGACGTTCGACGACGAACAGCGGATCATCATGGAACACGGCATGCCGGTCCGGGACGCAGGCGGGAACGTGAGTCGCGCCGTCGTCACTCTGACCGACATCACCGAACGCCGCGAGTACGAGCGCCAGCTCGAGACGCTGATGGACAACGTTCCCGGCATGGTCTATCGGTGTCGCAACGACCGGAGCTGGCCTATGGAGTTCGTCAGCGACGCCTGCCGCGAAATCACCGGCTACGATCCCGAATCGCTGGAAACTGGTGACGTCTCCTACGGTGACGACGTCGTCCTCGAGGACGATCGCGAGGAGGTGTGGGAAGAGGTCCAGCAATCCCTCGCCGAGCGGGATACGTTCTCGGTGGCCTACCGCATCGAGACCGCCGACGGCGAGAGACGGTGGGTGCGGTCACACGGTCGCGGCATCTTCGACGACGACGGAACTCCCGTTACGCTCGAGGGAATCATCTCCGACATCACCGAACGAAAACGGCTGGAAATCGAACTCAGGGAGTCGAACGAACGACTCGAACAGTTCGCGTACGCGGCCTCCCACGACCTGCAAGAGCCGCTGCGGATGGTGACGAGCTATCTCCAGTTGCTCGAGCGTCGGTACGGGGACGAACTCGACGAGGACGGCGAGGAGTTCATCGGGTTCGCGGTCGACGGCGCCGAGCGGATGCGCGCAATGATCGACGCGTTACTCGAGTACTCCCGTGTGGAAACGCGCGGCGAGTCGTTCGAGCCGATCGACCTGGACGAGGTGCTAACCGATGCAGTGGAGGACTTGCAGCTACAGATCGAAGAGAGCGACGCCGAAATTACGAGCGAGCAGTTACCGGACGTGATGGGAGACGCCAGTCAAGTACGACAGGTCTTCCAGAACCTGCTCAGTAACGCGATCACCTACAGCGGTGACGATCTGCCGTGCGTCCACGTCGACGCGAAATCGCAGGGTGGACAGTGGGTGATCTCCGTCCACGACGACGGCATCGGGATCGACCCGGAGGACCAGGAGCGGATATTCTCCGTATTCGATCGACTCCACAGCCACGAGGAACACGAAGGAACGGGTATCGGTCTCGCACTCTGTGAGCGTATCGTCGAACGCCACGACGGAGAGATATGGGTCGAGAGCAACCCCGGTGACGGCTCGACGTTCTCGTTTACGCTGCCGGCAGCCGAGTAATTCGCGGATTTGCGGTAGACTACCTGGATTCGGTCGTCTACTGGGGTCCGACAACTCACGACGGTTCTCGACGGTCGACAAAAAACGGACCGACGACGTTCAGAGCCGCTCTAAATCTTGCCGAGGATGCTGCCGTCGGCGTACTGCTGTTCGTACTCGGCGTCGTCCGAGACCAGCATGAGAATCGCCTCGACGAACGCGAGAAGTGCAGGGATGAACGTCCAGAAGAAACACAGATACAGCACGCCGTACTTCACGTTGCCCTGGTAGAACTTGTGGGCGCCGAGTCCACCGAGGAAGAGTGCAAAGATACTCGCGACGACCTTGTCCGAACTGCCGGAACTGCCGCCGGCACCGTGGGAAGCCTGTCGAACGCCACACTCGGGGCAGACCTCGGCCTGCTTCGCGATCAGCGAGCCACAGTCCGTACAGTACTTCTCGTTTGCGTCCCGATCGCCGTGTCCACCCTCGAGCGATGCGTTCTGGTTGACACCACAGTTTCCACACAGTTCCGCTTCCGCTTTGATCTCTTCGCCACAGTTGATGCAGTGTTTCATGCTATCGCCTGATTGTCACAGCCAATATAAAATATTACCTATATATTACTTTCCGTTCTGGTCGAAATATATCAACACGCTGGCTATTATTGCGTAGGCGATCCCCACGACAATAATGCGAAGATCGAACTCGAGCAAGACAGCCAATAGACCGATTCCGTACGCGAAGCCGAGCAATCCACCAGTTACCGTGCGGACGACGTTGTAACCACGACGGTCTGTAAAGGTGGTGAGCGTCCAGTCCACCAGGGCCGGCAGCGGGAGAACTGCGGTGAGTACTACCGAAGCGGTCGACGGAAACGCGACGAAGTAGGTGGCAAGTCCGACCGCGATTCCGGGATACACCCCGAGACAGCGTGCACAGATGTGGACTTGCCGCCCGAATACGTGCGGCGAGTAACATCGGTACCACTCCGAGGGGAGGTGATGCGAGAGCAAGAACGGCCAGGTCGCCGCGAGCCCATCTCGAATCTCGGATCGGTCGACTCTCATTTCGAGTGCTCGACAGTACGAACGTATTCGTTATGAGCGTACCGACCAGACGACACTCGACCAGACAAATAGATTACCAATCGGCTGAATCCTGGTTTCGTTCTCGAGTCCCAAAGAGTCGCGCCACCAGCGGTGAAATGGAAACTGCGGAACGCCCAACTCGGCAGTTTCCGGGATTTCGCTTAGGCGGCTCGAGACGTGACGTACTGTCATGCCCGAAGGTGACAGTACGACCCGTCGACGCATAATCGAAGTGGCTGGCGCTGCTGGCATCACGGCATTGCTCGCCGGCTGTGCCGACGAGGATCCCGAAGAAGAGACACCGGAAGAGGACGAGCCTGCAGCGGACGAAGACGAGCCCGAAGCCGAAAACGACGACGAGGAGGACGAAGCGGCTGCGGATGACGACGAAGAGAACGACGAAGACGAAGAAGACGAAGAGAACGACGACGAAGACGAACCGATCGATCCCGATCAGGAAATCCTCCTCGAGGGAACTACGGACGGGTGGACCGGCGTCGAACCCGAGGCGATCGCCGACGAAGAAAACCCAACGCTGCTCCTGCTGGAAGGCGAGTCTTACGAGATCACCTGGGAGAACGGCGACGGCGAGGAGCACAACCTCGAGATCCGGGACGATACCTACGGAGTCGTCGACGACTACGAGACCGACCTGATGGACGAGGAAGGCGAGACGGAGACGCTCGAGATCGACGAAGTTACCGACGAGATGGTCCAGTATCTGTGTAGCGTCCACGAAACCGAGATGGTCGGTGAGGTGGCGGTCGAGGCACAGGAGGACGACGAAAACGAGGACGAGTAGGCGGTTCGACGACTCGAGAATCCTCGCGCCCATCGATGACTCGAGGACACGTCCCCCTCGTCGGTACCACGTGCGGCCGCCAACTGCAGCAGTTTTACCGGAACGCACATGTCAATAGCTGTGGTTGTGCGAGTATGGCTGGCGCAATCGTCAAACGTGGGGAGCGAATCACCCTCCGAACGCTCGAGAGCGAAGACGTAGACGTCTTGCAACACGGCGCTGGCGATCCCGAAATCCGACATCTAACCGGGAACTCGAAAGTCCGGAGCCGTGACGAACTCGAGAAGACCCTCGAGGACGACAACGTCACGATCCTGCTGGTCTGTCTCGACGACCCGGGTGAGCCGGGACCGGTCGACACGGACGACGTTCGTCGGGTCGGTGTCGTCTCAGTCTCGGAGTGGACTCGAAACCCGCGAGTCGGCTTCTGGCTCCGTTCGGGGGTACAGGGCGAAGGGTACGGCAGGGAAGCCGCTGCGTTGCTCGTCGATTACGTCTTCCGGTCGTACGACACGCCGACGGTGAAGGCGAAGGCGTTCGAGCACAACGAGGCCTCGCGCGGGCTACTCGAGTCGCTTGGCTTCGAGCAGGAGGGACGACTTCGTATGAATGCCTTCGTCGACGGCGAGTACCGGGACGGGATTCTGTACGGAATCCTTCGCGAGGAGTGGGAATAGATAGCCGACGAATCCAGAATCGCGAGTCGAAGTCCGTCAGGTGCTGGAGTCGGCGAGCCATCGGATCCACTCGCCGTGGGCTTTGTACTTTGCGAGCCGTCGCGTCCGCTGCCCGTCGGCGAACGAGACGTACCGATACGTCGGCGGTGTCTCCTCCCGGGACGGGTCGTTCGAAAACCAGTGGACAGTCCGGCGCTGGCTCTGCTTGATCAGTAGGTCTCGAAGCGTCTCGATCTCGTGGTCGTCAAGCTGGTAGAGCACGAGGGTGCTGAACACGAAGACGTCGAACCGGTCGGGAATCTCGGACAGGACGTCCGGGAGTACCTCGAGCGCGTCGCCGGCGACCAGCTGCGGGGGATCGTCCGCGACCAGCTCGATAGCGTCGTCGAGCCGTTCGAATCGCTGGGCCTGGTCCGGGATAACGAGCGCCCGTAGCCAGCGCGCGTCGGCCGGGTCGGTGACGTCTAGGGGGTTGACGTCGATACCGACGCGACGGGCGATTTCGGGGGGTCGATCCCATCGTGGCGGAACACCATCGCCGCGAACGGTCGTTTCGATCGTCACCGGCGACTCCGGATCACCGCAGGCCGCGTATCCCTCGTACTCGTACCGGAACCGATCCCAGTACAGGTTGAGTCCGGCACTGGTACCGATTTCGACGAGCGCAATCGGCGTCGCTGCACCGCGGTCGACGGCGGATTTGAACGCCGGAAAGAGGACTGCGGATCGTCCGACCTCGTTCGTCTGGACGCGCCGTGAGCCGACGATTTCCCGGATTCGGTCCTCGTGTGACAGGCAAAACTCCCGAAATGCCGGGAACGGGTCCCGTGTAGTCGGGTCGACCGCGTCGTCGGTACAGGTCGGGTAAAACTCCACCAGTGGGTGATCGACGCCCGCTAACAGAAGCGCGTGGACGGCACCGAAGAGCAGATTCGGCGCTGGTTGACTCGAGGGCGCCTCCGCTGCGATTTCGAGGAGGGAGTTCTCTCGAGCGGTCTGACGGGCGAGTCGCTCGTAGAGTGGTGTGACGCCATTGGCCCAGTCAGCGAACCACTCGAACTCCTCGACGACCTGATCCATGTTCATACTGTGCTGACGATCAGCAAAAGTGTACGGACCAGAGCCTTCGTTCCTGTACGAAGCGGAAACAACGACGAGCCGGCGATACGGGTGACTGGCGGCCGAGTCAACCGAACGTCGATTCCTGCCTGCAATCCTTATATGCTAATAAGATTCTAGGGACGTCCCCTGGAAAGGTATATATGGTGAACACTGCCAGGTAGTACCATGACACAGACGATGAAAGAGATCTCGCACACGCCACCCAACGGAGAATCGCCAGACATCTGGAAACGAGGAACGGACGACGATCGGTAGCCGTTTTTCGCGGCCACTGGTATCCGTACCCCGACACTCGAGTAGCGACGGCTCACGGCTACGTCCGAGAAGATTCGCCGATCGAAGCAACTCGCGACGAACGCGGCGCGACTTCCTGCAGAGGTAGGACCCTGAAGGGATTCAGCGGTCTCGTCCAGACGAATGCCTGACTGCCGAGAGGGGCGCCGGCGACACCTCGAAGGCGTTCCCGGTCGAAACGCACCCGTGACCAGCGACTCTCCGCAGGACGAGAACGCACCGCCACACGTCCGCGACGACGTCGCTCACGACGTGGACTATCGCGCCCATCCGGAACGGTACGAGATCGGTCGTGGCGAGGAAGGCGTATTCAAGGTCCAGCCCTACAAGTCCGAACTCCTGTCGCTGTGGGGGTACGCCGACCGCGAAACGGCCGACGAAAGCGGAGAGGCGATCTATCGGCAGTTCAAGCGATACAGAGAGGACGACGATTTCGTCGGGATGGACATGGCCAGGAAGTACCTGCAGATGGGGTATACGCGAGCGATGCGTTACGCGAGGTACCCCGGCGGGCAGAAGTACGAGAACGGCGAGCAACGAGAGCCGGTCTACTGGGCTGACAGCGACAAACGAGACGCCGCACTCGTCTACGACGTCTGGCTCGAGCGAGTGCGAGACGACGACCGGTACCGGGAACTCGAGGCACGTCACCGCGAGCAACGCGAGTAATTGTGCCCGACTACCGAGAGCCACGGCCCGATAGCGATCGACGGAACCGTCCGTAGCTATATCGGCAGGAGAATCGTAGGTCCGAACATGACGCTCGTATTGAACCGCGAGCGGTTCGTCGAGACGATGAAAACACAGGCTGACATCGGTGGAACGGAGAACGGTGGACTCCATCGGCTGGCGCTGTCCGACGAGGACAAAGCGGTGAGAGACTGGTTCTCCGATCAGATGGAAGCGGCCGAGTTGTCGGTTCGAGTCGACGAGTTCGGAAACATGTTTGGGCGGCGCGAGGGCGCTCGCGATCTCGAGCCGATCCTGCTCGGCTCACACCTCGATTCGCAACCGTACGGCGGTATCTACGACGGGGCACTCGGCGTCGTCGCCGCCCTCGAGTTCGTCCGGGAACTGAACGACCGCGATATCGAAACCGACCGCCCGATCGAGATCGTCAACTGGACGAACGAGGAGGGGTCGCGCTTCCAGCCGACGCTACAGGGAAGCGGCGTCTGGGCCGGCGTTCACGATCTCGAGGAGCAGTACGCGGCAACCGACGAAGACGGCGTCACCGTCGAGGAGGAACTCGAGCGCATCGGCTACAAGGGGTCGGAGCCGGCAGAGCCGGCCACGGACTACGACTCGTATCTGGAGTTGCATATCGAACAGGGACCGTACCTCGATGCCAACGACAAAGACGTGGGCGTCGTCACCGGTATCGTCGGGCTCACCTGGGGTGCGTTCACGTTCTTCGGCGAGGCGAACCACTCCGGGGCGACTCCGATGCACCACCGAAGCGACGCGATGGTCGCGGCGGCCGACGTCGTCACGCAGATCAGGCGCATCCCGTCCACACTCGGCGAGCGAACGGTCGGCACCGTCGGCTCCGTCGAGATCGAACCGGGCTCGATCAACGTGATTCCCGAGCAAGCGACTATTACGTACGGGTTCCGCGATCCGACTGTCGAGGTCCTTCACGAAGCCGAAGAACGCGTGATCCAGGAAGCCGAAGCAGCCGCCGAGCGCGAGGGTATCGAGGTCGAACACGAGAGTCGGGCGGACGCCGATCCAGTCTACTTCGACGACCGCTGTGTCGACGCCGTTCGAACGGCGGCTTCGGATCTCGAGTACGACGCGGCTGACGTATTCAGCGGCGGCGTCCACGACGCAACGCACGCACACGAGGTGTGCGACGCCGGGATGGTGTTTGCCACAAGCGAAGACGGCAAGAGCCACACCGAAGACGAGTACACCAGCTGGGACGACTGTTACAGTGCGGCGAACACGCTGGCTGTTGCGGCCCTCGAGTTGGCGAACGACGAACGGTAGCTTCGATAAAAATCGTCGTATCAGCCGACTGGATCGTCGAAAAGCGAGAGTGCAGTTTCGGAGAGAACCGACACACCGACGCCGAGACTCTCTTCGTCGACGTCGAACGTTGGCGTATGGTGGTCGCCAGGATGGTCCGTTCCGATGACGATCAGCGTCGCATACCCGCCGCTATCGCTTGCTTCTTTCATCAGATAGGTGACGTCCTCGCTACCGCCGAACTCGGCCCATCGGGTTGCGGCCGTGACTTCGTCTATCTTCGATGCCAGATCCACGACACGTTCGACCATCACTTCGTCGGAATCGTGTCGGATCGCCTCACCGGTGAGCGAGTAGTCGACCGAGCAGTCGTGCATCTCGGCAGCCGACTCGAGTGTCCGCTCTACCCTGTCGCGCATGTATTCCATCAACTCGGTCGTGTCGCCACGAACCTCGAGTTCTGCGCTGACCTCGTCGGCGACGATGTTGGCCGGGTTAGTCGAGTGAAGACGCCCGACGTTGACTCGAGTCGCGCCCTCCTTGTGTCGAGGGATGGCATAGACGTTCTCCGCAGCCGTTACGAAGGCCTGGACAGCGTTTCTCCCCGCATTGGGAGCGAGACCGGCGTGAGAGGATTCGCCTTCGAACGCGACCTCCATTCGGTTCAACGCCAGCATCCCTCTCCCGCCTGCAACGACCTCGCCGGTCGAGTGGCCGAGCCCGATGTGGGTCCCGATCATGTACTCGACGTCGTCGATGTGTGGCCCCGCCGCCATCGCCTTCCCGCCCCCGAGCAATTCCTCGGAGGGCTGGAAGAAGACCTTGAACGTCCCGCTGAAGTCGCTGTCTTTCACTGCCTCGAGGGTTCCCAGTCCGAACGTGATGTGAGCGTCGTGCCCGCAGGCGTGCATGAACCCCTCGTTTTCCGACCGGAATCCGGTTTCGGTCGGGTCGTGGTCCGCTCCATCCGCTTCAGTAATCGGTAGGGCGTCGATGTCGACGCGCAGACCGACCGTCGGTCCCTCACCTCGCTCGAGTACTGCCACGGCTCCCGTATTCCCACCCTCGATTTTGTCGAAGACGTCGGAGTCGCCGTCGTAGCGGTCTCTGGCTCGTTCGAACCAGTCCTCGAGTTCCGCTTCGTCCGGCACCCCCAGTCGCTCGGAGGTATCCATCGCGTCCGGTCCGACGTGGATCTCGTCGACGCCGATCGTTTCCAGCTCGTCGACGATCCGTGCCGTCGTCCAGAATTCACACCAGCCCGGTTCGGGGTACTCGTGGAACGTCCGTCGCAAGTCGACGAGTCGACTTCGATCGGGGGTTGTGATTGTTACTCCCATACACACATGATGTTCGAAGTTATGACCCAAAAAGTTCATCCAGCGATTCAGGAGAGTCAGGCGACGAACCGCGTTCGAACTTCGGATGAGACTGCGACAGATACGTATGAAGTCAATACGGTCATTGTTGCCTGTATACCATCGATATCGGCCTGTTCCGGGGTTACCGTCTCATCTTGTTTTCTTAACCATATCCCCTCATTTATATAGTACAGCGTTAACAATTGTCCAGTGTAGCATGGTAACATTCGTGAATCACGCACCGGCCTATATGGACGTCGCGAACAGCGAGTGGCTGTGGTTGGCTGCCCTGCCGGTCGTCCTGCTGGTCCTGGTTCAAGCAGCACTGTTCATGCGTCGTGCCTGGAAGACTGGCAAGGAGATGGGATTGTCGGAAGAGCAGATGAAGAGTGGAATCCGATCGGGTGTGATTTCGGCCATCGGACCGGCAGTCGCCGTTCTGGTCGGAATGTTGGCGCTTATCGCGACCGTGGGCGGACCGATGGCCTGGATGCGACTGTCGGTGATCGGTTCGGTGATGTTCGAAATCCCGGCCGCCGAGTTCGGCGTCGGCCAGCTCGGGTACAGTCTCGGTGACGAAGGAATCACCGAAGCCGCATTCGCTACGGCAGTCTGGACGATGACGCTGGGTGCGCTAGGATGGTTGCTCGTCTCCGGCCTGTTCACCCCCAAAATGGAAAACATCCGCCAAAAAGTCGCTGGCGGCAAGGAATCGCTCCTGCCAGTGATTACGTCCGCGGCAATGCTGGGGGCGTTCTCGTACCTCGCGACGGACGAAGTCGTCGAGGGAACGCCCCGGACCATGGCGGTCGTCTTCGGTGGCGTCACGATGCTGGGACTGTTGCACATCGCGGACAAGCACGATATCCAGTGGATCAGAGAGTGGGCGCTCGGAACCGCTATGATCGTCGGCCTCCTGGCAGGTATGGTTCTCCAACTGACCGTCGGAACCTTCTGGTAACAATGGCTGAAGAAGGAAATTACAACGAAAGAGGCAAAGCGACACAGGAAGAAGCGGACGTCTTCGAATCGGAGTTCCTCCCCTACATCAACAAGTGGGGGCGACGAACCAACCTCCTCGCAGCAGCCCTCTCGTTCGGTCCAGCACTGGTGCTACTGGGCGTGTTCGAAATCCTCCCGCCGGTG